>NZ_RQGQ01000009.1 GCF_004770265.1 Leptospira congkakensis
GGTGTAAGTTCAGTAATGGATTCAGCCAAGTGATACTAATCGCTCGATCGGCTTGACCATATTACAATATACACGTGTCAACGTGTATGTATAGATTTAAGCGTTGTTTGTTCTACTTTGTTCTGTTTGGCGGTCTGCGCCGATGGACTTTTTGCTAGGCTAACGCTCCGCAAAAGTCCCAACCTCACTCCCTATGGTTCGTTGCGGTTGGCTTTCTCTCTTCGGGAAAAATAGAACCTTTGTTGTATATAGTGGAAAAAGAGTTAGATAAGAAGAAGCCTTTGGTCGAAAGATCGGAGGCTTTTTTTATGTTCGAAGCTAGAATTGTCCTAGGGATTTGTATAATGGAGTTGTCGAATTTTGTTGAAAACTATAGAGTTGGCAATGGTGAAACAACAGTTAAATTATTTGTTAGGATTAAATAATATTAAATTCTAATGAACTGTTTCAAGCAACTGTTATACTGTGTTTCGAATAGATTGATTGTATGGTAAATCAGAATCCAGAACAAATAGCTAGGGATCAAATTGACATTCAACTAGGGCAAGCTGGGTGGATCATACAAAATTTAAATAAAATCAATCTGAATGCTGGTATGGGTGTAGCAGTAAGAGAATACCAGACTGATGTAGGGCCAGTTGACTATCTTTTGTTTGTCGATGGAAAGCCATGCGGAGTTGTGGAAGCTAAAAGAGCTGAAGAAGGTCATCGAATTTCAACCCATGAAGAACAAGCCGAAAACTATGCAAAAGCTACTTTAAAACATTTACATAAACAACATTTACCTTTTACATACATTGCCACTGGCGAGGTGATCCGATTTTCGAACTTTTTAGATCCGAAACCTAGAGCTCGTGAAATCTTTGCATTCCATACTCCTGCAACTTTAAAAGATTGGCATCGAAATGAAACATCATTGCGAAAGAGATTTGCAGAGATACCAAAATTGGATCCCGTTGGTTTGCGAGAATGCGAGTTTGGCGAAAGCGTAAGCCTAGCCAAAACTCGTCTGACCCGAAGGGACACTGTGCATCTGTTGTCACACCAGTGGCATGGCTCCTGTGTTCGGTCGGGATAACCGCTGAAAGCATATAAGTGGACACCCACCTGAAGATAAGATCGCACCTGTTGTATGTAGTCCAGGCAGACGACCTGGTTGATAGGTCACAGGTGTAAGTTCAGTCGCGAAGCGCTGGATCAGCCAAGTGATACGAATCGCCAGAGCTTACAATATACACGATTACGATCGTGTATATATAGACTAATGCGTTGTTTGTTCATTTACATGTCGCATACAAATGTTGGGAAAAGCCTTACGTCGAAAGATGTGAGGCTTTTTTTATGTTCGGAGGTAGGGGGGGATTTCCCACATCGACTTGCACCTTACTTCCTGGGATCAACTTTGTTCCCGTCATTTCGATGAGAATGAAACCTTCCGCCAGTCGTTCTATTTTGGAGACTTTGGTCTGTGTGAGAAAAATGCTAAAGACTAACTAAATACTACGTTTAAAAAATAAATTTGATTCCGACCCTTCTTAATTAGAATCCCGATACACCAATCGATGGAGAACGCCCACTTGCAAGTTTCTATTCCTTCGTATCATAGGAGCTCTTAACTTTTCCTAACTTCACATCCTCTGCAATGTTTTTGAGGAAGTCTCTAAAATTTTTATTCTCTTCCGCCAAACGGTCGATTGTTGTAAAGTCTAGGTTGGGTTTGGGATTTGATTGGAATAATATTTCGCTTTCTTCAGGTTTAGTCGAATCCAATTTAAGAACACCTATACCAAAGGCTTTGGAAAGTCTCGATAATTCATCCATTAGGTCAGAGTCTTCCTCTATGTTTAGTGCTGCGAGATAACCTTCGTTGGCCCAAGAGGAATTTGAAACAGCTTGAAAAAACGCCTCCCTTAAATTTCCGAAATGCAAATTCACTTTTACTTCGAAGGAAAAGAGGTAACAATCTGCAGTTGCCATTAATTTCTGCAGACTCACTGTTTCTTCTGTATATTCATCAAAGTTAAACCTGACTCCGACTAGATCTGGATGTAACCATCGATTTTTACCTTTTATTGATTTTGTTGAAATCTCATGATAAATCGTCTTTGTATACGCTCGGAAGTGGGGGTGGGAAAATACAAATTGGGTAAGGACTGGATGTAGTTTCCGTTCCTTCACGGGGATATTTTCTTCTTCCAACATTCTTGCATTAAAATCAGAAACTATTCGATCAATAGTTTCACCCCAGCCAGACAGAGCAAAACGAGTGGGTCTTTTGCTTACTTGCTGAAACGGTGAGATTGGGTCATTTTTGATACTTACATAAATTTGTGCAGAGATGGTTGCCCAAGGTGTTTTACCTACGGAATCAGTTTTCCATTTTTTACTTTCAGCAAAAGCCCAAATCTCAGAAGGACTCATGGGACTACCTGTTTCCACTAAGGCCTTTTGGGCAATTTCAAGAAAGGATAAGGATTGGGCCATAAAGAGATGATTTTTTTCGAAAAGGTTTTGTAAACTGTGTTATGTGATCACTCATTCTATTTTACGAATTCTTTAATAAAAAACAAAATGGTAAAATAGGAAATTCATCTGTAGTGAAAATCGGCAAAAATATTCTTCAATTCCTTTCTGAATTAAAACTAAACAACAATCGTAACTGGTTTTTAGAAAACAAAACTAGGTTTCAAGAAATCCAAAATGAATTGATTATGATTACTGGTTCTTTGTTAGGTGAAATAGAAAAGTTTGATAAAACTGTCAGAGGAGTCGATCCTAAATCTTGTATTTTTAGAATTTATAAAGATGTTCGTTTTTCTAAAGATAAAAGTCCCTACAAAACGCATTTCGGGATTTTTATGCGAGGAGGAAACAGGAAGATTGATGGCACAGGTTATTATCTACATATAGAACCAGATGGATCTCTTCTCGGTGGTGGTTGTTATAAGCCGGAGCCCAAGGCCTTACAACAAATCAGAGAAAGGATTGTCGCCGATACAAAGTCATTTCGAAAAATTTTAGAGAATCAAAAATTTGTTCAAAATTTTGGAACAACTTTCTATGCGGAAAAATTGAAAACAGCACCTAAAGGTTTTGCGAAAGACCATCCTGCGTTAGAGTTTTTGAAATACAAAGGATTTGCTGTTGCAAAAAAGATAAAAAATACTGATTTAACATCCAATCATTTTATGGATGATGCAATCCAAAGTTTTCAAACCATATACCCTCTAAATCAATTTTTAGAAGAAACTATGGCGAAGAAATAATCGCAATTATTAATGAAACAAAATTTGAAACTTGTCTAGAAGGAGAAGGGAATGTCAAAAGGTTTTGAACTTCCGAAAGATTTTTTATTAGGTTCTGCTACCGCTGCCACTCAGATTGAAGGTGGAGATATTCATAACAATTGGTATCATTGGTCACTTGCTGGAAAAGTCGGAAATGGAGAGTCTAGTTTTACTGGTGCCGATCATTATGCGCGTTATGCGGAAGATGTAAAGCTATTATCAAAACTCAATCAAGAATGTTACAGGATGAGTATTGAATGGAGTCGGATCGAACCCTCTGAGGGAGAATGGTCAATGGATGCAGTAGCTCATTATCGTGATGAGTTTCGACTTCTTTTGGAAGCTGGGATCAAACCTCTAGTCACACTCCATCATTTTTCTTGTCCCGAATGGTTCCAGAAAAAGGGAGGATGGTTAGGAAAGGATGCGGTAAGTGAATTCCTAAACTTTGTTGAATTTTCTGTAAAACAATTTGGCGATCTTGTTTCCGAATGGTGCACGATCAACGAACCAAATGTTTTTGCTAATGATAGTTATGTGGATGGTAAATATCCTCCGGGAAGTCATGGGGATATACCTGCGTATTTAAAAGTCACTCGTCGGCTCATTCTATCTCACCTCAAATCTTATAAACTCATTCATAAAATTCGAAAGGAATCTGGTTTTACAGGACAAACTAAGGTTGGTTTTGCGCACCATCTTGCTGTTTTTGCACCTCTAACATCCCATCCTTTAGCACGTCTTGGTTGTTTTTTAAGTGATTATCTATTTCATGAAATTCAAACAAAAGGTTTCATAGAAGGGAAGTTATCCTTTCCCATTGGATTTGGTTATCCAGAAGGGAAGGGTGTTTTCTGTGATTTTATCGGAATTAATTACTACTCTCGCCATCTTTTTAAAGCCAGTTACAATCCTGGAAATTTATTTGCTACGCCTATGGTAGATCCAAATTGTCCCGATTCTCGCAAAAATGATTTGGGTTGGGAGATTTATCCGGAAGGACTCTCTATTGTTTGTCATCGGATTTGGGATGAATACAAACTTCCCATCTATATTACAGAGAATGGGATTCCTGATGAAAAAGACGAAAAGAGGGAACAGTATATTGTTAACCATTTAGCAACGATTCGTCGGTTACTCGATGAAGGTGTCTCTGTGGAACGTTATTACTATTGGTCGTTTTTAGATAATTTAGAATGGAATGATGGATATGGTCCAAGGTTTGGACTGGTTGAAGTGGATTATTCGAATATGGATCGGAAAGTTCGTAAAAGTGCTCTTCGTTATGCAGAGATTTGTAAAACGAAAAGAGTATCTTTGAATCCTTAGCCATTCTAAATCAAAATGTTTTTCTGGTTTAAGTTGACTTTACTTAACGAAGTAGGCCACTCACGTAAAGACCAGAAAAACATTCCATCTGAGTCATCCTGGATTCCGACCATTTTCTTTTCTCGTTAGCCGTTCCGTTCAAGACTGAATTTTAAAATCTGCTATTGTATCTACTTTGGAGAGAAATAGATATGAGTTCAGAAATCAGAGCGAAAAACCTCGCAGAATTGTTTTACGAAAGTGCGAGTAAGTATGGGGACAAACCAGCATTTGGAACCAGGAACCATCTAAAACAATTTGATACGGTGAGTTTTCAGGAAGTATATGATACGGGACTTGCTCTTGCCACTGGGCTCATCGAACTTGGATTAAAGGCTCGCGAACATGTCGCAGTTCTTTCCGACAATAGAAAGGAATGGATCATAACCAATTACGGAATTATTCTTTGTGGGGCTGCGGATGTTCCTCGTGGTACTGACGTAACCGATGGTGACATTCGTTACATTCTTCCCCATTCGGATGCAAAGATGGTCTTTGTAGAAAATGAAACTACACTTCGGAAAATTGAGAAAAATTTTGAGAATCTGCCAAACATAACCCATGTGATTCTTATGGATGAAAAATCTACGATCAAAAACACAGAACTAAGTTTCGGTGAAAAAGTAGAAAGTTATCAAAAGGCTCAAACAGTTTTTAATGTCATTCATTTGAGTGAGCTAATTACAAAAGGGAAAAGGTTGCGAGGATTAGGTGATAAAAAGGTCGAAGAACGAATCTCGACAATTAGTCCTGATGATTTATTTACTATCATTTACACTTCTGGAACTACGGGAGAACCCAAAGGTGTTATGTTAACTCATAAAAATATGATTTCGCAAATAAGGAATATTCCAATGACCATTGGTCCCAAGGATCGATTTCTTTCCATCCTACCTGTCTGGCATAGTTTTGAAAGAGTTTTCCAAATGGGAACAATTGCTATGGGTGCTTGTCAGTATTATACAAATGTTAGAAATATACGTGAAGATTTATCGATTGTAAAACCTACTTTTATGGCATCCGCACCAAGACTTTGGGAAAATTTATATCAGGCGATGCAGGCAAAGGTAGAGAGTAGCTCTCTTGTTAAAAAAATATTATTTAAAGCAGCTTACAATTCTGCTCTTCCTATACAAAGGTCGTTTCATTTTTTTAAAGGGAATCTCTTGGATCTTAAAGGTCGAAATTTGATCCAGTCTCTATCGTTTGTTATATTGTCTATCTATAGGATAATCATATTCATTCTTCCTTATTTTATCCTTGATACGATGGTTTTAAGGAAGATTCGGCAAGTGACCGGCGGGAAATTAAGAGGCACTGTTTCCGGAGGTGGATCTTTGCCTTTTCATATAGATGAATTTTTTAATACCATCGGAATCCCTGTCTTTGAGGGATATGGACTCACTGAAACTTCACCAGGTCTTGCTTTTCGAACCCCAAAACATTTGGTTGTGGGGAGTGTTGGACCTTTATTCCCTGAAACAGAAATTCAATTGAAGGATATTGAGACGGGTGCAATCTTATACCCTCCTAAAAAAGGAATCAAAGGGGAAATCTATGTACGCGGACCTCAGATCATGAAAGGTTATTATAAACGGCCTGACGTTACTGCTAAGGTTTTATCAAATGATGGTTGGTTGAACACGGGAGATCTTGGGATTATGACCTACAATCATACTCTAAAGATCGTTGGTAGAAGCAAAGAAACAATTGTATTGCTCAATGGAGAGAATATAGAGCCAGTGCCCATTGAAAATAAACTCATCCAATCTCCACTTATAGACCATGTGATGGTTGTCGGGCAAGATCAGAAATTTCTAGGTGCTTTGATTTTACCTAGCCTTGGAGTTTTTTTAGAGTATGGATCCACTTATGAAGAACTGGCAAAGAACAAAAAGGTTCAAGAAAGAATTGAAAAAGAAGTAAAAACTATCATTCGAATAGAGAATGGATTTAAGAGTTTTGAAAAAATTGGTGAAGTCAGACTTTTGCCAAAAACCTTTGATGTAGGTGATGAATTGTCTGCAAAACTTTCAATGAAGAGGCATATCATTACAGCAAAATACCAATCGCTGATTGATTCCATGTATATGGAAAAAGTAAAAGCATCTGTTGATTAAAAGAAAAAATAATTTTCTTTTAGCTAAATTTTGAAAAGCCTTAGGTCGTGAGATCTGAGGCTTTTTTGTTTTAAGAGGAAAAAAAATTCGTTTATGCGATTTTTCCCATACGCTTTAATACATGTTCCGCCATACCACCGGCAAGCTGCTGTTCACTGAGAAAAATTTTTCCTATTTGTTCTTCCGTCCACAACTTGGCTTCGTCCTCATTGTGTGTGCGAATCACAGTTTCAATTTTTGGATTCAATTTACGTGCAATCTCAACCATTTGGCGTACATGGAATGTGTTTGATGTAGCAGCAACTAACAAACTAGCATGGGCAATATGTGCCTGAACTAATACATTGGGATCGGAGGCATCACCGCATACAGCGGGTATCTCTCGTGTTCGCAATTTTTCGACTATCTCGCGGTTTGATTCCGCAACCACATAAGGAATCTTATGTTCATCTAGAATATTGGCGATTCGTTTTCCTACTCGACCATAACCAACTAACACTACTTGGCCGGATAAAAAGACATTGTCCGTTGACATTGGTAACATCGAAAGAGGGTCGTCTGGCATTTCTAGTTTGCGTGCAAATGAGGAATGTTTGCGGATCCATTTTTGTAATGGTTCTAGTGCCGTAAATAAGGTAGAATTGAATGCAATAGATACCAGCGCACCTGCTACAATTAGGTTTCTACCCTCTATATCCAAAAGACCAAGGCTCACACCTAGGCCCGCTAAAATAAAAGAGAATTCACCAATTTGGGCAAGACTGGCACCTACAGTCAAAGCAGTATTTAGTGGATAACGAAAGATAAGCACAAGTGCAATGGCGACGAGTGTTTTTCCAAACATAATGATGGCAATTACGGTAATTACTTTTAATGGTTGATCCACTAAAATATGTGGATCAAAAATCATCCCAACGGAAACAAAAAACAATACAGCGAAGGCATCACGAAGCGGCAATGACTCTTCGGCAGCACGATGACTGAATTCAGATTCTCGTAACATCATACCTGCAAAAA
Source organism: Leptospira congkakensis (assembly GCF_004770265.1). Taxonomy (NCBI): domain Bacteria; kingdom Pseudomonadati; phylum Spirochaetota; class Leptospiria; order Leptospirales; family Leptospiraceae; genus Leptospira; species Leptospira congkakensis. The sequence goes on from NZ_RQGQ01000009.1 coordinate 7,793, forward strand.
AAGCACCCAGGGCAAATGACACGTCGAATAACAAAGCAGAACCGTAGGCAACACCGACTGCGGTGGCAACTACACACAGACTAAATAGTTCTCGTGAACCCGTGCCAGTAACCCACCATAACAATTTGGGCAGCAGACGTTTTCCCACAACCAACATAACTGTAACAAAGGTGATGACTTTGGCGAGAGTGATGACAAGTGTGAGCATTATATTGGCATCGGTTGGCTGGTGGATACCATCAGCCTTGCTTCCCATGATTCCAGCTAATGGTGGTAGTAATACCAAGACAAGGACCATGACTAGATCCTCTACAACCAACCAACCAATGGCGATGCGCCCATTGATACTATCAAGGACTCCTCTGGCCTCCAGTGCTTTTAGTAACACGACTGTACTGGCAACAGATAGAGCCAATCCAAAGACAAGGGCTTCTCCCCAGCTGCCTCCCCAAAATAGGATGGCGCCGGCACCTAGTATGGTTGCCATTAAAATTTGTACAATGGCGCCTGGAATGGCAATCCGTTTTACAGACATTAAGTCTTCGATGGAGAAGTGGAGTCCAACGCCAAACATAAGCAACATGACTCCAATTTCAGCAAGTTGAGCAGTGAGTTCCGCATCTGCAACGAATCCAGGGACGTAAGGACCAACGATGATACCGGCAATTAAATATCCCACGAGTGGCGGCATTCGTAGGCGGATTGCGAGAAATCCCAAGATCATTGCCAAACCAAAGCCGACGGCAACAGTAGAAATTAGATTCACTTCATGGGGCATGTAAAAATTAGACTAATACGAGTCCTCTTCTTACAATCTTTTTTTCCTGTGAGGAATTCTGAAACGATTCTAATAGAGCCTGCACGTTTGTGAATTGTAGCGATTGGATCGACGGAACAAACTGCACTTTCAGTCATTGGTCTAGATCCATTATTTCAATAAGCCACATCTCTAATTTTTTAGTAATATGAAACTTATTTATCAATGGTTTTACTTCTTTTTGGTATTGGCGATGTGTAGTTTTGAAAACCTTTCCTTAGATTCACCTAACAAATAGTAGTTTGTAAAATGAGGTCACTGCGCAATCTCTGCTTTTCTCGTTTTGATGGCAAATCCCGGTCTTGTATTTTCGACAAGTTTAGACTAGAGATTATTCTTTACTCTTTTTTCGGGATATCCGCAAATTGAAATTGTTCCATGTAACCTCAAAAATGGCCAATAAACGAACCTTTATTTCTCCCGACTTAGCCCAAGAAATTGTAAAAAATATCAGATTACTTGCCCTTTCAGGTAAAAAGAATTTTAAAACCTATCTTTACGAGCCGCTTGTCTTTTCTGGCTGGGAACGAGACAAAGCACATTTAGGGTCATCGACTGCTAAACTGATGGATAAAATCCATCAAGATATAGAAGATCCAGCCTATAAACATACTATCGCACATCAATGCAAACGGTTGATTTCTCAGAGTTTGGTAGAAAGTTTATCCGCTTTGGGTGATTCATGTATCTTTTTTCTGGATCGAATCCAGGAAAATATCGAGCTCGCTTCCTCTGCGGAAGCAACTGAGTTTGTTTATGCGATTGAAAAATCATTAAAGACATTTGCAAAAATCACAAATGAATCCAATGAAAAAAAGTTTGAAGAAACAATCGCTAATTTAACTGCAGAAGACTTACAGACAGCTTTTAACCCAATTCGTTTAGATAATACCAGAAAAAAAGTGTATGTAGAGACTGAGTTACATACTTTATACCAGCAAGTTTTAACGGCAACTAAATCTAACAATCTTGCGAAGTGTAAAAAATTATTAACTCGTTACATCATTACCTATAATGAATTTGAAAGTTTTAATAAGTCGGAAGTTGAAACATTACTTGTTGCACTTGATAAAAGGGAAACTGGTTTTAGGCAAAACCTTTGGGATTCTCTTGCAATCGATATATATTATTCGGTCACAAGAGGAATTATGGAAGGGAACACAAAAAAGGCAATCCAAGGGATACGAAAGTATGCATATATTTTTGAAGGTGATCCGAATGTTAAGTTTAGTTACGAAATTGATGCCCTCGAACGGAAGTTATATGGGATTATCCAAACAAAAGGGCTTATGAAAGAGTTAATGAAGGATTTAAAAAGAGGTACATAATGGCAAATATAAACTTTAAAGAAAAAAGTCACGGCGACAAATTCGTAATCCAAGTATCTGGCGAAATCGATGCCAAAACGGCTCCAGAATTAAAAGTTAAATTAGAACTTTCGATTGAAAATGGCGCCACTAAAATCGTATTGGATTTTAGTGAACTAACTTATATTTCTTCGGCGGGTATTGGTGTATTAAATTCCATACAAAAATTCTTAAAAGATAAATCAGGCGAAATTGTTTTAGTAAATTTAACTAAAGAAGTAAAAGATACTATGGACTTGATGTATTTTACTAAAAAAGTTAAGGTATTTGCAAATTTGGATGGAGCCCTGGCTGGATTTTAGGACAATCACTTTGGAACCAAACAAAGAACAGGTTGTTGTCATTCCAAATCATTTGGACAGCCTGTCGCAGGTCAGGCAATCGGTTCGATCTTTTTTAGCGAGTGATATACCAACAGATATAACAGGTAAACTCGTTTTTTGTATAGATGAAATCGTTACTAACATCATTGAACATGGATTTATAGATGAAAATCAATCTTCAATTCAAATCAAAATGTTAAAAACGCCCAAGCAGTTACAGTTTGTTATCACTGATAGTGGTATTCCCTTTGACCCAACTAAAAAAAAATCAGATACTTGGAAACATTTATATGAGTCTGGGTTAGATGGTGGGTTTGGACTTAGGTCTGTAAAAAAAATTATGACGTTAGAATACAAAAGATTAACAGCAGAATCTTTGAATGAATTGACATTAAGTTATATGAGGACTGAACCTTGAATAAAAAAAGAATCCTAAGAGCCATTGTCCCCGGCATCAGAACCAAATTAAGTTTTTTTACTGCCATCCTCGTCATATCCATTTTGGCGATTACTTCATCATTACACTATAACCAACAGAAAAAAGCATTAGAAGAAAAACTAGAATCGGAACTAAAAACTCCATTAGAGTATATCAATTCTGTTGTTTTGGATTTAGAAAACTTAACCAGAAGTCTTGTGATGATAGAAGAATTTAAGGTAAGGGTAAAAGGGAAAAAGAAAGAATTGAGCCGTTTTAAGCGGACTGTTGTGAGTAAAGAAACCGGGTTACTAGGCTCTTTAAAAGATTTTGGAAAATCCCTTGGTCTCAATCTAAAAAGAAATAATGTTTATAGATCAGTAGATACTTACTTTACCAGATATCTTTCGGAGAAAGAAATTGATGATTTTGAAAATAAAGTAAAGGCTGAACTTCGGAAAGACAATGGGGCACCAATTGACCCTTCTACTTATAAGTATATCAAGAGTTTTGCGGAAAAGACTGCCGCTGCACGAATTAACGTAGAACGAGCCAAGATACGTTTGTTGGAGATTGAAGAAGAGTTGCAGCCAATTGAAACAGAGTTATTGGATGAAGGACTTGTTCCAAAAAGAAAAAAAACACTGATAGCTGATAAGTTGAGTTTAGTCAATGAACGTAAGTTAAATGAAAAAATGATCCCCGAAAATGAAAGGAAATCATTAAACTACGAAACTCTTTTGACAAAGGCGTTGCAGAATTTTTTTAGGGGATCTTATAAAGATCATATCACCTCGATTGGTTTGTTACCTGATAAAATTAGAATCTTTGCTTATGATCGAATGGGTAAAGAAACTTTAGATACAGGATTGTTGTTTCCTGAATCCTCGGGAACAGGCAAAAAACTCTTAAAACAAACTGATTTTTTAGATAGTAAGAAAACTTTGTTTTCTGAAAAAAACGTGATGAGTTTGGTTCGGGAAGAATATTTACCAGCCAGTTATGAAGTAGGTGGTCGGCAATATGAAGTTGTGTTTCGACCAGTATTTCGAAATCCAAAAACTGCAGAACGAGCAAAATTAATTACCGAATTGCTTTCGGATGAAGAAAATAGTTACTTAGAATATTTTGGAGAGGATCTAAAAATTTCAGAACAACTCAGGGAAGTAATTTTGAAATTGAAGACCAGAGTCGCAGAACTTCGGAAAGAAGGAAAGGTGAAGCCAGGTGCTGATTCGACTTATCGTTCCCTTGCTGATTCTTATCGAGGGTTAATCAAAAAACGCGATTTGAAATTCCAGGAACTAATGCCAAACAAGTCGGCTTTTGAACTACATACAAAGAATTGGAATGAAGATCATTCTGCACTTATTGAAAAGAAAAAACAAATCGGGAAAGAGATAAACGATTGGGAAGAAAAATTAAAATCACCACCCAAAAATGGAGAAACAGTTTTTACTCTAGAAGAGATACAAGAAAAAATTAGAAATCTTGAAGCATCGCTTGAGGAAACAAATGATCATATTCAAAGAGTTGTCGTTAGTAAAGATGATTGGTCTTCTTTTAAAGAAGCAAAGTTGAATGATGCGATATTGGTAATTCGCGATGTAGCTCTAGAGGATTTTGCATTTATGCCATTTCAAACCGGACCTTCGAGTTTGATGCGTTATTATAAAGATGAAGGAGAAAGGGAAATTCAGGATACGAAACACAAACAGTTTAGAGAATGGATTTTGTCTGGAAATTCAGAAACTGTGTTACCTAAACTCAAAGGAAAGTTTTCGTTTTCCGACTCTGGAATTCTTGTACGAAGCAGAACGGAAGCAGAAGAAATGATGTGGAATTTGGATGAAACTCCCATTCTTCTTTCAAAAGAAAACGTTTCTGGTTTGGTTTACGAATTACTACAAAAAGACTTACTCGGATTTAATATCATAATCATCGACAGAACGGATGGTTACAGACAAATCAAAAAGAATCGAGAAGAACAAATTCGTTATGCAAGTGCAATCGCCATTGTGGGTATTTTACTCGCTTATATACTTGCTTGGTTCTTTGTTCGAAAAATAAAAATTATCAGCAAAAAAACGGAAGAAATTGAAAAAGGAAACTTGGATGTCTCCTTTCCTAAGGCTGGTTATGATGAAATAGGAATCCTTAGCGAGTCCTTAAACGACATGGTGCACGGATTAAAGGAACGGGAGGAGATGAAGGGTGAACTCGTCGCCGCTGAAGAGATCCAAAAACGTCTGTTACCTGGTAAATTACCAACTAGTTTAGAAGATAAAATTGAACTAGCTGCTTTTTATAAAGCAATGACTGGCGTTGGTGGAGATTATTATGATTTCATTGAACTAACGGATGGAAAACTTGCATTTTGTATTGGCGATGTATCCAACCATGGTGTTGGACCTGCCATAGTCATGGCATTGTTTCGTGCTCAAATTCGTTCTATTTTCCGAAAAGGAGAACGAAATCTTAAAAAGATTCTTCTCGAAGTGAATGGGAGTCTTTATGAGGATACCCCAGATCATATCTTTGTCACTTTTTTTCTCGGAGTTTTCGACCCAGAAAAATCCTCAGTAGAATATGTTTCTGCCGGACACTTAAAACCAATGTTTTATGATGCATCCACGAATAAAATTCATGAATTACCTGCGGGTGGTTTGCCTTTAGGAATGGATGAAAATTCATTTTTTGAATCTACCATTGAAAGAAGAGCTATCATACTAGATTCAGGGGATCTTTTTTTCCAATATACGGATGGATTGGACGAAGCAAGGAGTGCGGAAGGGGATTTTTTTGGAAAATCTAAAATCGCCAAACAATTATTAGCAAATGGCATGGGACAGGCAAACGATTTGATAAAGAGTATGGTGATTGAACTAGAAAAACATACATCCCAAAATTTATCATTACCTGGTATGTCTACCCTCTCTGATGACGTCGCGATGATTGCAATCCGGAGAAAATAATTTTACTTATTGCTGTTTGTGTTTAGTTTTATTGGGTTTTTATATGGGTTCTTTTCTTTAATTTTTCTATCCATGATTGTTGTGAACAATCCTTGAAAAATAACTCTTCAACAAAACCGATATTAAATATAAATGATCTCATTGACATATATCAATGAGCCTTTGTTGGGCATAAATTTTTAATGGCTAATTTGTATGATTTCTTTTTTTAACATTGGTTAAAATGATTTCTATCTTAACTCTCTTTGTTTCTTTTGTCTTGTGAAGTATCGGTTTTGTTTCGGAATCTTTGCCTCGATCATTTTTGTCATTCATTGTTCTAAGATAGAATCTAGAATCATTCAAGAAACGTCAGAGTTTGAAATCGTCGAACCTCCTGTCGATTTTAAACTTTCTTCGTTTTGTCCTTCTGGATGGAAAAAAGAAAATGAACTTTGTGTTATTGATTACAAATACGTTCAATCTTTAGAGAAAAATGGTGGTCTTGGCCAAGTACTTCCTCAAGTCAAACTTGACCCAAGAGTAATTGATTTAGGAAGATATCTTTTTTTTGATCCAGTTCTTTCTGGAGATAAACAGTTGTCATGTGCCCATTGTCATCATCCAGCTTATAGTTTATCAGACGGTAGAAAACAAAGTATAGGAAAAGGTGGCATTGGATACGGACCAAACCGATATGGTGGTGTGACACTAAAAAGATCAGCACCTAGTTTATGGAATGTCGTTTATATGAAACATTTGTTTTGGGATGGGAGAGCTTCCAATTTAGAAGATCAAACAGAAGGCCCACTATACTCGCCAGATGAAATGGGAAGTTCGCAAGAAATCATCGAATCAAGGTTAAATAATATTTCTTTTTACCAAAAAATGTTTCGCCAAGCCTATGGGGCCAAAGGTTCAAAAATTTCTGTCCACTTAGTCATTGATGCCATTGTCTCCTTTGAAAGGTCACTTGTTTCTTTTAGCAGTCGATTTGACAAATGGTCAACGGGAGATAAAGGAGCTTTAAACGATGAAGAACTGTTAGGTTACAATGTCTTTCGTTCTTTTGTTGCCCGATGTGCCGAGTGCCATCCACCACCAATGTTTACAAATAACGTTTTTGCGACCATCGGGGTGTTAGATTCCAGCGATAGGGATTATGGAAGAGAATCCATTACCGGACAGGAATTACTAAGAGGATCTTTTCGAGTTCCTAGTTTGAGAAATATAACCAAAACCGCGCCTTATATGCATTCAGGGAATTTGGAAACATTGGAAGATGTTGTTAACTTTTACAATGAGGGCGGGGGGCGAGGGAATAGTGCACCGAGTGATCTTAGAATCCATTGGCATGTTAGGAAAATGGGCCTAAGTAAAAAAGAAATCACTTCCCTTGTTTCGTTTCTAGGTACGTTGAATGACGAAACTAGTATGCCAAAAATCCCTAAGTTTGTTCCTTCTAACTTACCTGTAGCCATCGAATTTGAATCATACCATCGGAGTTCCAAATAATAATGAGTTTTAAAAAACTTTTTCTATCTAATCTTTCTTCTCAAATGCGTGAAAGTTTATTTCACCTATGTATTGTTATCTTTCTTCTTTTTACTTTCAGTTCTGAAATTTTTTCACGCACAATTGAAGTTCATGAAGGAGAGTCTATTCAAAAGGTCATCGACTCACTAGAAAAAGGTGATACTGTAAAAGTATTTCCTGGAGTTTATCACGAATTTTTATTTGTGGATAAAACTCATTTTACTTTATCCGGTGTAATTGTAAATGGTAAGTGGCCAGTTTTGGATGGATTAGGTAAGTTAAATGATGGAGTGATTGGATCAGGTGCCAATTTTCTCATCGAAAATTTTCATATTAAAAATTATAAAGCAAATGGTGTGATGACCCAAGGTGCGGGTAACATCACAATGCGAAAACTCATTGTAGAAAACACGGGAATTTATGGGATTTATCCAACAATGGGTACGAATGTATTAATCGAAGATACGGTTAGTTTAGGGATTGCAGATGCAGCTATTTATATTGGTATGTGTCACAATGTTGATGTTAGGCGAAATGAGGTATATGGAAGTGTTATTGGAATCGAAATAGAAAATTCTACAAATGTATTGATTGAAGGAAACACTGTTTACGATAATTCCGCAGGAATTGTTGCTTTTGCTTTGCCGGGTCTCCCGTTAAAAAAAGTAGAAAACGTGATCATTCGGAAAAATTTTATTTTTGATAACAACCATCGAAACTTTGCAGAACCTGGAGCACTTGTTGCTGGTGTTCCTCCTGGAATTGGTATTGGTGTGATGGCTGGTGACGAAGTAACCATTGAAGGTAATATCATTCGGAGAAATAGCTTTGCAGGAATTGGAATTGGTGATAATAACTTACTTCCCAATTCGAAATCACCAGATCCAGATGTGGAGCCAAACCCAGATCGTAATAAAATTTTAGAAAATGTTTTCATTGATAATGGAGTTCGTAAGTGGAATGATTTAGTGTCTTGGATCTTTTATGTGATAAGAATTATATTTTCCGGTAATCCTATCCCAGAATCTCCTAATGGTGGTAAGGTAGGGATCTTTCCTGATGGATACGATGTTGTTGCTTCCGGAAAAGGAAAAGACAATTGTTTAATTTCCCCTGACTCAGTTACAAAAATTGGAACAAAGGATTTTGGTGTTTGTGATACCAAGGATACAAGTGAAAAAATCAAAACTATGATAGGTGATCCAAAACAAGGTGAAACCAAATCAGATGCTAGAGAATTAGGAAAACAAGTATTTGGTGCTGTATGTTCAGGGTGCCATTCGATGAACATTCGTACGGTTGGCCCTCCAATAAAAGAAATTCAAGAAAAATACAAAAAAGATGTCTATGGAGTGGTTTCTTTTGCTTCTATGCCAAAAAAAGTTAGAGAAGGGTTCATCGAAATGCCTTCTCAAAAGTATTTGGGAAATGAAAAATTAACAGCCGTTGCAAATTATATTCTAAATTTAAAAGACGAAGGGAACAAAGGGGTGACAAAATAAAATGACTGCAGAAAAAAAACTCACCTTAATGAATCCGTTCCATGGTGGATTGATTTCAACCATCAGACTGATAACTCCACCCATATTAACTTTCATTTTAATTTTTTTTGTTCGTTATTTATCAAATGATGAGTCTTGGAAACGTAACCTTTTAGCAGTTTCATTCCTTTGTTATTACATAGCAGTATCCGTATTGGGTATGTTGCGCGCAGGATCCGCGGTGGAGGAAATTCTGGGAGAGGAAGATGTTGCGGAAGACAAACCATCTCGAATGGTAAGAGCAAGACATTCCGTTCGCATATTCTTTTCTCTTTGGTTTGTAGGTGGAGTTGCCATTCTTGCTGGTCTATATGTTGGAATGAGCAAAAATCGTTGGGATATGCCGATTCCACTTCCGTCCTTACAAATCCTTAGTTCGGTTGTGTGGGCCATTCTTTCCTCGTTATTATTGCAGTTAATGAGTTTTCATAGAGGGCTTTTGTTGAGAATTGGTGGTTCTGCAAAAGGATATATCGCTAGTAGTTTCACGATTTACGGATTCCTCATTTTTTTATTCCCTATATACTTTCTGTTATATGCAGGGAATGGTAAAATACTAAATATTCCTTACCTCATTGCGTTTACGTTACCAACAAATATTATATTAGTATATTTAATTGTTTTGAAATACCGATCGGTTCTAAAAACTTTGGGAGAAAATTCTGAGTTTTTTTTCCATCCAGATACCAGATATGCTGCTAAAAGAGCGTTTTTTGGATTTATACTTTTATTTATTTTGATTAGTTTATTCTTTTTGGATTACTCTAGAAGACAAAAATTACTTTGGATTTATTCAGCTAGAGAAAACCATATAACTCTTTTTCAGGTTCTACGACTAACAGGCGTCGACATTAACGAAGTTGATGAACACAGATACACTCCTCTTTTTTGGGCGATACAAGGTGGTTCGATTCCATTTGTAAAATCGATTGTCCAGGACGGTGCAGATTTAGAAGCGCTGAATGAATTTGGACAAACTCCTTTATTATTAGCAGTTTTGCTTCAGAATGAACCTATGGTAAAGGAATTGGTTTCTCTTGGTTGCAATATCAACCGGGCGGATACAATAGAAGGTCAAACTCCATTGATTCTTGCGGCAAGAGATGGTAGTTTTGAAATCGTAGAGTTTTTGTTAACCCAAAAGGCAAACCCTTTATTGAAAAATAAAAAAGGACAGCTGGCTTTAGAATTAGCATTAGAAAACGGACACCAAAAAATTGCCGATTTATTAAAAGCTAAGTAACAGGATAAAAATCTTGATTAAAACTTCTATTTTGCTAGGTTTTGTGTTGTGCCTTTTATATTTTTCATCATTTTGTTTTTTTCTTGTGAAGAGAGCCCCCGTAAGGATGTTTTTCTACCAGAGTCATTGCCTTCTGAGGAAACCATTAAACTTTCTCTTTCATCTGACTCTCATTTAGCGAAGTTACAAAGTGTTGCGAAATCGGAAGGTAGAACTTTAACGGCATGGAAAGAAAGGGAACGTTCCTTGGTTACCGATGAAGAAATATCAAAGTTTTGGACTTTGGAGAAAAAATCCTTACCAAGGGAAGTCTCTGATACAGATTCAATCGATCGTCTAAGAGAATCAATTCGCATTCGTATCGTATGGAGTCGTATCTTTCACCGAGCGGGTGTTCAATGGAAAGAAAAGTCTTTTGAAATTGGACGAAATGAACTTTTAAAAAAAATATCAATTAAAAATTCACCTAAGTTCGGTTCTTTGGATGCTAAATGGGTGATTGTCGAATGGAGTGATTATTTGTGCAATTTTTGCCGAGATACTTTTCCTCATACTCAGAATATACTTAAAAAATATAAATCGCAAATACTTTATGTTCATAAAGATTTCCCATTAGATTCAGATTCGGAAGAAGGTTTGTTACCTCTTGCCATGGGTCGCTGTTTGTGGAAAAGGGATTCAAAGAATTTTCCTCTCCATATGCAATTGTTATATGGAAATTCTAAAAAAATAACACGTAACGAAAACATAAAGGTTGCCGAGTGGGAATCTCTAACGGAATGCCAATCAAAGGAGCTTAAATCGAAATATTTCGCACTCGTGAAAGATGATTTGAAGGAAGCAGCTGCCTTTGGGGTGAGTTCGGTTCCAACTTTTTGGGTCAATGGTCGATGGATCGTGGGAGGTTTGAATGCTGAAACTTGGGAGCGAGTTTTAAAAGATACAATGAGTCCGTAAAAAATTTCTTGCCTTCTTTTTCAAATCGGTTTTCCTAAATCCACCTTTTCAGAGGACAGAATATGAAATTTAGATTATCTGTAATTCCCTTGTTGCTCTTGCCAGTTTTACTTGTTGTAAATTGTGGCAAAAAACTCCACTTCTCAATGGTTACATCCACTTCAATGGAAAACGGTCTCCCATTTTTTGTGTTAGATGGTAAAGAGTGGAAGGCCGAACCAGGTGCGGAGTTTGTCAAATTGCATTTTTATGCGGACAATGCGTTTTCTTTGAGTAAGGTTTCTATTGAATCTTGTTCTGGTTCTTTTAAAGATCGTATCGCTGCTTATGTAAATTTTGACGAAGTATATGCAAGTACAGACGTTAAAAACTCAAATTCAGAAGTTAATTTTGATCCGATTGTGCAGGCTAGGTCGGTTACTTTGAATTTCCAAAGAAACCAAAATATTTGTTTGAAGTCAGTGAAATTTTATGATGAAAAGAAAAAAGCATATAGAACTTACGCACCGGAAATCATCTCAGGAATCGTAACTGCCTCGGAAACAGCTTCACCGGAACCAACTTACTCTGTTCTAAATCTTTTTGATTCTAAATATGAAAATGGTTATGCTTCTGTCAAAGGTGGTGTTGGAGTCACATTTAACTTTGATTTCACGGAAAAGAAAAAAATATCTGTAATCAAAATTTGGAACGGATACCAACGTTCTGATGTTCATTGTATCAAAAATGGAAGAGTGAAATCCTTTCTTTTGACTGGTGATGACGGATATTCTGCAAAGATAAATGTAGAAGACTCAATGGGAAGCCAAGAGATCGCACTTCCCACTCCTTATCAAGGTCAAAAATTATCCATGAAGGTGGAAGAGATTTATCCAGGTTTAACTGAAAAAGGAATCGTTTTATCAGAGTTACGTTTTGGAAACGACGGAGATTGGTTCGCGATGGATACACTCCCAAAATCCAAAGAGACTGCTAACAAAAATTTTGAAGCCTTCACCAAAGCCTCTTTACGAAAGGTACTGAATCGCGGTTTAACAGGAAGAGAAGTGACAGCCGTAACAGAAGAAGCGGTTACGGATCTACCAGCAGGTGCAGATAACGAAGTTTCCGTGGAAGAGAACTTGGATCCACCTTCGGCTTCTGATTGGACCATTCGATTGCGCTCTGACGGAACTTTCTTTTTGGAAGGTTCCACAGCACGTACCAATTACGATGCGGGTGAAGAAAGTTCTCAGCGTTTTTATGGAATGGGGAACTATGAAATTAAAGAGACAAGTCCTGGAAAGATAGATCTTCGAATTTTTGGATTCCTCCGTAAACAAACGTTCACAAATTTTTTAGATTATGGGGAAGGGGATTGTAATGGTTGCGGACGAGATTGTAACCAAGTAAAAAATCCTGATCCAAATAATACGGAGAAAATTTTTCAGGAATTTGTGACACTACAAGTAAGAGGAAAACATTTTTATCTGACCAATTCTAAAAAAACAGAAAACTTAGACTTCTCTACTTTGGAATTAAGTTTAGAATGAAATAGTAATGAATTATTTTTTGAATAAATTAACTTTTATTAGCTTGTCAATTTTATTTGTAATCATCTTCTCCTGTGGTGGGGAGGGTGAAAAAAAAGAGAATTCTCAAACAGAAACGCTCATTTCGAATCCGCATAAAGCAAGTAAGGTTTCTATTTTTATCAAATGGGAAACAACGAAACTCCCTTTACAAATGGAAATTCGAGAACCAAGTGGCGAACAAAATTTGGTATTATGGACCACTGGGTCAGTCAAAGAAGGAAAACGAGCTCCGTTTGGAGATTTGATTCCCGAGAGTCTTCTCATTTTAAAGCCAGGCTCTAAAAAGCAGTTTTTACTTGTGATGAAAAATCCAACGGACAGAGCTGTATATTTTTTTGCGGCTCCCCATTCCGCTATGCCTGCGGAACATAGTTTTGGATTTAAATTCAAATGTTTATGTGTCAACCATGCCTTTACTGTCCCGCCGAAGGAAACTTGGTATCGAGTTGTTGAAATTCGGTTAGCACCCGATTTTTTGGGTGATCAACTGACTCTAACTCATAACCTAATCGGTATCAGTCGAGAGAGAATGTTACAATTTGAGAAAAGTGCTGGAAAATCTATCCCTAACGAGATGGATTGAGTTTGGCATTTACTTTAGAAATAAGATTATACCAATTCGATTTTTTTATTCTCTAACGTTCTGTCGTATGAAAGTTTGAGAAACCACACGAAGGCTATCATAAACATCCAGGAGATTCCACCTGAGACAAGTCTTTCTCCACCGAAGACCCAATGATTGTCATGGGGAATAGAATCTACAAAATACGGCTGCATTTTGACGACGTAAACCCAACCAGCATGGATTCCGATGGAAAGATACAATGCACGAGTGTAAATCCATGCTAAAGATAAGGTATATCCGACCAAAAATAGCCCAATAAATTCAGATACAAAAATCAAAGGATCTGAAATAGGTCGTATGAAATGAGTGAGAGAGAAGAATAAACTTGTATATACTGAGGCTTTTTTTTCTCCTAAATCACTAATCCATGATTGTAAGAGGTAACCTCGAAAAAACAATTCTTCAACAAATGCGATACAAAACACAGCAGCTAAGAAGTACAAACATTTAACTAAATCGAAGAACTCCCAAGTTTTTGGTGCCAAGGTAGAAACATCAAAGAAAATTTTCACAACAACTACAAGTGATAAAGATAAAATTCCGGCTAAAAAACCAATCCAGAGTTGTTGTTTTCTTTTTGAAAAATTTTCAAGCCCGAGGGATTGTATTGATTTTTTATCGATCTTTTTTCGAAACCAAATCAGAGAAATGAAAAGTATAACAGTAGCTGTCCGCGATAAGATTTTGGAAAAATGATATGGTTTTAATTGAGTCTCTGGGTTGTTCTGATAAAGAAACATCTGTAAGCTGTAAATAGCTAAGCTGGCAATTAGGCTTAAAAAGATGATAGATAGGAAAAAAACAGTAAACTTTTTATATACGGACATAAGGAAGGTTCGCTAAAGCTAAAAGTGTTAGTATTTTAGTATATCTTACTTTTGGATTAAATGTTTTTTTTATTATTTTTTAACGGTTGCCTCTTCTTTTTCTTGGCTGAATCAGGTTCAGTGATTAAAATATGTCGAACTCGACTAGAAAAATTTTTTTCCAGTCTTGGTCAGACAATTAAAAAATTCAAAACCCAATCTTGTTTTCCTTAATCTTTCTGAACGGTGTTTTTTCAAATACTCCTGAACAAGATTTAAAAATTCCAAAGATAAAAGTTGTAATGATTTTGATGGCTTTTGGCCACCTAACGAACAAGATATGAAATGGAGACTGACTAGTTGATTGATTTCTGGTTACGGGCAGGGGTGGCTTACTGCAAGATTGTATTTATTGGAAAGATAACATTCAACAATTTCTCTGTCAACGGTAGAAAGTTGCTGGTCGAAATAGATCAAATCACCAAGAAAACCTTCTAAATAATCTCCATCAAAGGCGGGTGCTCCTCCGCCCCAATAGAACCTACCGATGTCCAATTGTCCGGCAGAACAATTATAAGCGGTAGCCCCAAAACTTGAGGATGCCTCAATGGCTCCACCTTTATAAATATTTCCAGAAGTTCCATCATAATCGAGAGTCATTAATATTTCTTCATTGACTCCACTGTAACTTGCGTTAGAGATCAATCGAATTGAGTTAAGTTGCAAGTCGAATAAGCTGATTTGGTTCCCAGACCCATTGGGTAAATACAATAACTTACCTGATGTGCCATTATGAAAAATTCCATCGCTGCCAGAACCATCCATATCATTAAATACGGCAAAGATTGTGTTCGCGGGAGTGTTTAATTCAGGAATGCAAGCTCTAGTTAAATATGTTCCTACTGAACTCACAAAACGCAAACCTTTTGATCCGTTGATACCGATAGCGTTAAAAATTGGCTGTTGGGCCCCCGTGCCTTGGCTGACATGAAGGCCGTTCCCACTCCGGTCATCCAAAACACCTACACAATTGGATCCTCCCACACAAAGGCCTGGGCCAAAAGATGCGGCCTCCGGCATCAAGAAAAACTTTAAACTGCTACTAGCAGGTGTTTGGTTCCAGCTACTGACCTGGGTCGGATAATGGCCTGACAAGGCTCTGATCTCCGAAATACTAAGAACACGATTGTAGATTCTAATTTCATCAAGGTCGCCAGTAAAGTTTGCGATTCCATCTAGGCGTCTGCCCACTTCCAAACTGGCTCCAGGAACAGTAGACCATGATTTAGGCCCTGCAGCACGTAAAACTCCATTCTCATAAATTTCAGTGTTTGTGGAATTATAAGTTCCGCAGAGATGCATCCATTGGTTTCGAAAACCTTCATGAAAGGTTGTGACGTCATCTGCCACACCAAACATACCTGTAACTGTATCAGAAACCACAAGCCCATTCCCTTGTGAGGTCGTAAAGGTTCCATATCCCACGATGTATTCACCAATAGAACTGGATTTATTAAACCATGCACAAATCGTCCTTGGATTATTTCCTATTGGCAAACCACTTGGACTCAATTTTTGCATAAAGGAAGCGCCATTAAAATAATAGGCGCCATTGGGATGTCCGTTGCGGTCTGTTGTGGTTATGGCTCCCGAGATCGTCAAATCATTTTGAAAATTTCCATAGTCTTTTGAATTCCCGTTGAACGGAAAATAGGTGATGAGTCCGAAAGGAACTTGCACTGCTAGTTTTTGGATGTCATCGTTGGCAAGGGCACCATTAAAAAAACGAACATCAGAGATTTTCCCTTTGAAGAAAAAACCATTCCCTGCATCTCCCACCTTGAAACTATTTGCTGGTGGGTTCGGATTCATCGTAAAAACAAGGGGATCCATTTTGCCATTGATATAGATTTTCCAGTTGGTAGCATTCCGAGTTAATACGACATGAGACCATTGGTTTAAGGGTAATTTCATTGTGGAATTCCCACTACTTGCAACGGCTCCTAAACTTATCGCTAAAGTACGAGTGTTCCTATCGAAAGTGAGGCCATATCCATTGGAACCACCCTGACCATTATAGAATATAAACTGCGTGCTAACTCCACCTGCTGGATATATCCAAGCAGAAATGGTTAAATTATCTGTAATGACTGGATTGATGTTTGCTGTTGACTGGATGACTTCTCCGCCCCCATGAAATTCGTAAGCTCCACCCGCGAGTCCATTTTCATCCATAGTGGGAGTGGGTGCACCTGTCACCAAACTATTGTTTGTCCCAATCGAGTCGTTTGTGTTTCCATCAAAGGTATAACGAAGTAGTTCTGAAGATTCTAGGTAACGAAGGGAGTGGTTTCCCGTATCTGCAATATAGATATTGAGTCCATCTGACAATAAATAACCTGGAAAGTTCAAAAGCCCATTTCCTCCAGTATTATCTGCGTATCCAGTAACACTTCCGACTAAGGTTGTGACTTTATTTGTTGTTAGGTTTAGATGCCTGATTTTATGACCAGACCATTCAGAAATAAATAAATCGGTTCCATCGGTTGTAAGGCCATGTGGATCGTTGAATTGTGCGGCAGTTCCAATTCCATCAGTGGAAGCTTGCACCCCATCACCAGCAATGGTATCAACAGCATTGGATCCTGTAAGGGCAATTCTACGAATTTTATGACCTCCAACACCAATATCAGAAACATAGAGGTAACTTCCTAGGCCGACCACTGCGATTGGGGACACGAAACGTGCGTTAGTTCCTATCGGGTCGTTGACAAAGCTACACAATGTTGGGCCGCCGGCAATAGTACTCACTGTAGTTGTTACAGGATTCACAACACGAATGGTGCAATTTCCCCTATCCACAACATAGATGGTTCCATTAAAAACAGTGATCCAGGATGGGTTGTTAAAAGAAGCTAGGATCCCTGAAGTATTGTCAGCCGAGGCTGCATTTCCAGAACCAGCAAATGTAGATACCGCAGCGGTTGTTAGGTTAACAGTTCTAATCCTTCTACCAGCTGCTTCTAAAACAAATAAACTGTTTCCGTTTGTTGTGAGGCCAACAATCCCATTAAACTGAGCAGAGGTTCCAACCCCATCTTGGCAACTGGTTGTGACAGTGCCCGGACAAACTGTCCCACCACCGGTATTTCCTCCGGCTAGGATGGTTGTAGTGCCGTTGGATTTATCGATTTTACGAATTACAGCATTATTAGTATCCGCTACATATACAAAGTTACCATCTGTAGCAATCATACCTGGGCCATTAAAGCGAGCCACTGTTGGCCCGGCAGAAGCAACGGCTCCGCCGGTAATGGCGCCAGCACCACCAGCGTTAGTAGGATAAGATCCAACTCTGGTTCGAATGAATGTTTTTCTTCCGATTAAGTTAGTTCCTAAATTTGTACTTGGATTTTGGTGGAGATTCCCTCCAACAATATAACCAGTAACACATGTTATGAATATGGTTACGTTGGTAGCAGCGATTGTGCCTATTGATAATGTTGGGTTGTCAAAAGAACAGATTGTACCTACTGGCTGTGAGGTGATGACTACGGAATAATTGGTTCCAGTTGCTGCGAGAGTTGAAAATTTTGTGAGACCATCTGTAGCAATGTTTAGAGTTTCTGCTCCATTATTTTGTACACTGATGGTTCCACTTAAACCAGAGAGGTTTACACCAACTTCATAAAAGTTTGAACCCAGTCCACAAGTGATACTTACGTTTGTTACATTGTTGCTCTGAACAACACCTTGTGCATTGGCAATCGTACAAACCAATCCTGCACCATTGGTTACAAAACTGACATCATAACTTTGGCCTGAACTGAGTTTGGTAGGGAAAACGAAATTTCCATCAGCACTCACTGTTACTGATTCTTGGTTGTTTGTGAGTGTGACTGATGTTCCAGGAAGGAGCCCCGATACAGCTCCACCAATACTATGTCCTGTAAACTGTGGACCGGAAAAAAAACGGAGGAAAGCTAAAAAATCCAAAGGGCTGCGAGTCAGGGAAGGGAACGAGCAGGAAGAAAGAACCAGAAATACCAATGGTAGTGTAAATTTCTTCATTTTAGTAACTCGTTGTTTATTGAAGTGTGGAATGTTTGGGATTTTTATCAAGATATTTCGACTTTCCATTTTGGAAGTTTCTAATTTTTGATGTAACCTGATCTTTTTTGAAAGGTTTCCTTTGCATTTTTGTTGTTTTTGTATCCATCCTACTTTTTCAATTCACGAAACTACCCAGAAAAAGACTGTTGCAGTTCAAAATGATTCATTCGTTCCTGAATTTTTGTTCTGAAATCTATATCGGAACGACCCGTGTCATAAAATCCATTATACTCATTGGCCAAGAGGAAAAGGTAGGAATTCTACTGTTTGCGTTTACTTTGTCCGGAAGTTCTGTATCGGTTGTGGTATCTACTCATCTTATTTTCTTTTATCCAATGTAGCCCCTCGGATTTGCAGAACGCGAATGATGTATATAGTCTCGAATTTAATGAAATGCAAATATTGATCTGTTTACTGAAATTATTAACTCATTATTGTTCTACACAAAGTAAGGAATATGAGTTTCCACAAGTTAAAGAGGCACTGGAGAGGGAGCCGCTACCTGTTTGGTTGTATTGGGTTGTTGTTACCGATCCAGAATTTAAACTATAATTCGTGCAGGTAAGTCCTGCAAAAACTGTCCAGTTACCAGACATTCCGCTGATTCCTGTAGCTGCAGCTGCTGACCAACTATTTGTTAGAGTTCCAAAAATGAATAATCCATTAGCATTGGTTGTCATGATCGGTGTAATTCCGTTAGATCTCACATAATTTGTGTTTGGTTTTAATACCCAATCAATTTGTCCATCTCCGACGTTGGCAGTAATTGAGGCTCTTCTACAAGGAAGAGAACTACAGCCAGATTCGTCGACAAGTAAAGCTTTGTAAAGAGATCCACCAACTGGTTTGGCACCATCACTATTACAAATTGTATCGGCGCCGGCGATACTTCCGATCGTAGGAATTGGATAGGTTGCTCCCGTTACAAATATTTTAAGAGTTGCGGGTGTTGGGGAAAAAAAAACTTCATCGGATGGAAGACTCTCTTTGTGGTTTAGGGAATTTTCAGCAACAATGCGATAATAATAGACAACTCCATTGGTGAGACCTGTATGCGTTAGTTTTGCATCCTGAGTAATAATTTTATTAGCGGTAAGCAGATTGCTATTGGAAGTATTGGACCAATACACTGAATAACGATTTGCACAATAGCTTGAATTCCAATTTAGTGCAATTTGTCCATTACTCGGGGTGGCGATCAAATTTTGTGGTTTGGCTGGCGGCGATGCGGAAATTTCACAGTTCGATTGTACCAATATATTGGTTAAACCGCACTTTTCTTCTGCATCGTTGAAATTGCAGAGATCATCAGGTTTACAATACAAAGTGAGAATAAAAATCAAACTAGATATTTTTAGAACTTTCGATTTCATTGGCTACATTTTACTTATAAAATTTGAAAATTGTCAATAAATTATAGATTTTGAAAAGGTCGACGATAGACGACTTTTGGCTAGATAGTTTAGGTTTGATGAATATATTGTAATTATCCGGTTACTCCTTTCGATCTTTCTAAATTGTTTTGTTTTTGGGAAACTCTAAAATAAATTTACTACCTTTTTCTGGTTTGGATTCTACTCGGATGTTTCCTCCATGAAGGCGCATGAGTTCCAAACAGAGTTTGAGACCAATACCAAATCCTTTTTCGCCCATAGTTCCTTGCGATGGAATTGGATTAGAAAAAATTTCTTTTTGGCGATTTATGGAAATGCCTTGGCCATTATCTTCAATTGTAACTTCAGTGAAATCCTTGTGATCCTCTAAACCAATTCGAATCCAACCATTCGGATGACTGAATTTTATTGCATTTGTAATTAGATTCCGAATGATTTCTACAAGCATGGACATATCTGCATAAACAGTATCAGATTCGGTAACGAGTATTTCTAAACGTAATGATTTTTTTTGCAGTTCAAATGAAAAAGATTCTTTGAGAGAACTTACGATTTCTAATAACTTGTTTTCCGATAGTTGTAAATGGATTAGTCCTTGATCCAATCGGAATCGATTTAGATTTAAAAGATGTTCTACTGTCGACAGGGCATTTTCTAAAATTACAAACACTTGTTTGAAAATATGTGTTTTTTCATCTTCATTTGAGTTTTTATCCGTTACAATGGTTAACGCTGAGTAAACGGTGCTTAATGGAGATCGTAAATCGTGTGCCACAAGGGAAATAAATTTATCTTTCCATTTGTTGGCTTCTTCTGCAATTTGTTTTGCTTCCTTGTATTCCTTTGTGCGAAGAACGACTGTTTTTTCCAAAGATTCATTGAGTGCCGAAAGTTCTTTTCCCAACATCTCAGTTTTGATAAAAGACTTTGTGAAATACGAAGCTAATATTAATGATTGGAATAAAACAGTTGATAAATAAGAATATTTAAGTATTAAAAAATAATTTAAAATCCCATAGAGATATAAAGTGTCGTTGATTGCACTTAAAAATAGGAAAATTTGAATTAGAAGTAAAGGTATCGCCATTTCTCTTTTTTGGAAAACAGCATACGTAATACAAATGATTGAATAAAGTAATCCAAGGATGGTTAAAAATATTCCATAAAATGTTGTTTGTGATCCCCACTCAGATGGTGTTAGCAAAACAAAAAGAAACAAAATGGAGCAGGAAATAACAAAAAAGTGAGTGATTCTCTTTGAAAAATTTTCCGGAAATCGTTCTTTTAAAAATAAAAGATAAAAGGGCATTGCTAAGTAAAAAATTAAAGATAAAGCAAATGCTAGGCGGTAAGGAACTTCTGGGAATAAATAGTATAAAGAATCTCCATTCAAAGAGATGGAGTGTAGGGAAATGACAAAACTATACAGGCCGAAGTATAGAATTAAGGATCGATTCCTTCTGAATAAAAATGCTACAAAATGATAAAAAGCCATAAACACTAGAGCACCCGTAAGAAGGGAATCTCTAATAGCTTCGTTTAATATTTGTTTATTGGTAGTTTGGTATAACCCCAAAGTTGGTGGATACCAAAATGCTCCATCGTCATGATAGAAATTGGATATATGGATCAGAATATTGATCTCTTTATTTGGGTGTGGCAGGACTACAATTCCTGAACTGCGAGTTGGGATCATCGTTTCTCTGGTTGTGCCAACTTTACCAAGTTCTAACTTCAAAATGCCATCTATATAGACAGACATTGCGGCACCTCCCGTTTGGAAAAAACGAAGGGTATAAATGTTTTCTTTTGCAGTTTCCGGAAATAAAATATTTAATTGGTATGTAGCATAGCCAGTTCCTTCAAATTTATTTTTCCATCTTTCTCCGATAACTTGGAAATTTTTAGAATTCTCCGCGTTTTGATTATGAAAGTTAAGTAAGTTATTAGGTGTGAGTTGGTTTGGCGGGATCAATTGATTCCATTGGAAGGCCCACTCACCAGACAGAAAAAGAGTAGATGCAAAGTCCCATTGCTTTAGATCCATTTTCCCTTGGGTGGCAATGGGGCTTTCTGTTGTATTAGAAAGTGGTGCACAACTACATAGGCAAAGTAACCAAAACAAAAGTTTCCAATTCATTTTTCAAAAAAACCGGTGGTTCGGATTTTATCCGACACTGCCATCGTGAAAACTTGAGTTCTGGTGTCACAGGTTTATTTTTCTTTATCAAACTCAATTAGTACAAAGTCGAGTGTATTGGGATCATGGTCTGTTGAAATTAAATCAACCTTGTCTCCTGCTTTGCCGAATTGGGATGTTTTGGAAAGTTTTGTTTTGAACGCCGATTGGAATTTCTCTAAATAAGAGGTTGATTTGGATTTATTGACCGCTGCATTGATTGATTTGTAATCTAGTTGTTTTTTTGCAAAAACAACTGCGATACTATCTTTTTTACCAACGTTATCTACTTCTAAACTTTGTTTTTTGGGAAATACTCTGACTCCACTGGTTCCACAATAAGGACTATGTTTGTCCGTATAAGGAAATAGAACATAGGAACTACCATCTGTATCTTGTCCAAAAATATAAAGATAAATTGGTTTTTCGTTTTTTACACTTACTTTGAAACGTGTTCCAATTTTAACCTTTTCCTTCGTTTTATATACGTTATCCTTTGTTTGTTCCAGCTGAATGAATTCTTTTGTTGCATTATCAATTAGGCCAAGTTGGTAAGAAAAAGTTTCGTTAGGTGCAAAAGTTTTTGGTGGATAAAGTGCATAGGCTTCTCTTACGAATAAATTAAAGTCTTCGTAACGAATCCAAAAAATTCCTTTATGACCAAATCGTTCTCCCCAAGAATTCATGATTTGGATGGCTCCACCTTCTTTGTTATCATCATAACCAATGGCAGTCATTGCATGGCCACCCCAGTCTCCGGATGAATCTTTTCCTTTTTTATAACGTTTGACCGCTTTGTAATCCTCTGAAGTGGGAATCCAAACTGCTTTGTTTAGATCTAAAAAAGTTCCGCCCACTTCCATCGAAATCACTACGGGCGAACCTTGGGATAGATATTGTTTGATCGAATCAATATCAGTTTCGTATTTTTCGCCATCTTCTGTTAGGCGCTGGTAACCCTCAATTCGAAACTCTTTTGCTTTTTCTTTTTGTTCTGAGGAAGGTTTGTTGCGACAGGAATTTTCATTGTATGGAAATTCTGAATACTGTAAGTTTCCTTGTTTTTTTAAATCCTCAAGTAAGTCCACAGGATAAGCACCATCACAATTTTTATCCGTGTTTTGATTGAATAAGTAAGCGGGACTGAAACTAACTTTGTTTGGATCTTCGCCAGTTGCTTTCGCGTGTAAAATTGTACGAGCCGCATAAGATACGGCCCAACCAGTGCAAGATCCTTGTTCTCCTTGGCTTTGTCTTTTGGGAGCGTATTTGAGTAGGGAAACTTCGGAAGGTAATGTGTTCTCAGAATCTTTAGAAAGAGGTTCATAAACAGGTGTTGCGTCATACTTTTTCGTATCAAACTTTGCACCTAATTTATGAGGACCATCTGACACAGATTCGGTGGAATGATCCTCTTCTGTGTCAGAATCATCTGAAATACTTCCAATACAAATGAGTCCGAGTAGGCCTATCAGTAGAATCGGGATCATTACCTTTGGGTATTTGAAAATAAGTCCACCGAGGAAGGCGAAAATCGCTATTAGAAAAAAAGAACTACCTTCTGATTTTGATTCTTCTTCTGGTTCCTTGTCGTCATCTGTCATTCGAATTGGCATTGTGATTCTCTATTTGAAGTTGATTGTACTTTTTGTTTTGTTGTTGGTAACGTTGGCTGTTTTCTTTTTTGCATCGATGGAATTGATTGATTCAAATTCGATAGGAATGACTAGTTTGCCTGTTTTATTTATGGCACCATACTTTCCTCCTACGATCCTTGAATGTTCTTCCTCTGGTTGTAATTTACAGCCATTACATACGATAGAAAAACCATTTTCGAAAGGAAAAACAAAATCATAAGTTGCTGGGATTTGTTTTTTGCAATGAGAATCAAAAAAACCGAACTTACCATTTTCTACAAACCGCGCGAGTTTTTCTGAATAATAATCAGGCCCATTATCATAAACAAAGGTTTCCAAAAGAATTTTGTTTTTGGTATCGATACATACCCACTTGTTCTCACTCACAACAAAACTGACTGATTCTTTAGTGAAGTCCATCACATGTTGGTATTGGGGTTTGATGATGACTTTACCCGATTTATTTTTAAAACCATAAAGCCCATTTTCTTCAAAAGAAATTGGAAGATTTGGTTTGGCAAATAATGGCATAAAGCAAATTAAGAAAGTAAAAAGAAATTTCATAACACCTACTGATTAAAAATTAGATAGTAAACCATTGTAACTAAACCAAGGCTTGTGATTAAAGGAACGATGACTCCGGGAAAGGTAAATCCAAAAACCCAAAACAAACCGACGACAAGTCCTAGATTAAAACCTATTGGTACGGTAATCATTGTGATCATAGACCAAGCAGGATTTTGATCGAATTGTGCAATGATGAAAGGTCCAAAAAAGCCAATGGCCCCACCTAATGCAATGAACCCTGCAATAATTAAAACAGATTTTACTATTGTTCCTATCATAATCTTATTTGACGCAGTTCCAACCAGTCTGCCATTTACGATCGTTTGTGTGATTCCACTTCCCATCTAAATGAGTAGGGTCTGGAGACATACGTTTGATGGCTAGTTCGAACTCAAACGCTCCTGAATCACCAGTTTCTGATTCAGACCAAACACCACTAAATGTATTCCCAGTAATGGTTCCTCTCAAACTTCCTCCGTTGGTATCATAAACACCAGTGACTGAAATTCCATTTTGTTTGAGTGTTAGTTTCCCAAAGTCACCACAATCCCAAGTGCCTGATATATTTTTTGTAAATCCACCATGTGGTTTTGCTTCATACTGTTGTCCTTTTTGTGCTGGAACGGATGCAGTCAGCGTAAAAAAAATACAAATCGAAACGATTGTTGATAGTTTTAATTTCATCTAGTCTCCTTTAGATTACAAAACTCTAAAGTTCTAAAATTTACTGTCAAGTTCTTTGAACCAGATTTGTTGTTCCGCTTCATTGACAGATTGTTCCTATCTGATTAAAAAACATCGCATTATTTCTGGTATTTAGTAGTTCACCGTAGTTTATGTAGAAGGCATTTCGAAAATCATAAAGAATTAGATTTTAGAAGTATGGGATTCTGAAAACTAATCCAAAGTTTTCTGAATAGATGAATTATTCTTTTGATTAGTTGTGTATCCCAATGATTCTAAATCGATTGACAATCTCCTACCATTCGTTAGCATTCCAAGAAATGTTTCCTGCCATCCATAACGTAGTTGTATTGATTGCCATTAGTTTTTGTACTATGTGTTCTGCAAAATCTGGACAATCGCAAAGTCCAATTGCACTTGCTGGAACAATGGATTTGAGTGTTTGGTCTTGGAGTCAAGGACCTGTTTCGCTTGATGGAGAATGGACTCTAAACGAAATTCCTTGGGAAGTTCCGTCTACAAAAGGATTTCATGGAAATCCAATTGGTTATGGCGTTTACCGATTAAAAATTAAATTACCTGACAGTTCCTCGGATTTAGCAATTTTATCTCCTTTGGTGGGAACCGCCTTTTCTTTGTCAGTTGATGGGGATGTCATTGCAGAAGAAGGTAAAATTTCTTCAGTTCCAGGAGGAGGTTCTCCTTCTTATCGACCGAGGGTGATCTTAATTCCCAAAACTGATAAATCAGAAATCAATCTAATGGTTGAAGTTTCAAATTGGGATGATCAATTTGGAGGTATTTATTATAGTTTAAGACTTGGTACTTTAGAACAGATTCAAATGATTCGAACACAAGCCATTATATGGGAAGCTTTACTTTTTGGTGCTATCTTCCTTATGGGTCTTTATCATTGTGGTTCCTTTTTCTTTCGAAGTCAAAATAGAGCTCCGCTTTGGTTTGGAGTCTTTTGTTTAATGATTTCATTTCGTTCTACTCTATATAGTGAAACTTTATTTTTGGAAATTTTCCCAGATGTCAGTTGGTATTTTGTAATTCGTGGAGTTTATGCTACGATGGCGTTGGCTCTTGTTAGTTTTGCAGCATTTGTGGACAGGTTGTATCCTAGACACTCCTATCGGCCAATAACAATCCTTACTGTTACAGGGGGAATTGTTTATGCAATCATCAATGTCGTCGCTCCAATTGTTTGGACAACAAAACTACTTGTCCCTTTTCAATTACTCCTCGTGTTCTATGGTATCTATAGTTTAATCACTGTTGGTCGAGCCCTCATTCATAAAGAACCAGGTGCTGGTTTGTTTGTAGGGGGTACGGGTATCTTTTTATTTACCGTTCTACTTGATATAGTCAAAAGTCATTTTTTCTGGAATCTACCTTCGCTTGTGAATGTAGGAACCCTTGTTTTTATTTTAGCACAGTCTTTGGTTGTTGCACGTTTATTTGCCAATGCATTTGCGACGAGTGAGATGCATTCTGCAGCCTTGGAAAGAATTAACTCATCTCTTGAAAGATTTATTCCTCGAGAAGTTTTGGGTTTTTTAAACAAAAAAAGTATTACCGAAATTGTTTTAGGTGATTTTTCTGAAATGAAAATGACTGTGTTCTTTTTGGACATTCGAAACTTTACTGGTTTATCAGAATCAATGAGTCCTAAAGAAAATTTTAAGTTTATCAACTCATTTCTTAAATTGTTTGGTCCTATCATTAGAGATCATAATGGATTTGTAGATAAATATATGGGAGATGGAATCATGGCTCTTTTTCCTGGGCCACCTGACGAATCATTGGCGGCAGCAATTGCGATGAGACATACCCTAAGAGAATACAACGACGGGAGAGTTCGGGGAGGATACCAAGCTGTCGAGTTTGGTATTGGAATTCATACTGGTCCATTGATGCTTGGAACAATAGGCGAAAATAGAAGAATGGACTCTACTGTCATTAGTGATACAGTGAATGCTGCGAGTCGATTAGAAGGATTAACTAAAAAATATTCTGTTGATATACTTGTTTCAGGCTCTACTATCGCTGGTTTAGAACATCCAGAAGAATTCCATACAAAATTTATTGCTGAAGAGACAGTGAAAGGTAAGTTGAAACCTATGGAAGTGTTTCTCGTAACATAATTCGCTTAGATTTTTTAAAAAGTAAATGACTTTTATGCGATCTCGGTGCGACAGTTGTTAAGGTAAAAATCCTGAATATCGATAACCAATCATTTCTCCCTTCCTCGCAAGATTTTGAAAAAGTTTGTAATATTTTTGGTGTTTCTGAATTTCGCGGTAAACAAGAAATTATCATAAAACATGTGATTGGTGGTTCTCATTCTCTTGTTCTGATGCCTACTGGAATGGGAAAATCTTTATGTTATCAAATCCCCGCAGTTAGTCTTCCTGGAATTTGTATCGTGATTTCACCTTTAATTGCTTTGATGAAGGATCAAGTAGCCGCATTACAGAAAAAAGGTGTTTCTGCTGTTTTTATAAACTCCAGTTTGGGGAAAGCCGAAAGAATCGATCGTTACTCTAAACTAAAATCGGGTGATTATAAAATTTTATATGTTTCACCAGAACGATTCCAAAAAAAAGAATTTTTAGATGCACTCAGTGAGCTTACGGTTTCTCTTCTGGCAATTGATGAGGCACATTGTATCAGTCAGTGGGGTCATGACTTTCGACCTGACTATACTAAAGTTGCTTGGTTTCGTGAAATCTTAGGTTTCCCGACGACGATAGCACTTACGGCCACTGCATCCAAACGAGTGCAAGCTGATATCATCACTCAACTTGGATTTTCAAAAGAAGAAATTCAGATTTTTGATAACGGATTATTTCGACCAAATTTGAAACTATCAGTGGTGGATTGTTTTGATTCAGAATCTAAATACAAAGCCATTTTGGAAGATTTGAAACAATCAAAGGGTGCAACCATTATCTATTTTAGTTTGATTGGGGAGCTCGAAAAGTTTAGTCATTGGTTGGATACAAAACATAAACGTCATATTGTTTATCACGGAAAACTTTCTTCTGAACAGAGAAACAAAATACAATCATTGTTTCTTAAGTCAGAGGAGGGAATCCTTTTGGCGACTAATGCATTTGGCATGGGGATCGATAAACCTAATATTCGTAATGTATACCATGCTCAAATTTCGGGAAGTATAGAATCATATTACCAAGAAATTGGTCGTGCAGGAAGAGATGGTTTCCCTTCCGATTGTAAACTTTACTATTGTCAAGATGACCTAACCGTTCAAATGGAATTTATTGAATGGCAAAATCCAGATCTAGTGTATTTAAAAAAGTTGTTCCATATTCTTTTACAAAAACAAACTGAATTATCCGGTATGGATTACGAAACTTTACAATCGTTGATGACTTATAAAAACAAAGGAGACCATCGAATCCAAACAGCTCTCAGTTTACTAGCAAGTAAAGGCCTTATTTCAGGTGATATGGAACGTGGGACTTTGCAAATAGAATCCCCTTGGTCTGATTCTATTTTTTCTGAGTCAGAATTGTTAGACAAAAAAAAGGAAAATCAAAAACGTTTGTACCAAACTGTTCTCTATACCAAAACGGAGGATTGTAGGAGAAAGTTCATTCATGAATATTTTGATTCTTCTTTTGATGGTTGTGGAAACTGTGATTTGTGTTTAGCTAAGATAGGAAGTTGATTCAAAATTTAAAAACTTCTTTCTTCTCTTTTGGATTCTTCCAGTTCAGATGCTTTAATCCTTGTTAAAAATGTTTGCTTACAAAAACTGGACTTAATTCCGGGAGGAATGAGGTGTGAATCCTCAGCTGACGGCGCAACCGTGATTTCCATAGATTCTATGGAATAAGTCGGATCTTCCCGTAAATGAATCGCCCGTAAACGATCATTTGCACCGAAATTTATTTTCAGGGCCCCGGACGAATATGTCACTCTGGGTCGTTGCAAATGAAAAAATCACAACTTATCAATTCTACGCTCCTAGTGACAACTAAAGGAGACAAAATTGAAAACTCAAACAAACTTAACTCTCGTCTGCATTTCCCTTCTTTTGGTTTGGAGCTGCGAAACAAAACCAACGAACATTGATTCGTCGTTAGTTTTACCTCTATTACAACTCGATACGGGGAGTTCGGCCGGTGGATCAGAAAACACACCAAATCGACCTATAAATACTGGAGATGATGGCGTATGGTTAGCAGATACTGTAAAGTCAGCTCCCGGACATACGGGCTCAGGGATTGGAAATAGTAATAACGCTGTTAACGGTGTAAGAGGTGCCGGCCTAAGTGGTGGTGGAGTGGATGTGTTTTCGTTATACTATACTTTGGCCAATGATCATATTGTTTTGGAGTGGTCTGGTTACAAAATTACAAACGGTCCAGGGATTGATTTTATTGTTTTTGAAAATGCATTCAAAGTATCAAATCCAAGTACATACTTTATGGATATCGTAATTGTTGAATTGAGTAATGACACAGTCAATTGGTGTGGTTTTAATCCAAATTATGGTTTTTCGCCTGAGACTAGTTATTCGAAGAATCCTGCTGATTGGCCGAGATTTGCCGGTCGTAATTCCGTTTTGTTTAACGAAACAACAAAGAACTTTGGATACGATCCTAATTTAGTTTTTGATACAAATAATTCTGGGGGAGATGGGTTTGATTTAGAGGAACTGAGTGATGTTTCCAACCTGGCCGGTGGATCTGGCTGTAATTCGACTTTACGAGATGAATTAAAAAATGGATTTACCTATATCCGATTATCTTCTGCCTCTTCCGTTCGTTGGAAAAATCCAGATACAAATTTAGCTTTTGTAAAAGAGGCGATTTCTAATGGGCCGGATATTGACGGAGTGTACGCTAGGTATCGAACTGCCAGGTAAATATATTTAATTAGATTACGACCATCCAAATTGTTTAGGGAATCTCCCTTTGGATGGTCTCATTTTTATAAAAAAGAACAAGATTGAAAATTATTTGATAACTCACAGGCTTGTTTACCAAAGAAAAATAATTTGGAATGACAAATTTATTTCTCCGATAATAATGAAGATACACATCTCTGTAGAATTTATATTTCATTATGAAACAACAGGTTTTTCTAAATATTGGTGAAGCTTATTTCACTTCTGGAAATTATGAAATCAGGACGATTTTAGGATCCTGTGTTTCTGTTTGTTTGTATCATGAAAAAACTAAACATAGTGCGATCAATCATATCCTGTTACCAGGTAGTAACGACAAAGTAGAAGAGAAAAAAAGTTCAAGGTATGGAATTACTTCTATGGAACTTCTCATCAACGAATTTGTAAAACTCAATATCCCGCGGAATCAATTAAAAGCAAAAATATTCGGTGGTTCTAAAACTCTGAAACTAACATCAAGTAACGCAGGACCGAAAAATGTTTCTTTCGTTAAAGATTTTTTGCAAACAGAAAAAATTCCTATTATAAGCGAAGATACGGGTGGAGAGTTGTATAGAAAATTAGTTTTTCATACGGATAGTTATGATGTTTTTATAACCAGAATTCCTGCGAACCTCTCTACTGAAATTCTTACACAAGAAAGACATTTCGAAACTAAGGTTCGCGAAAGAATGGTTAAAAAAACAAATGTTTATACATTTTAATTAGTGATTCTTTTTAGAACTTCAATCAAATCTTCATCATCAAATGGTTTCACAATCCAAGCTTTAACTCCTGCATCTTTACCTGCTTGGCGCAAATGATCACTGGATTCTGTGGAAACAATAACAATATTTGCTCCTGTTCCTTTGGGGTGTGCTAAAAAATCACGAGATAGTTCGATCCCATTTTTTCCTGGCATGTTCACGTCAAAAACACAACCATCAAAAGGCCCGTTTACTTCTAAACTTTTCATTGCTTGTTCTGCGTTTTCAGCTTTGAAAATTTCGTAACCTTCATCTCCTAACACCATTTCCATAAGTTTTAAGGCAGTTGGTGCATCATCACAAAGTAATATTTTTTTTGACATATTGAATCTCCTATTAAATTATAAATATTGTAAAATAACATCGGGTATCGCTGAAAGACTTACTTGTTTCTCGACACCACCTAACAGAAATGCTTCCTTTGGCATCCCGTAAACCACACAAGATTCTTCATCTTGTCCAATGGTTCTTCCGCCAACATCTTTGATTCCTTTTAACCCGCTGGCTCCATCTCTTCCCATTCCAGTGAGCAAAATTGCTAAACAATGGTTTCCCATCTTTCCTTGAGAGATAGAATTAAATAAAACATCAACTGAGGGGCGATGTCCACTTACCTTATCAAACATTTCGACTTCTAAATAAAAACGTCCTGCCATACGACGAACGAGAAGATGTTGGTCACCTGGTGCTAAATAAACATGACCTTGTTCTAAGATATCTCCATGTGCAGCTTCTTTTACGGGAAGACCTGTGGTTTGGTTGAGTCTTTGCGCAAACAGTGCTGTAAAATGTTCTGGCATATGTTGAACAACAACAATTGGAGGAAGGTCGTTTGGTAATTTATGTAATATAAAATCCAATGCTTGGGTTCCTCCAGTAGACGCTCCAATTGCAATTAGTTTGATCTCTGTTTGTTTGCCTTTTAATCCAGAAAGTTTTGATTGCGAATTTGTTAAGACTTGTTTTGGTTTTGCACCAATGCCGAACTTTTTGATTTTGTTTGTTAATTCTTCTAACATTCGCAAGAAATCTGCTTCGGTTCCATCGGGTTTTTTAACAAAATCCATTGCTCCTCTTTCAAGGGCCTGGATTGTTGCATTGGCACCTGACACGGTGTATGTGCTCAGCATAATCACTGGAGTAGGAAAGTTTGGCATTAACCAGTCTAAAAATTCAATCCCGGACATTCCCGGCATATCTACGTCTAGACTTATAACATCGGGTAGAAGTTGCGGAACCAATCGTTTTGCTTCTAAAGCATTGGATGCAGTTCCTACAACTTGGATATTTTTATCACCGGCAAACATCTCCGCCAAAACTTTTCTCACTACAGACTGATCATCAACAATGAGTAACTTAATCATTAGTCGATTCTTTGCATTTTTTGAAAAATGGATTTAACATCTAAAATCAAACTTACATTTCCACTTCCAAGAATTGTGAAACCATTCACTCCATTTGCTTCTTCTAAAATTCCTTGTAATGGTTTGATAACAACGTTTTGGTTACCAATGATTTCATCAACTCGGACACCTATTAGTCGTTTTTCATATTCAAGAACTATCATTAGCGGATCTAAACCATCATAAGAAATTTCTTCTCTATGGTTTAAAATCTGATTGATGTCAAAGATAGGAATGAATGCTCCACGAACATCGATTACCTTTTGATTATCTTCCAAAGGAATCTCTTCTCTGTCACGAAGGCTGATAAATTCTCTTAATTCAGTTGTTTGGATTGTAAAAAATTTACTACCAATACGAACAACAGTCCCTTCCATGATTCCAAGCGATAATGGAATTCTTAAGATAAAACTTGTTCCTTTTCCATAACGGCTATGGATTTCAATTTTTCCGCCCATTCGTTCTATATTTTGGCGAACAATATCCATGCCCACTCCGCGACCAGAAATATCAGTTACAGCTTCTGCAGTGGATAATCCAGGCACAAAAATTAAATTGAAAACTTCTCGGTCAGATAGTTGATCGGTGTCACCAGTAAGGATTCCACGTTCAATCGATTTTTTGATGATTTTTTCTCGATTGAGTCCTCTTCCATCGTCACGAATCATTACCCAAACTTCGTTAACAGATTGTCTTGCGCTCAGTTGAATGGAGCCCACTTCTGGCTTATTCGATAACAACCGTTCTTCTGTATTTTCGATTCCATGATCAATGGAATTTCTTAGGATATGAATGATAGGGTCTGCAATTAGATCAACGATCGACTTATCGATTTCTGTTTCTTCACCGCTAATGTACAAGGCTACTTTTTTATTGGCCTTTTTTTGTAGATCCCTTACCAAACGAGACATCTTGTGGAAGACACCGCTGATCGGTATCATCCGAGTGGATAAAGCAACTTCTTGTAAGTCTAAAACAATTTTTCTCAGTCGATTGATGGATGAATTAAAATCTTCGTTCCGCAAAGATTTGAGTAAAGAATGTTGAGTCACATTCGATTCCGCAATCACTAGCTCTCCAACTAAATCCATTAGAGCATCTAACTTTTCGTTAGCTACTTTTATTTCTTTTCTATGAACAGACGAGGAGGGATTGGTTTCATCTTTATCAGTTGGAGCTTTTGTTTGTGTGAAAGTTTCCTGTGCCTTTTTTTCTGAATCAACTTGAGGTTTGACTACTTCGGCGGTAACAATTTTCTCCGGCTCGGAAGTTACATTTGATTCACCAAAAATTTCAAAAGCAGGTTTTTTTTGCTCTTGTGGAGTGGAAGTATTTGAAGATTCCTCTCCAAAGATTTCAAAACTTTTTTTCTTTGGTTCTTTAGGTTTGTTGTCTGAATCAGAAACTTCCGTTTCCAGGTTTAAGTCTTTGATTTCACGTTTTAGGACTTCGATAATTGCTTCGGATTCTTCATCTAATTCTGGATTAGATTTTGTTTCGTCAACTTTTTGTAAGAGTCTTCGTAATTGATCACAAGTGTTAATTAATACCTGGCATATATCATCGCTAGGGAGTTTTTTCTCCTTACGTAAAATATCCATCAAAGTTTCAGCTTCGTGTGAGATTTTAACTAAACTTTCCAGTTTTAGTAATCCGCTAGAACCCTTAAATGTATGTACTGCCCGAAATAGATTATTAATTAACTCTTCATCATAATCCCCCGATTGGTCATTGATTTCTTCGATAGAGAGAATTGCTGATTCACAAACCTCTATGAGTTCAAATCCTTCGGGGATAAAATCGAGTAAGAGCTGTTCTCTTCCCATAACTTAACTCAAAATTTTTCTGTTACAGCAGCATGTTCATGCCCAGAACCAAAGTTATTGGAAGACTTGTTGTTTTTACCAAATTCAGCCGCAATATTTTTTAGATCACCAGGTTTGTTTGTTATGGTTTTTTTCTGTTTATTGTGCGTGAGTTTTTCTCTATCGATTTTAACCAACGTTCCCATAATATCCATTAGGTGGCTTGATTGTTCTTTTAGCTGATTGGAAGTTGCTGCTAATTCTTCAGATGAGGATGCGGCAATTTGAGTGGTTTGATCCATTTGTGTCATCGCCAAGGAAATTTGGTTGATTCCCGAAGATTGTTCGCTGGACGCATCAGCGATGGACGAAACTAGTTCTGCCGTTTTTTGAATGCTAGGAACAATTTCTTCAATGACTTTACCAGCTTCTTCCGCTAGGGAAACACTGTTAAAAGAAAGTTGATTGATTTCTTGGGCAGCAACCTGACTTCTTTCTGCTAGTTTTCTAACTTCATCAGCAACAACTGCAAATCCTTTTCCATGTTTACCAGCTCGGGCAGCTTCGATAGCAGCATTTAATGCAAGTAAGTTGGTTTGATATGCAATTTCTTCGATGATTTTAATTTTGGAAGAGATATTTTTCATTGCATCAAGAGTTTTGAATACTGATTCTCGACCTTTTGTAGTTTCTTTGGCAGAGGTAGAGGCAATTTCATTTGTTTCGTTTGCTGCTTGTGAATTTTGTGTTACGGAAGAGGACATCTCTTCGATGGAGGCTGTGGATTCTTCAATGGAGGCCGCTTGTTCGCTCGCACCTTGGCTAAGAGAATAAGCTGTGGACGAAACTTGTTCTGCGGCGGTCGATACAGTGGCTGCAATTTCAACTGCCGAGTTTAGTGCTTTTGTGATACTTGTGATGATCCAGGCTGCGATGATAACAGAGATTGCTGCTGAAACTATAAAAAGACCCGCCATAAAAACAAAAATCCATTGGTAGAGTTCATCTGTTAATTTGTTGGCTTCATCCATATCTGCCGCAGCCATGGCCGCAATGTCATCGGCAACTGCATCAAATCGGTCAGCGGCAGGACGGCCTTTGGCGGTTGAAATTTTTTGGGCTTCTTGAATTAAGTTTTTTAATGCAATAACCTTTACTAATTCGAAAGCATCCGCATAATCTTTGTAAGCTGTTCTGAGCTCTGCCAATTTTTCTTTATCTTTCTCGTTTCCGATTTTTTCTAATTCTTCAATGTATCCAAACAATTCGGCGGTATATTTGATTCGATCTTGTAGACGTTTATTCATCAACTCAGCTGACTCATCAAGAATTAGGTTTTTTTCGTTCCGGGCAAGCCACATGAATTTGGTTCGAATTTTTTCAGAAAGCTGAACCTTCGGTGAATAGATTAAAACTAAATCGGTTACTTTTTGGTTAAAAATATTAACACTGTAAATTCCCGATCCAGTTCCAATGCCGATGAAAAAAATTAACAAACTGAACCCTAGGATCAATTTTCCTTTGACTGTCATAGATTTTAGGTTAAACATCTTCTGCCTCTTTTTATGTTTGATTACTGATTGCTACGTCTAACGCCAGTTGGTCTTCGTCTTTGAGAAGGTTTTCTATATTGAGTAAAACTTTTACATCGTCGCTGACTTTTGCTATAGATTTGATAAACTGATTCCCTTGGTGGTCTCCAAATTTTGGAGCTTCTTCCATGTTTGTCGGAGCAATTTTGATTACCTCTTTAACGGTATCTACAATTAGTCCTATCAGTTGTTGGTTTACGTTGAGAATGATGACACAAGTTTTGTCATTGTAACCAATGGATTGCATTCGAAATCTATCGCGAACATCAATGAGTGCAATGACTTTCCCGCGAAGATTGATGACTCCTTTGATGAATGTTGGCATGTCTGGAATTTCTGTAATGCTTTGCATGCCAACAATTTCGGTGATGAATTTGATTTCGATTCCGTAACTTCTGTCTGCCAATGAAAATATAAGAAAACGACCATCAAGTGTATCATCGTCATCAAAATCATCATTCTCATCAGAAAGGGAGTCCATGTCTAAGTTATTCATAGTGTCGCCTACTTGTGATCGATAAAAAGTATATTTGAACTAGTGCAATTAAAATCATAAAATTGGTGAATAAATCCTATTTCTTATGGAACAATGTCAAATTCCAAAGTTACTGATACTTCTGAAGATTTATCCTTATAAATATTTGAATCTAAAACATTGAAGTATATTTTTGCATTCATATCTTCTAATATTTTTTTGACAATTGGTAATCCAAGACCTAAACCAAATTCTTCTTTTGAATACCTTTCATCGACATATCGATTCACACGATAGAATGGTTGGAATAAGATGATCTCTTCTGATTTTTTAAAATCAAATTGGTGGATAGAAGGATCCATAGGAGAGTTTAAAATTTTGAGAGAAAGTTTTTCTCCGGCTCTCATGAATAGAATATAGATACTGGAATTGTCCGGTCCATATTTCATTGCATTGATCAAAAGTTCTCGAATGGCAGTTCTTAATAATTTAAAATGACAGTTGAATTTATTTTCTTGTCCGTTCTGTAAGTTTGAGATATGAAACCTTTGGTTTTTGATTATGGTCATATCGGAAAGATAACTTACTTCTTCTTGGATCATACTATGTAGATCTTTTAACTGGACAGGTTCTGTTGCATTTGCACTTCCTTCAAAAACCACTTGTGCTTCTGCTAAGGTTTGGACTAATTTTTTTGTGCTGCGAAAGTTGTCTTCTATCAACTCAAAGATGGCAGCAGGAACTTCATAGTGGTCTCCTTCTTTTTTAGCTTTCCTGATAAGAGAACCAACAGTTGTGACTAAAGCTCCCAGACCAGAACCTTGCATGAGGGAAGTATTGAGATTGGGTAATGCCTTTTCCATCCAATCTTTATGGCTTCCTTTACCTTCAATTTCGTGACGCCAGTTAAAAATTTTTATAATCTCTTTGTGTAAGTTTTCTTCGTATTGTACAACGGCTTTTTCTACTTGGGAAAGGTTTGCCAGTGGGTCCGTTTCCTCTGTGATTTCTAAAGCAGAGATTAAGAAAAACTTCTGTGGTTCATTTGGAAAAGTACAAGGTGCTACTTTTATATACAATTGGAAGTTTGAGAAAGAATAACTGCAGGCAAAAGGGATCCCTGTTTCTATTACCTTGGCTATGGTCTCTCGCAAGTTTACATAAGTTTGCGGAATTAATTCTTCAATAGGTTTGCCAATGGCACTGGGACCTAGTTCCCAAGGATTTGTAGCAGAAGTGTAAGTTTCAACGATCTCCCCGGTTTGGGAAAGCAGGATGTAGGTTCCAGAGGGAAGGGAGGGGAATAAGGAACCTGTAAAAATTTTAATAGCATCATCCGTGGACATTCCCGTAATTTCACCCTCAGTTTTGGAATTAGAATACATAATGAACGGACTCTATTTATAACATAATAAATTCATAAATTCAAGTGGCGTATGAAAAAAAGTTCATAAATAAAATTTAAAGAGGTTTTCAGAACTATGTCGTATGACATTTTGGATTTTCAGTTAGGAATCGGTCCGTGCCTAGTTTGATTTTTGGTTCTTTTTTTGCAATACATAATGACCGCAATAGTTTATAATATATTGATAAACGAATGTTATTGGTATCTGTAGTCTTATTCCCTAGACAGTTTAGTTTTTGCACTAAAGTGACGGTGGTTTTTAAAGGTTAGTTTTGTTTGCCACTGAATCTAAATGGTTTTGTTTTAAAATTCAAAGCAAAGTTGCCTTTTGTCTGAATTCGGATGCTGTAATTTTTTGTTCTTTTTTGAAGGCTTCGTAGAAGGAAGATAGGGATTTATACCCAACTTCAAATCCAATTTCGCTGATGTTTTTCTCGGGGTATTTGATTAAAAGTTCTTTGGCTTCTTTAATTCGATAACTATGTAAAAAAGTATTAAAACTAGTTTGTTTTTTCCCATTTAAAAATTCGGAAAGTTGTCTAGGATGTAAATCTAGTTCTTCCGCTAAAACTTCTAGAGATAAATCTTCGTTTTGATAAACTTTTTTTACTTCCATAAGATGGCTGAGTCGGTTTTGAAGATTTTCGAGATCTACTCGTAACAATCGAGATTTTGTATTGTTTGGGTTATCTCCTCCTCTTTGGTAAGTGTTTGCAAAAAGAGAATGTCTATCAAGGGCCAACCGCAATCGATCTTCAGAGATGGGTTTTGCAATAAAATCAATAACTCCGTATTCGAATGCTCTAATGGCATTGTCTGTATTGGCAGAAACAACGATAGTGTTGACAAATATAGTTGGAATTCTGTCTAAAATATCAAAACCATCAAATCCAAATATATTCAGATCTAAAAAAAGAAGATTGATTGGCGATTTTTTTAACTCTGCGTCGGCCTCGTCAATCGTAGTCACATGTATGATCTCAACAATGGACGATCCTAAAACAGTATGTAATAGTTTTGTTAGAAATTTTGCGTGGACTGGTTCATCTTCTAAAATCAATATTTTCATTTTAATTTATCTGAATTTGGATGAGGACCCTATATCCTTTTTTTGATTTTCCATGGGTAAGCGACCACTTTCCAGAATAGGATTCTTCCAATCTAAGTCTGACATATTCCAAACCAGTTCCTGATCCAGTTTTTGGTTGGTTTGATTCTTTGATTTTAGCATGGTTATATACGATAAAACAATATTGAGAAAATAATTTCTCATCTTTTTTAGCCTTTTTTTTGAAGATTCCAAAGCTTAGTTTTGCATGTAAGGAATCTTCGTGGGTAAAGGCATTCTCAATTAACGTGTGGAAAATTAGGGGAGGAATTTCTTCTGTATAATCGATCCCTAAGGTTTTAAATCGATATTCTTTTTCCATTCGCATTGTCATCACACCAATATGGTATTTGCATAATTCAATTTCGTCGCCAATGGGAATTAATTGTTTTGATGCTACTTTTAAGATAATACGAAGTTCGCCGACAAGAGAATCTAAAATCAGTGCAGATTTTTCTGCGCTTTCGGAAACCCAGTAACGAATTGCGGACAAAGAGTTCATTAAGAAATGTGGTTGGATCGTTTTTTTATACAACTCTAATTCCATTCGTTTGGAATGAATGTTAGTTCTGTAAACTTTTTCCTTGAGTAATGCTGATTGTTCTAGTTCTTCTTTTTGTTTTTCAACAGTTACATAAAGATTTGAATGTTTTTTTGATAAGAAAAAAGATTGAGAGAAAAATAAAACAAAGGTGCCTATGGGTCCATACACTTCTGTTTTGATAATATTTTTTTCAAACAAAATGTCGTTGATGATTGTTAAAAATAAAAAAACGAATCCGAGCAAAAAACCTGTTGCACTTTCTCTTTTGTTTTTTACCGCTTTGATTAATATATAAAAAACATAAAAACAACAAAATAACATTACAACTTCTGCAGGGAGTAAGGTTTCCTCTATCCATGTTGATTTTGGATCCAATACGAAAATAGAAAATATTAGAAATAAAAATTGAAATGTATTGTTTGTTTTTTTGTTTATTTCCTCTGGGAAAACTCTTCCAAGAAAACAAAGTAATAATGGGAAAGTTGAATAGATTGATAAGAAGAAAATTTTGATAAGCCAATCCCAATCAAAATCAGGGAATATGATGAGTAAAAAGAATTCCCCACTCGTGATTTTATATACTAAGTTTACAAATGAATACAAAGAAAAATAAAATAAACTTAGGTCGTTTTTGCGTAGTAGGTAGAGTGTGAAGTGATAGAGGGAAATTACAAATAAACTAGAAATCAGAAAAATATCTAAAGCAAGTCTGATTTGTTTGATCCGAACCATGTTTGATTCTGTGCTGATTTCTATACTTTGTCGAAATCCAGCATTCAGAGCTTTGTAATTTGCTACATGGATGATGATTTCTAAGTTTTCAGAATTGGGAGTAAAAAAAACGGCTTTAGGTAACCAATATTCTTTTGTATCTTGTTTCGAAATTCCTACGATTCCATTTTCGGAAATAAGGGTTCCATTGGTGTACATGCGATACGTAGTGAATGCGTGTGGGATGTAGAATGATAGTGAAGAGTTTATGTATGATTTAGGAATTGTTAGGTGTAGTCTGAAGGTAGCATAACTGTATGGCGAATAATATTTTCCATTTTTTTTTGTTTCGTTCCAGAATCCAGGTAATGTGATTGTTTCTCTTTTTAACTTTGAGTAGTCGTTTTTGAAATCTTCTGAACTGAGCAAACGTTCATAATAAAATTCCCATTCTCCATCTAATTTAATTGCTGTTTGGTTTTGTAAATTGGATTCGTTGAGAACAATTTTCCCATCAATGACCTTCGGTGAACTTTCGTCAGTTGGATTTGTTTGGCAAGAATAGAGAAATAAAACCACAATCAAGATTTTTGCGTGGTATATAACACTACGGGGAATCCATGAAACAATAGTATCTTGCGCCATTTGGTTAAGAAACATCCAGAGAATTGGTTGTGGCTCCTGATTCCCGTCCCAGGACGACAAACAAAATTCTTTCGATTAGAATCCATATTAAGGTTTTCTATAGTGAAGAATCAATTCAATATTTTGTCTTTGTTTTTAGGTTTTCAGTTTCTGTTTCTAAATCTTCAGTGTAGTCCCGCTAAATTGAATTCTGCTTGTGATCCGGAAAGTGAAAGTTTTGTTTTGTCCGCATTATTAGAGTTTGGTTCTAATGATGGCAAATTTCTCTGTCCTGCTTTTGCGGGTTTGAATCCGCTGCGATTGAATTACGGTTCTGATTTCCTTGTAATCCGGCAAAATGAACCAGTAGGTTCTATCATACCGTTTTCCTCAGAGCCAATTGAAAAATGCCAATCCTCTCCTAGTTTACCTGCAGGTTTGACTTTAAACGAATCCAATTGTGTTATCTCTGGTACTCCTGTTTTGGGAATGAACTCAACAAAATACATGATTACTGCGAGCAGTAGTAACAAACAAACGACCATTTCACTCATCATCAAATCTTTGTTTGCTCCCAAGTTTGTTTATGTATTGAATACAACTTCTGGTTCTGTGAATGTATTTTCGATTAATGCAACTACCGGCGCACTTGCGTCTATTGGTACTGGTGCTACAGGAGGGGGTCCAGAGTCTATGGGGGTTAGCCCAAGTCAAATTTATTTAACAGTTGCAAATCGAAGTTCTAATGATATCAGTCAGTTTGTAATCAATCAAAATACTGGAAATTTAACGATCTTACAAACGATAGCAAGTGGTGGCTTTTCTCCGCTTGCTATGACATATCATCCCTATAAAGATATATTATACATTCGAAATAGTTTAAATGTAACTACTTTTTCCGTGAATCCATTTACCGGAAATTTAACATTGATTAATACTATGCCGGCAAGTACGGGTGCTTCTAGTATTGCCATTGATCCTTTCGGAAATTATTTGTATGTTCCAAACTATAATGGAAAAACAATCGATTTTTACCAGATTGATCCATCGTCGGGAATCCCAAATCCAGCAGTATTACAAACCATTGGGAGCGGAGCCTATCCAAGAAATGTAGAGATATTAGCCAATGGTAAAAATATGTATACAGTTAATGATGCAGATAACAATATTTCGACTTACCAACTTGACCCAAATAATGGATTTATGAGTTCTAATTTTCCGGTAACTTCTACTCTGGGTTTAGGTGCTAGAGCGGTGGTTGCCGATCCAACTAGACGATTTTTTTATTTGACCAACCAAAATTCTAATTCTGTTTCTATCTATGGAATTGATCCCGTGGCGGGTAATTTAATTCCAGCAACCATGAGTTCTATCGGAACAGGTGGTGGGCCCACTGGCATTACGATTGATTCTTCTGGAAAATTTTTATACGTTACGAGTTCTTTTGCAAATACAGTGGATATGTTTCGAATCAACCAAGCCGATGGAAGTTTAGTTTCCATCGGTAACGTAGGGGTTGGTACACTACCATTTGTAGTTGTGACTTCTGGAACCAACCCATAGAGATGGAAGTGGTGGTTCGGTTTTTTTCGTTATTGCGAAACACAACGAACGTACTGCGAAGTTGCTTTGCTGATTCCTTCAGTAAGATTGGAAGGAGGGGCGGGAGTATTAAAGTTTACATACCAAGCATTAGCTGTTGCATCAGCATGAGTTGTGGATGTCCAATAAAAGTTACTAGAAGTGTTTGGAAACACTGATTGGTCAATCATCGGGGCTGCTGTTTGAGGATAATGAAATAAACTAACCAGTTCATTTCGATTGGGTAGTCTCCAGGTTCTAGAGCCTAAATTCAAAGTATTACAATAAGTGAGAGCTGTTCCCCAATCCATAACACTCGCTGCTAGAGAGCAAGTGTTATCATTGTTTTGTCCATAAGAACATTTTTGCCAGGTGAGGCCAGTGGCATTGTCTCTGACGGTTCCATCTCCATGGTCAGTATAGGAAACAGTTTCGATCGGTGCCGGTGAGGCCACGCAGCGACCATGATAAACGTTTGTATTTTGAAGATAGGAATCTCCACGAGTGTAATCCAGATACCAATTAACGCTAAGATTCACTAGGTAAGGGGTAGAAGCCCAATAGGCATAGTTCACCGTCGCAGGAAAGGCTGTGGGATTGATCATCGTTCCTACCGCTTTATCTGCATCGTTAGTCGTTAACAATTCTTTCATGGTAGGAAGGCGCCAAGTTTTCTGACCGGCATAACCATTACCCGAATTTAAGGAATTGAGGGCGGTGCATGAAGAACTTAAGGTAGAAAAGTTTCCCGCAGTAATACTGTTAATTCCACAAGTTGGCCCTTCCAAACCTTGGGAGCAAGATTTCCAAAGGATCCCGGTGGATTGGTCATAGGTTGTATAATCATTGGGGTAGGTTGCATTGGCACTAGGTCCAGAATAATTGGTAGAAAATCCGGAACGAATGTCTCCATCTGATCCAGTGCCAAAGGATCCAGTTTGTCCCGTTTTTAATGGGATGAGGGAATAGGTAGCTTCGGCAATGGGGCTATTGTCCATTCCTAATTTGGTCGCCACTGCACGGATCTTTTGTCCCGCCAATCTCCAAATCGAAGATGGTGATGTATAGGGAGTAGAGTTTGTCGTTGGTAAAGAACCGTCAGTAGTGATGTAGATGGTGGCCCCGGGTGTGAAGGAAGTGATGGATATAAAATTTGGTTCCGTATAATGTCCAGGATTTGGAGAAAACATAGGGATAAACACTTGGTTTAGGTTCAGACCACAGTGGTTGGATGTATTTCCAGAAAGGATTTTGAAAATGATGGTTTCATAGTAACCGCTATACTTGGGGTCGCAAAGGTTTTCCAACTCGGGATTTTGGCAGGTAATGAAGAATAACAGAAAAAACAAATAAAAGAAACGGAAGTTTTTAAGAGAACGTTCATCACTTCGTTTCATATTGATCCTAACCTTCCCTTCCAACCCTAAAAAACAGAGTCAAATGGGACGTTCCCACCTGTAGATTTATGTATAAATCTATAAGGATTCTAATTTTTGAAATCGGAATTTTAATTCGGGAGTCAATAAATTACCAAATTTTTAGCTGAAAACTTCCGTCATTTTATCCCTTTTTGCAGGTTTTGTTTTCTGAAGAAATTAGATAAATGCTTAAAAAAAGGGATGGAAGAGGAAATGGGTTTTCTTAGTGTAAATGTGATTCTCGTCCTAATATTAGGATATTAAGGAAGTGTTCGTTGTATGATCAGTAGATTTTTATATCAGAATATTTTAATGTTTTTATGTATTGCTGGTTTGGTTAGTTTTTGTTCGACCGAACAGGTAAAAGATGAGGTTGTAGAAGAGACAACTCAAACAACCGTTACAAAACGCGCCTGGAATCCGACTCCGCAGTGTTGTGACCTGCATTCCGAATTTTTAGGAGTTGTGGTTCTTAGTAAAGTTTGTGTTTCCGAATCAGAAACTAAATTGGAATTGTACACAAAAGAATCTAAAAAAGTTTGTGTATTGAAAGAAGGGATGTTGTTTCGGGATGATTTGGGAACTTCTTATCCTTTTGTGAAATCAGAAGG
Source organism: Leptospira congkakensis (assembly GCF_004770265.1). Classification (NCBI taxonomy): domain Bacteria; kingdom Pseudomonadati; phylum Spirochaetota; class Leptospiria; order Leptospirales; family Leptospiraceae; genus Leptospira; species Leptospira congkakensis. Next base: position 51,496 of record NZ_RQGQ01000009.1, read on the forward strand.
TGTCGGACTTTGCCCGAAACGAACACAGATGAAAAATACTCCGTTTACTTTATACTTCCCAAGTATTGCTTCTGAAGCAAAATCTTTTGACTTAATTGAAGACAAAAATGCGAAACACGCTCACAAACCTTGGGTTTTTGAAAAAGTAGATCTGACAAACTGTGTTTGGAAATAAAAACTATTTGCAAACTATAGTTATGATTTTAACGACCAAGCCGAACACCAACCTTGAGAAGAAACTAGACCAGAAGAAATGATATTACATTTCCCCCATTTTTCATTGATCTTTGTATACTGGGCGCAGTGTTTACAAAATTGGTTTTTGGATCCTGGTTCTTTTCTTTCAGGGTAAAGGGTAAAGTCTGTATGTTTGGAATCTTGGTGAAACCCTAAAGCTTTTGCTGTAGGGTCTGATTCGGAAACGGGTTTGAATCCTTCTGGCAAAGTCTCTGGAAGTTTTTCTTCTGCCATCAAACTAGAGAAGAATCCAAAACCTCCCTCCACAAAAGAGAGAGAGGTTACCAAATACAATGATTTGATTAGAAAATCTTTTCGTGAAGATTTGGACATTTTTACTTCTTCACGTCAAACCGATCTAACATCATCACTTTGTTCCATGCAGAAACAAAGTCTTTCACAAACTTGTCTTTACCATCATCAGCTGCATACACTTCGGCAACAGCGCGAAGTTCTGAGTGAGAACCAAGAATTAGATCCACAGAAGTAGCTGTCCATTTTTTAGCACCTGTTTTGCGGTCTACACCTTCATACACACCATCAGTCTGCGATGACTTTTGCCATTTTGTCGACATATCGAGTAAGTTGACAAAGAAGTCATTGGTAAGAACTCCAGGGCGTGTGGTAAGGATTCCATGTTTCGATTTGCCAGAGTTGGCATCTAGAGATCTCAAACCACCCAGTAACACTGTCATTTCTGGAATGGTCAGAGACAACATATTGGATCTGTCTACCAACATCTCCGTTGGAGAAAGAGAGTTACCTGCACCATAATAGTTACGGAATGCATCTGCCTTTGGTTCCAATACAGAGAAAGAATACACATCCGTTTGTTCCGCGGTTGCGTCGGTTCTACCTGGGGTAAAAGGAATGGAGATTTTGACTCCTGCTTTTTTGGCCGCTTCTTCGATGGCTACGTTTCCACCGAGAACAATTAAGTCTGCGAGAGAAATTTTGTTTCCTGATTCATTAAAATCGGATTTGATTTCCTCCAGTTTTTTTAATGATTTTGCAAGTTCTTCAGGATCATTTACGGGCCAATTTTTTTGAGGTGCCAATCGTATCCTTGCTCCATTGGCTCCTCCTCGCATATCAGTGCTACGGAAACTTGCGGCAGATGCCCAAGCAGTTTTTACTAATTCAGGGATACTGATTCCTGATTTTAGAATTTTACCTTTTAGGGTATCAATTTCTTTTGATCCAACTAACTTGTGATCCACGGTTGGAAGTGGGTCTTGCCAAATGAGAGGTTCTTTTGGTAAATCCTTCGAGATATAACGGGAAAGAGGTCCCATATCTCTATGTGTGAGTTTGAACCAAGCTTTAGCAAAAGCAAGTTCGAACTCTTTTGGATTTTCTTGGAATTTTTTAGCAATGACTTTGTAACTTGGATCAAATTTTAAAGCCAAGTCCGTTGTAAACATGATGGGAGCATGGCGCAAAGTTTTGTCATGAGCATCGGGAACCATATTGGCCCCAGCTCCATCTTTAGGAATCCACTGGATGGCACCTGCTGGACTTTTTGATTGTACCCATTCAAAACCAAACAAGTTGTTTAGATATTGGGTTGTCCATTTTGTTGGATTGGCAGTCCATGCACCTTCAAGGCCACTGGTAATGGTGTCTTCTGCATTTCCTTTTTTATAGGCATTCTTCCAACCAAACCCTTGTTCTTCGATACCGGCTGCTGCTGGTTCTTTACCAACATGTTTGGAGGGATCAGCTTTCCCATGTGCTTTCCCAAAGGTATGACCACCGGCAATAAGTGCGACAGTTTCTTCATCGTTCATAGCCATTCGACCAAAGGTATCTCGGATATCTCTAGCGGCTGCTAGTGGGTCAGGATTCCCATTAGGTCCTTCTGGATTTACATAAATAAGTCCCATTTGTACGGCACCGAGTGGATTCTTTAGCTTTCTATCACCTTCGTAACGTTCGTCTGCTAACCATTTTTTTTCTGGTCCCCAATACACGAGGTCGGCTTCCCAATCATCATTCCTGCCTCCAGCAAATCCATAAGTTTTGAATCCCATAGATTCAAGAGCTACGTTTCCTGTGAGAACCATAAGATCGGCCCAAGATATTTTTTTTCCGTATTTCTTTTTGATCGGCCAAAGGAGGCGTCTTGCTTTGTCTAGGTTTGCGTTGTCAGGCCAACTGTTCAGTGGTTCAAATCTTTGTTGTCCACCACCGGCACCACCACGACCGTCTGCGATCCGGTAAGTTCCGGCGCTATGCCAAGCCATCCGAATGAAAAATGGCCCGTAGTGACCGTAATCAGAAGGCCACCAATCCTGGGAGGTCTTCATTAAGGTCTTGATCTCTTCTTTTATTTGTTGGATGTCGAGTTCTTTGAATTCTTTGGAGTAGTTGAATTGTCTTCCCAGGGGGTTTGATTCCGCAGCATGTTGGCGGAGAGGTGCTAAATCGAGTCGTTCGGGCCACCAAAACTGGTTAGAGTTTCCTTGGCGCTCCATCGAACTCGAAGGTTCTTTAGTGTCCACAGCTCCCAGGGAGCTTAAGGAAAGCACTAAAATGGCAATAGCAGATAGATTGGTTGTTCTCATATTGTCCTTCACTTTCTAGATTTAGTTTAAATTTAGGGTAAGTCTAACTATAGAAATCAAGCAATTTTTTAGATTTAGTCTAAATTTAAACAGGTGAAGCAATATTTCTTAGAATTTGTCAATGCGAACGGAAAAAAAATCTGAATTAGATTCTCTATTCCCTTCCTTTTTCCTCCGGACGAGTATCTCGTTTTCTTTTTGAACTGACGGAAATCCCTGGTTTCTCCACAAACTTCTGTTACTAAAAGGTGTTTCTCTGGGTTCAGATCGATATGATATTTTATAGAACATTAAAAACAATAAATATACAACAGAACAAATGTTTTGTGATTATTAAATTAACATTGCAGAGAAAGAAAGGAATATACGATGTATATTATATTAAGGAAGGTTAATGTTTGTTTATTTTTAATTACATTGATTCAAAGCATTTTAAAAGTTCATTTAAAAGTTCATTTAAAATTAGGTTCTTGTTTTTGATCGTTTTATCTGTATTTAACTTCAACTGTGATCCTTCCATGGGAAAGGACTGTTCTAAAGCAAAAGAAGAAGCCGCCATTTGCGAATTATCCATTTTTGTTGCCTACCCAAATTGTACGAAAACGGAATATCGGACTTCTTACCAATTTGGATCCAATCCATCAACATATACCGTGACTACGAGAGACTCTGCCTGCGAAATGGCTCGGCTAGTCTTAAGACAAAGTTGCAAAGATCAAAAAGAGAAGAAATGCTCTATTTGATTGGGTGATCCAAAAGAAAAGTTATATCCGAAAACTCCAAAATCGGATATAATTTCTTTATGGGTTACAAAACCATCCTAGGATCAAAAACCTATCATTTCCCCGAATTAAAAGATTTATTAGCGAAGGCGAGTCCACAAAGGTCTGGTGATGATCTTGCTGGTTTATCGGCCGAAAGCCAGGAAGAACGTGTCGCTGCACAAATCGCTCTTTCCGATGTTTACCTATCAGAATTTTTAAATGTAGAACTGATTCCTGCAAACAAGGATGAGGTGACCAGGCTTATCTTTGCTTCTCATAATAAAGAAGCATTCGTTTTAATCTCCCATCTCACAGTTGGTGGGTTCCGTGATTTTTTATTATCAGAAACAACAACATCTGAAGTGATTGCCTCGATTCGATGGGGGATCACTCCAGAGATGGCTGCTGCTGTATCCAAACTTATGTCCAACCAAGATCTAATTTTAGTTGGTAAAAAAATAAAAGTAATTACTAAGTTTAGGAATACATTGGGTTTACCGGGACGCCTTTCTGTGCGATTACAACCCAATCATCCCACCGATGATCCAAAGGGAATCGCCGCTAGTTTGTTAGATGGTCTTCTGCTTGGAAGTGGAGACGCCGTAATTGGAATCAATCCAGCAACAGATAATATTCCAACTTCTATTGTCCTTTTGGAAATGTTGGACAATCTCATTCAGAAATATTCGATTCCCACTCAGTCTTGTATTTTATCTCACGTAACTACTTCTATGGAAGTGATGAAACGAGGAGCACCATTAGATCTGGTTTTTCAATCCATTGGGGGAACAGAAGACTTAAATAGAAGTTTCGGCATCTCTCTTTCTGTTCTCAAAGAAGCGAGAGAAATGGCACTGGCTCTCGGACGTGGAACTGTGGGAGATAATGTTATGTATTTCGAAACAGGCCAAGGAAGTGCTTTGTCCGCAGGGGCAAATCATGGGATCGACCAACAGACGTTAGAAGTTAGAGCATACGCAGTCGCCAGAGAGTTTTCTCCGCTACTGGTCAACACGGTTGTTGGTTTTATAGGACCTGAATATTTGTATAATGGAAAACAAATTATCCGAGCCGGTTTGGAAGACCATTTTTGTGGGAAGTTACTTGGGCTACCTATGGGTGTTGATGTATGTTACACAAATCATGCAGAGGCAGACCAAGATGATATGGATACACTGTTAACATTGTTAGGAGTTGCTGGTTGTAATTATATTATGGGGATTCCTGGTGCTGATGATGTGATGTTGTCATATCAAAGTACATCCTTCCATGATGCTTTGTATCTAAGACAAGTTTTGGGACTCAAACCAGCTCCTGAATTTGAAAGTTGGTTACTCGATCGAGGTATTTTTTCAAACCAAAATGGATTTTTACCCAAAGAAAACAGAGCATTTGGTTTACTAGAAGAGATGTTGGGAAAATCAAATTTATGACTTTTTTAGAGGAATGGAAACAGTTTAGCAATGCAAGGATTGGACTTTCTAGGTTTGGAGGGTCTTTGTCCACAAAAGATGTATTACGTTTTCGTTTGGATCATGCGAGAGCAAGGGATGCAGTTTTATTGAGTCCGAATTTTCTTAAGTTGATCCAAGAGATAGATGTTTTAGGAAAACCAAAAAATCTTTCTAGTTTGTTGGTTAAAAGCCAAGTCCATTCCAAAGAAGAATATTTACTCCGACCTGATTTGGGAAGAAGGTTGGATTTTGAATCCACTAGCAGGTTGCAACTGTTAGCTGGTAATTTTGATTTGGTTTTGGTTGGTGTAGACGGACTTTCCGCAAAGGCTATCGATGAAAATTTAGTTCCTTTTTTTAAACTTTTGATGGAATCCATAAATAAAACCGGATTTAAACTTGCACCACTGGTTCTTTCCGAATATGGAAGAGTTGCCATCGGTGATGAAATCGGAGAAATTTTGAATGCCACACTATCTGTGGTAGCGATTGGTGAAAGACCAGGTTTATCTTCTGCTGATAGTTTGGGTGTCTACGTTACCTATAAACCGCTAGCTGGTAAAACTGATGAAAGCAGAAATTGTATTTCAAATGTTCGTCCCAATGGTTTTAGTTTTGAAAGTGCTGTAGCTAAAACAATGTATTTGATTAACGAAGCAATTCAAAGAAAACTTTCTGGAGTAGAGTTGAAAGATGAGATGCCTCCAGAGTTTTTATTACCATCCAAAGACCAAACGGCAATCACAGATGCACAGTGAATGTGAATCAATCTTGAAAAAACTGAATTAGTCAGGAACAGAAGATTGACAGAAACAGTGACTTTGGTTTTTAATAAAATCAATTCCGGGAGGAATGAGGTGAAACTCCTCAACTGACGGTGCAACCGTGAATTCTCATCCTTTCGTTTTGGATGGAAAAGTCGGATCTTCCCACAAATGAATCGCCCGTAAACGATCATTCGTTCCTAGATTAAAGAAAGGATCCCGGACATAGATACTGGAATGTCCCAACCTCCCCCTAACAGAGATTGAGTGACTCCTGGATCAAAGGAGATTTATCTTGGAAGAATCCAAACCAAATAACTTAGAATTTTTAAAAAAATCCGAAACTAAAATCAAACATGAAGAAAAACTTTGTCCCAATTGTAATCGAAGTTTTGAATGTAAGGTTGGTTCAATCAGTCTTTGCCAATGTACAAAAGTGAACCTTTCCTTAGAGGAAAGAAATTATTTGGCTACACAGTATGCTGATTGCCTTTGTTATCAGTGTATGGAAACTCTTGCTTTTGAATATAGAATTACAAAATCTTACAAAGCTATCACATGGAGTTTTTGATTCATAAAATCCACCAAACAATTGTATTATATTCTTAAAATCTTTTTCATAAATTTTAAAATTGAATGGTAAAAAATCTTAACTAGTGGCTCTATTAGCATAAATAGGGCGAAACTTCATTGTGATTGGTATATTTTTTTTAGTGCCGTTGTTTGCTTCTTTGGCAAATCTAAGTTGTTTTATTGAAAATATCACTCGAGACCATCGTTTTCATCGACTCCTCAGCATCTTTTATTTTACCATCGGGGTTCAGAATGCGGCAACAGCTGCTCTTTGTTTTGCACCCGATGAGACCGCAGGAATCGCCTTTTGGATATTCCAATGCCATTCTTTTTTTCTTTTGGCTCCCGTCCTTGTTGCTTTGTGTTCTTTTTGTACGGGGCGACGATTATTTAATAAAGCAACCATATCCATCGCAATTTATGCCTTGGTAGTCGATTTACTTTGTTCCTCTATTCCTAAAACGATCGTTTATGGATTTGTTAAGTTTTCTTTTGGTCTCGCACCGATGTTAACTATCTTTGGCGGCATTCTGGGTGGATCGGTTCATTTTTTCGCCATAACCATTTCTTTATACTTTGTTCTTTCTCCTTTGGAATGGAATTCTTTCTTTAATAGAAAAACATTTATATTAGCATTATGTGTTTGGTGGTTTAGTCTTTTTTCGAATTTTTTGCCTATGTATGGATTTGATTTCCCGCCTTTACATCCTGTTGTCGATGCTACTATTTCTGTTTTGTTGTCTATTTATCTGAATCGTTATAATGCATCAAAACCAAGTATCTATAGTTTGATTGCATCCATCCTCATCTCACTTGCTGTGGGTTTGATCATTGGGATTTTGGTTTTAGCCATCATACCTGTTTTTACATTTAGAGAGTTGATTGTCTCAATTGTAACTACGTTAACAAGTTTATTGTTTTTTACGTATTTATTAAAATCTACTTTAAAAGATAATAAACCTGACTTATCTTTTTCTCTCCCTCTCGAAAACTATAGTTTATCTAAACAAGAACTTAGAATTTGTGAATTGATTGCAGAAGGCCATAGCCGTTCCTTCATTCGTTTGGTTTTGAATGTTTCAGATGGAACCTTACGGAATCATTTAAAGAATATTTATGCCAAAGTTTTGCCTGAGACGAACACAACTTCAAAAGACCAATTACAACGTTTAACAGTATTTTTGTCCAAACAAAAGTTGGCCACAAACGAATCATAAAGTGATGGTTTGAAAGTTTCTGCGTTAGTAATTTATTGTTCCACACATACTAGTTCATGAATTGTGGAGCAGGGTTGCGGCCCACGGCCTGCTGTGAGTGTAACGACATCGTTAGTATACGCATCACCGGAAATTCCTGTTTCTGATCCTGAATTGGTTATCCATTTTTTACAAGTAGCGTTTGTATTCGTTGTCCAATCTGTATTGAGGCCCGTCCAATGGTCTGACGTTATATTCGTGATGGGTATGGAGATTCCCGTAGTAAACAATCCGTTGTTATTTGAGGATTCAATATTGGATCCATTATCTTGAATGTATGCCTGGTTTGCTTTAAAAACCCAATCAATTTTTTTTTCTCCTGAATTAGGAGTGAAACTTGCTCTCCTTGACTCTCCATCAACGACCATTGCTTTGAACTTTCCTGTCCCCGGGTAGTTCGGATCTGACTGACAAAATGAATCAAAATTTGATGCCTTCCCGACATTGGCAGGATAGGAATTTTGGGTCACAAAAATTTTACAGTTTGTGCAAGCTGCAAAACAATTGATTTCAATTTCAGTAATATCTTTGTTAAAAATTTTTCCATTTGGATTTACCAATTCACAGAAATTTCCTTGTGGTTGGTTTGAAAAATTGACTTCGTATGGAGAACCAATAGAGATTCGATTGGGAAAAGAAAATTCTGTGCTACCAGGAGGTACATTGAGTGATGTATCTTGATTCAGAATTAATATCAGACCTGCGCCGGTTAGACCTGATATTTTACCGCCAACACTAAAGTTTGTATGATTTGTGTTGGCGTTTGACAAACAATGGGAGCTTTTGTCACCTAAGATTGATTTGACTACCATGGTTTTAGAAAATGATTCTGAACTTAGGTCACAACTGTTATCCATTTGCGATGGGTCACAATTTGTGAAGAGACCTAAAGATAAAAATAAAATGGTTATATTACCAGTTAGGCTTTGTACATTAACGTAAGCGTTTTCATTCATTGGGAATGACAACGTATCCTTTTAAGATCGAAAAACGATAAGGTTGGTTCACCGTGAGGAATGAGCTAATTTCTGCGCAAAGAAATTCTTTTTCATGAATTCCAAAGTTCGTTTTAATTGTATGTTCACCTGCTTTTGGAGTACCAATTGATAAATCAACTCTTGGTGCAATAGTTTCGGGTAAACTTCTTGGACTTAAAGCCGTAAGATCTAGAGAAAGAGAAGTTCCATCAATCGGAAGATTGTATTTTACCGTAATTTCAATCTTATCACCTAACTGATTTGTTTCGAAACAATGGTCGACACAATTTCCAAACGTTCCTGGTGTTTTGATTGCTTCCGCACATTTTCTAGCATGCCCAATCTTGAGTTGTTTTGTTGAAATTCCAAATTCATTTTTTGCAACAACGAACACTTTGTACTTTTTGTCCGAATCTACGAGGAAAGTATGACCTGAAAAATTTCCTGCAGTTCGGTTTAGAGTCTGTAATGCATTGGTTACAGTTCCATCCGGTTGTAGTTCCATATTTTTTTTACCGAAGTAAAAGTTGAGTTCTGTATTCGCTGGGACAGGATTTTGAAAGCTAACGCTTGATTTTTGAAATTGTAGAAGGCCTTTTGTGGAATAGGGGTCATCCGCTGGGTTGGCATTGTTTGTAATAAAGGAAACATCGTTGAGTATCGGTGCACTTGATGTTGGTTCACCGACGGCAATAGGAATGGTTTGTCCTCCCGTTCCTGTTGGGTTGTTTCCAAGCTGTGAAGTTGTGTTTGCATCTGCAGAAACCAATAGAGGAATGAGAAGGGTTTTTGGATCTGAAGATGTACCTTCGCATTTTAGAAATAAAAGAGAAAGGCCCGTCATCAGGAGAACTGGTAGGTTCCAACGAACAAACTGAATGGTCCTTCGGTGAAGCCTGTCAAAATGTCGAATTGTTTGGTTGGGTGTTTTCATGCACCAAAGGTAACATGGTCCAGCCTTTCTTACCATGTCCTGGATGTCACGAGTGGGAAATTCAGCCTATCCCAAATGTCATGTTTTGGTTTTTTGCCGGTCTTTCCTTGATTTACAAAGTAGGGTGATGGAAAGTGAGGGCATTTCGATTTCCAATAGGTGGATATTCACGTAAGGGACAAAAGTAAACTCACTTTCTTTTTCTAGCTGCTGGAATTGGAGATTCGCTTCCCTTTTTCAGTCGCTCAAAAAGGAAACTTAGTTACCTTTTGCCCAGGTTGAAATTCGAAACTCAGTTACCTTTTATACTCAGTTGACTTTTTTTGGAATAGTTATCCAAATAGATAACTATTTTTTCTTGCAAGATTTCAGGAGAATTTAATAGTTTTCCATATGGATAACTATCAGACTCCAAACCTATTGCTTTACATCCACCCCCTTGCCTCCTTTTGTCATAAGGTTTTGATTGCCCTTTATGAAAATGGAACAGAATTTGAATCTCGGATTGTGGATTTGATGTCAGAAGAGTCCAGTGCAGAACTCTTTGCTTATTGGCCTGTTGGTAAAATCCCTCTGCTTCGAGACCGGATGCGGGCGAAAACGGTTCCTGAGACCTCCATCATCATTGAGTATCTAAACGAATTTTATCCAGGGAAAGAAAAACTCATTCCCAGTGACCCGACACTTGCGTTGGAAACGAGACTTTGGGATCGTTTTTTCGATCTCTATATCAGCGAACCTATGCAGAAGATCGTTGTGGATCGTTTGCGACCAGAGGGTCAGAGCGACAAACTTGGAGTAGAACAAGCATACCAGAAATTTCCCATTGCTTATGATATGTTGGAGGGACAATTACAATCTCAGCCCTTCATCGCTGGTGAAACTTTTAGTATGGCAGATTGTTCGGCTGTGCCTGCTTTGTTTTACGCGGATACAATTCTAAGTTTTCGGAATACACATCCCAAACTCACAAACTATTTTGAACGGTTACTCGAAAGAAAGTCCGTAAAACGTATGATAGCTGAAGCAGAACCATATTTTCATATGTATCCACTTTATGATAAAATTCCCAAACGATTTCTAAATGAAAAAAATTAAGGATAATCTCATATGAACAAGATGATGATGTTTATTACTTTATGAAGTCTAATACCATTGGTTTGGAACATATCTTTCATGCACTTAGTGACCGCAGTCGGTTGAATATGGTGGAACGATTGAGCCTAGGTCCTCTATCTGTGAAAGAGTTGGCAGAGCCACTCTCTATGGCGTTACCTTCTGTTTTAAAACATTTAAAAGTGTTGGAAGAGGGTGGCATAGTTGTTTCTGAGAAGTCAGGAAGGGTTCGCACATATAGATTGGATCCTGCCCAACTTTCGAGTATTGATTCTTGGATGGCAAAAAGAAAAGCTGCTTGGAACAAACGTTTTGACAAGTTGGAAAGTTTTTTAATCGAATCATCGGATGAAAATTCCGACGGAACATAAAATGAAAGGAGGACAAATGAACCACTCTACTTTTACTATCGAAAGGATATTGCCGGCTTCTAAAGAAAGATCTTTTGCCGCATGGGCGAATGCAGATTCCAAACGAAGATGGTTTGCTTGCCATGATGATTGGAAAACTGTTGAGTTTAGTTTGGATTTTAAAGTGGGCGGAAAAGAATCCAATTTAGTAGTGACTCCTTCAGGAAGTCGTCATGTTTTTGATGCAACTTTTTATGACATCGTCCCCAATGAACGAATTGTATATGCCTTTGGTATGTATGTAAATGACATTCGTATTTCTGTTTCTTTGGTTACTGTTTTATTTGAGTCACCGCTGGAAGGTAGAACTAAAATGACTTTTACCGAACAAATTGTACTTTTAAAAGAACCTGGTAATAATGAAGGATTTCCAGAAGAGGAAGTTCGCGGCCGTGTAGAAGGGACAAACGCAGGATTTGATCGGCTTGAAAAAGAATTCACCTAGTGGCTCCCTTGATCGGAAGCCCTCGGGAAAAAATCTGATTCAGTATCTGATAAAAGATTTAAACAGGATATAAAAACTCGTAAAAAGTTCCATTGACCATAGGAACTCTAATATTTTTGATATCTTTTGTTTCTTCTTCCGATTCTAAGTATTGAAAAAAAGTTTTTTCAGGTTTGTAAAAGTATTTGGTTCTAGTTCGTTCCAATGATGCAAGGGAATTCTGGATGTTGGTTTCTTTTGATTCATTTTGATTGAAGAATTGAAAGAGTTTACGGTTTGTTGCAGACGCAGGAAGAGAACATTCCCAACAAATTTCTTCCTCAATGGATAAAATCTCATCGTATAACTCAGAGTGGTTTGTTGGGCCACCGAGTGCTGCCAGTTGCAAAGAAAGATCATAATACTCTTCTAGTAGGGATTCAATGTATTCCATATTGGTTAACCTCTAAAAACCAGAATACCATCCAGGTAGGACAAAATAGCGGGGTTGTTTGAAACTAGGGATTTTTTTTGAAAAAAATCCCTAAAAAACCAAGATTTACGCTTCTAAATACTTCATAAAATTGGCGGAACCTTTTAGTTTTTCTACAAGTACTTTGAGAATGGCGAGTAGATCTTTTTCTTTATGGTCGAAGAAACGAATGATATTTAAAATCTCCCAAACTTCCTTTCCCACTTCCATTGTCTTTTTTACCATTGGAGGTGGGTTTTTGAGATAAAGATTCTCACCAGCTGCATTTACGGTCACAATGATTTCGGCAAGTTTGGTTGGGATTTGGGATATATCTGTGACATATTTCCAGTTGTAACTAAGACCAGTAAGGAGTGGATTGTCCAAACCATTAAATTCTGTTCTAGGGTCATTTTTATATATGACAATTGGTTTCCCTGTAGCAAATGAAATTCCTGTTTCGGAAATAGAGCCGTCGTCAGCTGGTCTTCCGTTCATATTGAACACTGTTGCACTACATCGTTCGACAACTTGATAAACGTCCATTGCAAACACTGCCTTTTGAACAAAAATCATAATGTCTCTAAAAATTTCTCCAGAGATGATCGGAGTGTTGATCATGGCCATAACCTGTGCCACTTCGATCCCATCTCTTTGTGGGAGGTAGGTTTTGTATCCCGCAGCTTCTAAAGTGGCAGCAATCGTAGCCATTGTGTTTAGTTCTTCAGGGCTAAACATAGGTCCGGAACAATAAATATATTCGCTCATAATATCCTCTAAGTTATTAAAAAGAATCTGAGCAGTTTTTCATTAAATATAAAAATTAATCATTACAAATTTTTAGGCCTTCGGAAAAAAGTTAGATGTTTGGTGAGGTGTTATAAATCGACTACAACAAGAGTTATGTCATCATCAGGAATATGTTTTCCACAAAATTCTTTTACTTGGTCCAAAAGACCATCGGCAAATAAATCCGCAGATCGATTTGCTGAATTTTCTGTTATATAATGGCTAAGACGCTCATCACCAAACATTTCCCCGGCTGGGTTTCGTGCTTCAGAGATTCCGTCCGTATATAAAATCACTCGGTCACCTACGGAAAATGGAATATCTAAAATTTCATCGGGGATTTCAGGAAAACATCCGAGTATCCTCCCTCTCGGCCGAACGAGTTCGACTTTGTTAGTTTCTCGCCTATAAAAGGCAACGGGGGGATGGCCAGCACTTGCATAAAGGATTCTTTGGTTTTTTAAATCAAAGAATAAATAACATGCTGTAACAAATTGTTTGTGGATAGAATCTAAGAGAAGTTTGTTGATTCTTTTTAAAACTTCGTTTGGTTTTTTAGATACATGTTTTTGTAAGTTAAATGCCATTTTAAACATGGCAGCCACAATGGCCGCAGGAATACCATGCCCGGAAACGTCTGCCACTACAACACCTAAACTATGTTCGTCGGGAGTATGGAAATCATAATAGTCACCACCGATAGCAGTCATTGGATTGTATCTAGAAACGATCTTTGCTTTTTCACCTGTTGGTGGATGTAAAGGTAAGGAAGAGTCTTGGATTTTTTTGGCAAGTTTGAGTTCTGCTTTGATACTTAAATAATCTTCTTTTTCTTCCACAGCAGATTTTAAAAGAACGAGAGTATTGACCCTTGCGAGAAGTTCCCTTTTATCAAAAGGTTTTCCTAAAAAGTCATTTGCCCCGGCTTCCAATCCCGAAAGAACATCTTCAATTCTATTTTTTGCAGTGAGCATTAGAACCGGCATTTCATAAATCGAATAGGTTTGTCTTAAGATTTTACAAACTTGATACCCACTCATCTTTGGCATCATAATATCTAATAGAACTAAATCTGGTTTTACTTCATTTGCTACAGATAATGCTGTTGGTCCATCTAAAACTGGAATTACGTTGAAACCAGATCCGCTAAGTTGAATTTTCAAAACTTCCAAGTTGATCGGATCGTCATCAACAGCAAGAATTGTTAGGTTACGATTTAAGTCGTTTGAAAGGTTTGTGGTAACTTCCATTCTTTCCACATAGTTTTGTTGAACGACAAAATTTCCACGGAGATCTTCGTCGATCACCGAACGATCAGTCTGCGGTATTGTAATATCAGTTTGATCTTTTTGAAATTCGTTTTGGCCAACTGCCAAAGGCAAAGTAAATCTAAAAACAGATCCTTTCCCTAATTCGGATTCAACAGAGATGGTTCCAGTATGAAGTTCTACTAAGTTTTTTGTAATGGAAAGTCCGAGGCCAACTCCACCGAAATTTCTTGAAATACTGGAATCAGCTTGGGCAAAGGGTGCAAAAATTTTTCCCTGATCCTCTTTGGAGAGTCCTATCCCTGTATCCGTTACTGCTATTTCTAAATAATTAAAAAAACCATTGTCTGTTGGTTTTGCAGTTACAGAAATAAAACCAGATTCTGTAAACTTAAGAGCATTTCCGATGAGGTTAAACAGGATTTGTTGGATTCTATTTTCATCACCGAAAACTAAGGGACAGTCATCTGCGATTTCATTTTTTAAGAGAATACCTTTCTCAACAGCAGTTCGATCGAGTAGAGCAATCACAAGGTCTACAGAAGGTTGGATCGCTAAAGTCATTGGGGAAAGATTGAATTTCTGATTTTTCATCATAGAAAAATCGAGAAGGTCATTCACTAATCCAGAGAGACGTTTTGCGGAAGAGATGATAAATCCTAAATTTTTGGAAACACCCGCACTTACTGCACCCATGGAACCTTCAATGAGTGATTCTGTGATCCCTATGATTCCATTTAATGGTGTTCTAAGTTCATGTGATGTATTGGATAAAAATTCATCTTTCATTTTATCCAATACAACTAAGTCTTTGTTCTTTTGTTCTAATTCACTTTTGAGTTCATTTGTGACCTCATAAAGTTTTGCAAATCGTATCGATAATGCAAAAGATAAACTCAAGGTATAAAATAAAAACCCCTCAGAAAGAGATCTATCTAAAATGGATACATATATTTGTAGATAACTTAATATAGAAAATGCAGCAGTGACTCCAAGTGCAAGTTGCCCAAAAAATATAATACGAGCTCCCGGTTGTTTGAGTTTTACTGCCTGAAAGTTGAGAACAAAGGCGTATATTAGTTCAAATAGTGAAAAAATATTCGTAATGTTTAATGTATATTTGGAATAAATTTCCATAACAAAGGGAATGAATGTAAAAAACGATATAAGGCCAATGGTAAAGTGTGCAGAAAGGGCAACTATCACAAGTTTGGATGGTTTGTGGTTTGTAAATTCTAAAAAGAAAAGTGTACCTATAACTCCCATTAAACTCAATCCGGGATGGAAAATAAAATGGTTAAACCAAAACTCGTCCCATACAAAGTAAGGAAGAGACAAATTTCCAAAAGTCACAAGACCTGCAAGTGTTGCAAAAAAGAAATAAATTAAATAAGCTCTCTCCCTTCTACTTCTCAACCAAAGAATTAAACAATAAAGTGCAGAATATCCAAAGGCAAAACAAGATGCGGAATTCCACATAATGTATTTATAAAATTTACCTTGGATGAGATCAGATTCCCCAATATAAAATTCAGAATTTACAAATCCACCCCAACCAACATCGTCAGCGACTCTCACTGCGATTGTGTTTTCAGAATCGTATGCAATGAGTTCTTTTGGGATCGAATACACTGAGATTCGGCTACTTTTTTTGATTAGGTCTCCCGATTCTGTAATGACTCCTGTTTTACCGATGAGAACTCCATTGATATACATTTCATGGGCATCTGCAATGAGAGGAGTGAGTATGCTGATATTCTGATTTTTGAATGTATTTGATACTTTGAAGGATTGTCTATACCAACCAATTTTAAATCCAGACAATCCCGAATTATTCCATTGTGCGGGTATGGACAGTCTGCCCCAGTCGGAATCAGGAAATTCTTTTAATGCTTGGTTTAAATCATCTTTGGGATTGAATTTCCAAGATCCAGAAAGTTTGACCAGTTCCGTTGGGTCGTCGAGGGAATAGGTTGAAAGATTGGGGCTTGCGTAGATAGGCAGTAGGCAAAAGGAACAATAAATCGCAAATAGATAACGAACTTTCATTTCAATTCCAAAGTAAAAGAGTCTGCCTTTTGCATCATTAGTGGGTATGCCAGATTTTAACCAAGAACAAAAGAATACCCTTCGAAGAAAACCGAATTCTCTTAACCAATACAAACTTCTATAATTGCTTAAAAAACATTCAGTCCTCAAAAATCAGGCCTAAATTCGGTTTGCAGTAGATTGGTTCGGATGAACTTTTTGAAATTTA
Organism: Leptospira congkakensis; assembly: GCF_004770265.1. Classification (NCBI taxonomy): domain Bacteria; kingdom Pseudomonadati; phylum Spirochaetota; class Leptospiria; order Leptospirales; family Leptospiraceae; genus Leptospira; species Leptospira congkakensis. The sequence goes on from NZ_RQGQ01000009.1 coordinate 67,758, forward strand.
CCAATCCTTTGAGAGTACGTATTATCGATGTTAAAGAGTCATAAATTTTTTTTATTAATAATCCTTGTCACTGCGTTCGTTTTTGTTTTTTTTCTACGACCGAAAGACGAAGGTGCTCTTTATCAGGAATACTTTTCCAAACTCAACCAAGAACTTAAAAATAATGGTTTTGGAAAACCAGTGGTACTTTTGGATTTGGACCGGTTGGATGAAAATTTATCTACCCTTTCCCAAAACATCCCACCTCCTTTACACTATAGGATTGTGGTTAAGTCTCTTCCTTCGCTCGATCTTCTTCGTTACATTACAAAGGCCACAAAAACCAATCGGCTTATGGTTTTTCATTCTGGCGATTTGGTTATGTTACTTGGTGAGAATGAGTTTTCTGCCTTTGATATTCTTCTTGGTAAACCTATGCCAATTCGTGCATTAGAAGATGTTTATAAAAAAACAAAGGTGGACCGATTCCAAAAGATCCATTGGTTAGTGGATACAGAAACAAGACTGAACCAATACTTAGAATTTGGAAAATCTAAAAATATTAAGTTACATATTGTACTCGAAATTGATGTGGGCCTTCATCGTGGAGGTTTCCGAAATCCCGACGAAACAAATCGAACTCTTTCCCTAATACAAAAAAATCCAAACAACTTGGAGTTTGATGGATTTATGGGATATGAACCACATGTAGCTTCTGTTCCAAGTTTGTTAGGTGATAAAAATGAGGCAATTGCAAAAGAAATTCAATTGTCTTTGTCCAAATACGAAGAATTTGTTTCTTCAGGTAAAAAATCTTTCCCATCCTTATTTGATAAGGAACTTCTTTTGAATGGGGGTGGAAGTAAAACGTATCGTTTTTACCAGAAGGATAATCATGTTGTAAACGATGTATCGGTAGGATCGGCACTTGTGATGCCTACTGATTTTGATGTGAGTACACTGACAGAACACAAACCGGCTTTTTTCATAGCCGCACCTGTCTTAAAAAGATTAGAGGGAACTACCATTCCTTTTTTAGAATCAATTTCTTTTATATTTCCTATTTGGAATCCGAATTTGCAGGTTACTTATTTTACTTATGGCGGGGCTTACCTTGCCAAAAAAGAATCTCCACAAGGTCTTTTTGATAATGGTCTTTATGGTGCGAGTACGAACCAGGGAATTTTGAATGGAAGTCGTGCCACCGGTTTACAACCTGATGATTATGTTTTTTTCCGACCCACTCAAAGTGAAAAGGTAATGGCAGAGATGGGCGAAGTGATTCTAATTCGAAAGGGAAAAATTTTTGGAACTTGGAAGTGTTTTATCAATTAGTATGTCTTAAATTTAAGACATACTAATGAATTTAATCTAATTATTTTGCTCTGAAAAACTCCCACATGGCATCATTTGCTTTGATTGCCTTGGAGGGAGTGGCAGATCCAAAGAAAAAGGAAGGTTTTTTGCCACCAGGCCAAGAATGACCTCCCGATTCTGTGATACAAAGTTTTACCTTCACACCATCCTTACATTCACCATACTCATCACAAGTCACACCAGATTCCTCTAAAACTCGTTTGGGTGTTGGGTTACATTGATTCAAATCCACCCATTTAGAAACCGTTTTTGGAACGGAAACAAAATCAGTCACAAGGGATCTATCTTTGAAACTGTTTCCGGCCCCTCCATGAAATAAAACTTTGTCATCATCTTTGGCATGGATATGTAAAATGGAAATGGGTTTTGTAGGATTACAACTAATGGTGTTATCGGTTCCGGCAACGGTAGTGATGGCTGCCAATTGGTCTGTCATTTCACAGGCAAGACGATATGACATCATGGCTCCATTAGACATTCCAGTTGTATACACTTTGGTTTTATCGATTTGCAGTTGTTTGTTGGCATGGTTTAGAATTTCTTTGATGAAACCCACATCATCGATTTTTTTGTCACGGGCATCTGCACAACAATTACCTGCATTCCATGTTGCAATTTTCCCTGATTTGTATTTGCTATAACCGTTCGGAAAGATGGTGATATGGCCGTTTTCTTCTGATTTGGAAATTTGATGGTAATAATCTTCGTTCGATTGGATTTCCATATCCCCACCACCGCCATGTAAAACTAATAATAAAGGTGTTTCTTTGTTTGGTGAATAAGTTTTTGGAACATGCACTTTGTAATAACGAGGGAAACCTCCATGGGAAAAGGTAAATGTATAATCGCCAGGGTTTTCAATTTTCGTTGTTAGGTCAGAAGAGGCGACAGGAGCTGGTTTTTCTTCCATTTTCTTTTGGAATCGTTCCTGGATTTTACTTCGTAACCAACCTCGGGAACAAGATACGTTAAAAAAAATGATCAGAAGGAAAGGTAAAAATAGTAGAAATTTAGATTTGTATTTCATTGAAGAACCTCAAGTTCCAATTTTGCGAGTAGTTCTAAAGATTTGATTTTAGCATCGGTGTCATAAACCGAAGTCACTGTCATCAGTTCATCTGCCTTTGTTTCCTCTAAAACTTTAGTGATTCCTGCTTTTACCGTTTCAGGAGAGCCCACAACCGAATAGGATAACATTCGTGAGGCGATTTGTTTTTCTTCAGGACTCCAATAAGATTCTATGTCTTCAATTGGCGGTGGAAAAGTCCCTCGCCTATTTCTGAGAATACGAGTAAAGGACTGTTGTGAACTTGTGAATAAAAAACTTGCTTCCTTGTCTGTTTCCGCTGCGATCACATTCACTCCCACCATTACATATGGTTTGTCCAAATACTGGGAAGGTCTAAATTGTTTTCTGTAGATTGTGATGGCTTCCATTAGGGCATCGGGTGCAAAATGAGAAGCAAAGGCATAGGGAAGACCAAACATTGCCGCAAGTTGTGCTCCAAACAAACTAGATCCTAAAATCCAAACCGGTACATGTGTTCCTGTTCCTGGAATGGCACGAACTTGTAATTGGTTACCATCATCTTCGAAATAGGAAAGTAGTTCCTTAACATCTTCTGGAAATGTTTGTGAACTCATGGCATCTCTTCTTAACGCACGTAAGGTGAGTTGGTCCGTCCCAGGGGCACGTCCCAATCCTAAATCAATCCTGCCTGGATATAAACTTTCTAAAGTTCCGAATTGTTCCGCAATGACAAGTGGGGAGTGATTCGGCAACATGATCCCGCCGGCACCGATTCGTATGGATTTTGTGTGACCAGCTAAATGACCAATGACTACTGAGGTAGCGGCACTAGCAATAGAAGGAAAGTTATGATGTTCTGCTACCCAAATACGGTGGTAACCCAAACTTTCTGCGGCCTGTGCCACACGTACCGAATTTGCCAAGGCGTCTTTGGGTGTATTTCCTTCGTTGATGAATACTAAATCGAGAATTGAGAGTTGTGCCATTAAGAACACATTCCCTTTTTCGCCTCTCCGGTGTAAATGTGTAAAAAAATAAAATCATGTTTTGGTTCAAAATTCGAATACAAGTGTTATGCGTGAAAGAATGTTTGAATTTTAAATTTCGAAAAAAAAATCAACTAAAACCGGAAACTAAATGTCTAAGTGCTTTGAAAACCAAAGGTGATTGTTGTCTTGTAACATGGGATGACTAAAAAAAGACAAAGTCATAGATGGATACTTAAGATAGTTTATATGAAGATAAAATGAAAGTTTGGAAACCTGATTTAAGTTTAGAAACAAAATCACTCATACAATCTGTATTTGTTTTTGAATCCGATACGGAAGAAAAACAAATGCTCCCCTTTTATGCAGATGGATTTCCTGGATTAGTATTCTTCCATTCAGAAAATCCAGTTACCGTTTATGTAGGATCTGAATCCAAAGTAATGGATCCAGTTTTTGTTTATGGACAAACCATCGAACCCATTCGAATCCAAATGGAAGGTCCATTTTTCTTTGTGATGATACAACTTTTTCCAGCTGTGGTGGAAGAATCATTAGGAATTCCTGTAGTGGAACTGACCAATTCTTGTTTCACAATCCCGCAGTCTGATTGGATTAGTGAACCTAACTTTAAGTTATCGAGAGAGAAGTTTTCTTCTTCTCTAGCAATAGATGCCTTAATGACTTTTATTATGAAAAAAGGGAGTAAGTTTCGTCCAGATCCAATCTTACATCTTTGTATCGAAGAAATTTTAGAAGAAAAAGGAAATTGTGAAATTGGAAAGTTATCCAAAAAGTTGGGACTTTCTGAAAGAACCTTACAAAGAAGATTTCAAAACTATGTAGGCCTCACTCCCAAACAATTCTCAAGTATCATTCGTTTCCAATCCAGTTTAAATGAATTAAATGGTGAGGCGAAATCTAAGTTAACGGACATAGCATACGTTAGTGGATATGCTGACCAGTCTCATTTCATTCGCCAATTCAAATCTTTTACCAAACAAAAACCTTTCCGTTTTCGAGAAAAAATTTAAACCCTGTCGGGTTTGTCCAATTTTTATTTTTTGTTTTCCTTTATTCTGAATCCATGAAACCAAAAACATTAATCATTGGATCCAGCGGAAAAACAGGATCAAGAATTCTATCCAAACTAAAAACAGCAGGTTATCCTGTTCGATTGGGATCAAGAAAAGAAACACCCGCCTTTGACTGGGAAAAACCGGAGGATTGGGAAACCGTGATTCAAGGAGTCGATCAAGTTTATATCAGCTTCCAACCGGATTTGGCAGTTCCTTCTTCCCTCAGTGCGATCCAAACATTGGTGGGAATTTGTAAATCAAACCAAGTAAAACGATTGGTTTTGTTATCGGGTAGGGGAGAGCCGGAAGCAGAGACTTGCGAACAAATTGTACAAAACTCAGGGTTGGCTTGGACTGTCCTTCGTTCTAGTTGGTTTTTACAAAATTTCAGCGAAGGAATGTTCCTAGACCAAATCAAAGAAGGACGAGTTTTGTTACCTAAGTTAACCGTTAAGGAACCATTTGTGGATTTGGATGACCTTGCCGATCTCGCTTTCGAATCACTTGTGACAGACAAACATCGTAACAAGGTGTATGAATTGACAGGTCCTGAACTTTTGAGTTTTCAGGATGTAATTTTAAAGATAGCGGAAACAACAAACCAATCCATTGCAATCGAAGAACTTCCATTAGATGATTATATTGCAACCTTAAAGGGGTTTGGTCTTCCTAAAGATGCACTATGGCTAATTGATTATTTGTTTCGCACCGTCCTTGATGGAAGAAACGAATCGGTAGTGAAGGATTTGGAATTGGCACTTGGAAGAAAGCCAAAAGACTTTGGTACCTATGTGAAAGAAACAGCCAAATCAGGAATTTGGAAAATTACCCAACCTACCATCTGAATTTCCTTTGGAACCATAGTTTTCGAGAAAACCTCCAGAAATTTGGCAAAGTGGGATCTCTTGCTTGGTGTAAAGATCTCACTAGGAAAACTAAATCCTAGTGAGATTGGGATAGAACTTTGAGATTGAGTGAGGTATTCGTCAATCCATCAAAAGATTCTCTAATTATTGTTCGGTGGGATATCCACTATAAGTCATTTTTCCTGTTAGATAAATGGGACTTTTTTGTTCCAAAAGAATCCGAGTGTTGAGTTTGGATTGGATCTCTTGTAAGGTCTGTGCGGAATAGGATGCACCCGCCCCATCCACAACCAAAACATAATGGTAAGAAGAATTTGGATTTTCCTCTACATCTAAATCATCCCAAATATGTAAAATGTTTCCAGAACCAGTCTCTCGGTTGCGATCCGGAATGACAATGGCTTCGTTTGTTTCTTGGCTCGGGGTGGTTGGTATCGATTGGTTATAGATTCTTTTTTCGGAAATCACGATAGCCTTGGTCAGATCAAAGTGAGAAGGAAGATACACTTCTGTGGGCGCATCGGAAAATCTTCCTTTCCAAATGACCAATTGGAATCTTTTATCGGCAAAATATTTGGACTCTGTATTTCCTGGTTTGATAGCCGCCCAAGAAAAAACTTTATTCCATGTATCCGATCCAACCGCATTGTAATGACTACTCATCAATCGCCCTTGGCTCTTTCGTAAATACCCACGTTCGATCACATGGTTGTTTAGGTTAAAACTGGTTCCATAATTTCCAACCACAGAAAAGTCTTCTTCATTCCATGCATCTTTTGTTGTGATGAGTTTCGAAGGATTTCCATTCATATACTCCGCATGGTTGTTATAATAATAATCCCAATGCCATTGTGTTCCCGAAACGATAGGATTGTAAAAATCGGCAAACCTAGATTTGGAAGTTTGGTTTCCATCCGAAACTTCCATCGCTTGGTAAACGGCATTGATCATTCGAGGTGTATCTTTTGCCCCCGTTCCTTTTAACCACATACCAAATTCACTGAGGAAAACAGGGATTTTTAAGTATCTAGATTCCTTTCTGATTTCATCTAAGTATTTAAAATAAGTAGCATTGTCGATTCCTGTGAGATCTGTTCCCATACGACCGGCATCATAGAAATGAGAATTAAAAACAAAACCAGGACCAGGTGGGGATAACAAATGTCCTCCTCCTGTAGCAGGTGCAATCGCCGAACCAATGTTTGTATTCCAGAATACTAGAGGTTCTGCAAATACCCATTTGTTTTCCCAACCATTTTGGTTTAGAATGGTCCTGACTTTTTTGTACATAGGCCAAAGTTTTTGATTGTCCCATTGTGCAGGTGTCAATCCTTCCATTCCCCCATCCACAGGTTCATTAAAGGGATCAAGTCCGAGCACATAAGAAAATTCTTCCGCAGTCAGTTTCTCTTTCAGATAAGCAGAAGTTTTTCCAATTTGCCAAAGGAACTCAGTTTGCATATTTCTCGAACCAAGACTTGTCGATAGTGGGGCGTTGTTCCAAAAATTACGAAAAGCTCTCCGAACCGCTTCATTGGTTAAATTGTTCTGGCTCCAACTGGCACAAATGATTCCACAATATTCGGTAGGATAACTTCCCCCTTTGGTGATCCAAGCCGGGGCTCCATTACCTGTATGCCAAGAGTTTTTATTAAATAGATGGCGAGAAAATAAATCTTCATGATAATCCAAAAGAATGTACATTCGTTTGGCGGTTGCTTTTTTCATTTGAGAGATGATGGCATCTAAATAATTATAATCGATGGTATCAACTGCAGGATGAACTCCTTCCCAAGCAATCGTATAACGAATGATATTTGACCCTGTGGTTTTGCCAAGCCGACCAAATGCTATTTCAGCATCCGATGCATTTGCAAAAGGTTTGAATCCATGTTGTGCCAATTTCATATTCCCTGAGATATTAAAACCTCGGAAACTGACTTCACGTCCAAGCCCATCCACAAAGATTTGGTCTGTGAATTGGTTGTTAGTTTTTTCAGAGATAAAAATCTCTCTATCGCCAGAAGAGTTACTGTAGTCTAGGTTATGAAGGGATCCCGATACTGCGAGAGCCCGTGTTTGTGAGAAAGAACCATTTGTTTGCGAAGACAAACCATCACTAGGCAATAGTAAGGGAAGGAAAGTCGATGGCGATTCTTTGGTGGGAGCACAAGAGCTCGCTGTCAGAAAAAGGATGGCAGAGACCAACCAAACGGATAGGGTTTTCGATTTTATTTTCATAGTACCTCGCTCCCATTTCCTTTGGAGATTAGGAGATACGGTCACTTGCTACATACTAGCCGACAATTGTCGATTAAAAAACTGACACCAAATTTCCATAAATATGGAATTTAGAAATCCCATCACTGAAAAATGACAGTCGCTGGAAAAAGAAACTGACTTACTTTTTTCCAATTTCAGAAAAATAAACTCCCTTTCCTGCTCTAATTGTCAGATTTGTGGGGAGATCTCCACTCCTTTGTAGTCAAATTCTGAACACTGGTCTATAAAAAACCGACATGTGTCGGTTAATTTGCTTGCCATATTTTTAACATCGTTTAGACTAATATCCCGAAATTGACCTAGATCCCTCTCAGTACAAGAGGATGCGAAAAACCGTTTTATTTAGAAATTTAGATTCGGAGAAAGTATATGAATTCCAAAAGAGAATCCCGAGTGCGCTTGGGTTTTACCATTGTTTGTTGTTTTCTGGTTTTGACTTGTTCAGACGAGAAATCTTCCCCTTCGCCAATCCTCGGTTTGGTGGATTCTAGTGCCACAGATAACTCTAGTTCCGCATTCAGTTCTTCCGGTGTGAGCCGTGCCGTTGCTCCTTCTCTTGGTTCGTCGCCGTATCTTGTGGGTGCAGGGATCTATGATATCACGGGTCCCGCCGCCGAAGTAGGGATGATGGGTTTTGCGGAATCAGCGCAAAAAACAGAAGGGATTTATATGCGCCTTTGGTCAAGGGCCTATATCATTGGGGATGCATCCAAACGAGTGGTTTTTGTGAGTGCTGACTTAGGAATGATTTTTCAATCCATCAAACAAGCAGTGAGTAAAAAAATTGCCTTAGATGCAGAACTATCACCTTATTACAATCAGGCGAACGTTCTTCTTTCGGCGACACATACACATAGTGGGCCTGGTGGGTATTCTCATTATTTTTTATACAACGCCACTACCTCCGGATTTATCAAAGAAAACTTTGATGTGATTGTCGATGGAATTTATCGTTCCATCAAACTCGCTCATCAAAATTTAGTTCCAGGTAATGTTTATATCAACCAAGGAAATTTAACAGATGCGAGTAAAAACCGTTCGGTGGCTGCTTATGATAAAAACCCTGTTGCTGAAAGAAATTTTTATTCTTCTAACGTAGACCAAACGATGACTCTTTTAAAATTAGTCGCGGCGGATGGTCGTGAGTTAGGGATGCTCAATTGGTTTGCAGTGCATCCAACCAACGTTGGTCCTACAAACAAACTCATCGGTGGTGACAATAAAGGTCTCGCTTCTTATCTTTTTGAAAAAACAAAAGGAACTAATTATTCAGCAAACCAAACCTTTGTGGCTGCTTTTGCACAAACAAATTCAGGAGATGTCACTCCTAACCTTTGGGGCCCAGCGGATGGGGTGAATGATTATGCGAGACAAAACATCATTGCAGAAAAACAATTAAACCGCGCCCAATCTCTTTATTCTTCTGCCACAACTCAACTTTCAGGTTCCGTTGACTTTCGCCACACGTTTGTTAACTTTTCCAATCTTTATGTAAGCAGTGTAGGAACTACAACCTGCCAAGCTGGTATGGGAGCATCTTTTTCTGCTGGAAGTGTGGAAGACAATGCTGTCTCTCTTGATTTTTTTGATGAAGGGACTACCGTTGATTCGTTGGATTGGAATACCAATTCTGCAGATGCGTTTAAGTCTAGTTTCCTTGGGGGAGCACTCGGTGTTCTTTGGCCAGCTTCTACAAGTGAAGCTTACAAACTTTGCCATGCCGAAAAACCTGTCCTCATTCCTACAGGGGTTGCTAGTTTTGATGGGAATCCTTGGACACCTCCTGTCATCCCCATGCAAATCATTAAAATTGGTAACTTAGCGATTCTTGCCATTCCTGCGGAAGTATCGACAATGGCAGGACGTAGACTTCGTTCTCTTGTGAAAAATGTTTTGGCCAATGAATACACGGTGATTGCTGGTCTCTCTAACTCTTACACCTCGTATCTGACAACAAGAGAAGAATACTCTTCCCAACAATATGAAGGTGCTTCCACTCAATTTGGACCAAACACACTTGTCGGTTATGAACAAGAATTTGGTAAGTTAGCAAGCGCTTTGCGAAACGGAAGTGTTTCCCCTGCTGGACCTACACCGGCTGATCTAACAAACTACCAAGCAACTTTTCAAACTGGAGTTGTCTTTGATGATATTCCTCTCTTTAAAAGTTTTGGAAATGTTTTCACACAACCAGCATCTTCTTATGCAAACGGAGCCACTGTGAGCGCTGTATTTTGGGGCGCCCATCCTAAAAACAATATGCTCATCGGAAGTAGTTTTGTGGATGTGGAAAAACAAAATGGATCTACTTGGACTGTGGTGGCTAGAGATAATGATCCTTCCACTACCTACAAATGGCAAAGGGATGGGATTGCCTATTCCAAAGTCACCGTCACTTGGAAAACGAGCTCCTTCCCATCGGGAACTTACCGCATCCGCCACCGTGGCCATTGGAAAAGTGGTTGGACGGGAGCCATCAGCGCTTACCAAGGAGTCACAAATAATTTCACAGTGCAGTAATATCTGAACTCACTTGCCTGACCCCTAAAAAGGTCAGGTATTTTCTTTGCAACGGGATTGACTAGGTTTCATTTCCTAGAAGGCTCGTACTATGGATAAATTGGTCGACGCATCCTTATCCCCTGACCTCGCTTCTAGGCCCTTTAAGTTCACTAGCAAACAAGGGAGGAGTAGACGCACTCGTTTGTTAACCATTGCATTGGAATTCCTTAGGGAAAAATCTCCAGAAGAGATTAGCTTTGCTGATATCTGCAAAGAGGCAAAAATCCCCAGGCCTTCCGCTTATCATTTTTTCCCCAATGTGGAAGCCATCTTCCATGGAATCCGGTTATTACACTCCGAAAGCTTGATTGAAAAATCACTTTTATTAAAAAGAGAAACCTTTCATTCTTGGGAACAATATATCGAACGTTCGATCGACGTGGCCGTGGAAGTCACAAATAAAGAAATTGCTTTTCCTCGTTTGATTTATGGATACAGGATGAGTAACCCTGAGATGCGTCAAGTGGGCCAAGAGTTAGACGCAAAACTAGCAAACCTTGCCAAACTGGGACTGATGGATCGGTTCGAACTACCAACCTTTGAAAATACAGATCCTATCTTTGCGGTTGCCTTTTCCATTGCCGATTCTCTTTTGAAACTTTCTTACCGAACCTATGGAGACTTTACTCCTTGGATGGTGGGAGAAGCAAAAAAGGCAACGATCTCGTATTTAAAAAATTATCTACCAGAAGTTTGCAAACCAAAATAGAAATGTGTTTTTATTGGTAGTTACCAGTAAAACTAGCACCACCAGCAGTCCCTCCATTGATGGTTCCAATATCGTTAATGAAGGTTGTTGCGTTATCAAAATATAGGGCTGTGGGACAATTATAAAGTCTGTTCCCATTGAAACTTATGGGATTGGTTCCCCCACCTTCATAAAAACAATACCGAGTGGTTCCGCCAGTGGTAAAAAGTGTATTTTGCTGGTAGGCATTTACATTACCGGCGCCAAAACCATGATAGATCGCCATACTAGTGTTACCCGTTCCTCCATCAAAACTGTTTCCCGTGACAATGGAATTAGAAGGATGACTAGAATTGAGCCCATAAGAAATATTTCCAGTACCTCCCGCAACTGTGTTATTTATAATGGTCGGAGTGTTCGCATCGGGAGTGTTATAGATTCCATGAGCAGAATCAAGAGCATTTCCTTCATATATGACATTACTGGTAATGGTTGGTGAGGAACTAAGTCCAACGGAGATTCCAAAAGTAGATTGGGTAGTCGAAACTCCTCCATGTATCGTATTGTTTGCTATATTTGCAGAAGATGACTCTAAGAGTATACCCACCGAATTTCCGTTAATGTTTGAGCCAGCTTCCACACGGTTGTTTGTGATTGTCGGTGAACCAGAAAAGCAATAGATCGCCATGAAGGTTCCTGTGGTGGCATTTGGATTCGATGATCCTCGTATCGTAAATCCATCCAAAATGGTAGAGGATGTGATGGTGGCGCCTGCACTGATTGTGAGAGAATCGGGAACCACTGATACTGTTGTATCCTCAATTTTTGTTATGTATAGATTTGAATTCCGATTTAAAAAATCAGAACTAAACCCACCGTATAACGAAACATTATTTACCAAACTAACTTGAGTTCCGAGCCCACTGTCCACAGGATAGTTCCCTTCCGAGACTAAAATGGCTGCGGGAGCGGTTGCTCCTGTGATGGCAGAAGGAATTGTGAGTTTGGCACTTCCTGGTGTGGTTCCTGGATTACCATTATTGCCAGAGGGGCTAACATAGTATAAATTTGTATTGGTAGCAAGAACAGTATAATTTCCTGTAACGGTTGCTAAACGAAATCCATTCGAGTCATTCCCATCCAACTGGAAACTGTTTTTTCCTACTGGGAGGGAACCAGAAAGATCTACAGTATCGTTTGCCGCGAAAGTGTTTGACCAAGTTTGATCGAGTGGAGTTCCTAAAACGGCGGAAAGAGAAGTCGGATTCATACTCCGATTGAAGACCACTCGGATTTTTGTGTTGGCGAGAATGACACATCCAACTGACGGAGTGACGGTGGCGGAAGGGCCCCCATACAAACCGAGAAGGATACTTAACTGGAGAAGGTTGTTCTTCTTTTTGGAGGGATCTAAATCTAAAAGTTCCCGAACAATCGGATTCAACAAACAATGGAATTGAAAAAATATAAGAACAAAAACTAAGATTAGATTCGTTTGGGAAGGTTTTATATATTTTCGCATCACAGATGAATCAGTAGGATATCTGTAATTGGTAAATAGGCAATGAATTTCTAAGGATTTCTTAGAATCTCGGTAAATTTATTTCATTCCGATATATGCGTACTCTGTGACCGTTTGGATGAAGTTTTCCATCTCTTTTGGATCGTTTTTCATCTGTAAGCGACCTTCTAAAAACAACATCGCAATCCCGTGGATCATGGCCCAAGAAGCTAATGTTTTTTCTCTCGTTTTTCCCTGTTCCAAAAATCCGAGTCTTTGGCCCATTCGAATGATTTCATGTAACTGACGATAGGTCCTTCTTGATACACCAGAAAGTGTCGGATGGTTTTTAAGGTCCACACCCATCCCACCAAACATAATCCTTGCGAATTGTCTGTTGGCCATGATGAATTGAAAATAAGTCCATCCTAGAGCACGGTATCTTCCTTTGAAGTCTTGGTCTGTTTTTTCTAATTCTTTTTGGTAAGTTTCGAAATACTTTTGAAAACCAATTTCCGCAATCGCAGAAAAGAGAGCATTTTTGTTTTCAAAGTGATGGTAACTGGCGACATGGCTCACCCCAGCTTTTGCCGCCACTTTGCGGAGGGAAATATCTTCCAAAGAAGTATTTTCGAGTAGTTCTACTCCTGCTTGGATGAGAGCCTCACGAACATTCATTCCATTTTCTTTGGAAGGGCGGCCTACCGGTTTTGGTTTTTTGAGACTAATTTTTTTTTTTGAAACCGCCATTTCCCCAATTCTACCAAGGACTCTTTTAGTGACTAGTGTTAATTACCGGTGGTAAATTTACGGCTTGTCGCCATTTGTAATTATGTTACCAATGGTAAATTATTCAGATCTAAGGATATTTCGCGAGTATGAATACAGCATTTTCACCTATTTCCATTGGAAACTTAACTCTCCCCAATCGTTTTATTATGGGATCCATGCACCTCGGTGTGGAAGGAGAAACCGGAACTGCCGAAAGGATGGCGGCTTTTTATGGCAAACGGTTCGAAGGTGGAGTTTCTCTCATTGTTACTGGTGGGATCAGTGTGAATGAAGAGGGAAAGGGTTCACGAACATTTTTTAACATCCAAAATCCAGAACATGCCAAAGAGTTAAAACGTATGAACGAACTACTCCTAGGCAAAGGGACAATGTGTGCGCAACTTTTCCATGCAGGTCGGTATGCTGCTGATAGAAATTGTGTGGCTCCTTCTGCAATTCGTGCACCAATCAATCGTTATGTGCCAAAAGCTCTTACAGAAGATGAATGTTGGAAAACCATCGAAGACTTTGGCGTGGCTGCAAAACTCTCCAAAGAATCTGGGTTTGGAGCTGTTGAAATTATGGGGAGTGAAGGGTACCTCTTAAATCAGTTTTTCTCTCCTGTGACAAATCATAGAGATGATTATTTTGGTGGGGATGCAGAACGGAGGATGAATTTATCCATTGAGGTTTTGCGGGCTGTAAAAAAACAACTCCCCGAAGGTTTCCCTGTGATCTTTCGTATGTCAGGGATTGATCTAATCCCAGGAAATCCAAGTTTTGAAGAAGTCATTCGGCTAGCGCAGGTTTTGCGAGATGAAAAAGTATCTGCTTTAAACATTGGAATTGGTTGGCATGAATCAAGAATCCCCACTATTAGCCAATTAGTTCCCAGAGGGGCTTGGATCCCCATTGCCAGTCGTATCAAAGAGAACACACCGGGAGTTCCTATTATTGCCTCAAATAGAGTGAATGATCCCATCACGATGCAAAAGGTTTTTGATGAAAACAAAGCCGATATCATTTCGATGGCAAGGCCATTCCTTGCAGATGCATCCATTGTTAAAAAATTCCAAGAGGGAATGTCAAACCGAATCAACACTTGTGTGGCTTGTAACCAAGCCTGTCTTGACCATGCCTTCCAAGAAAAATTTGTTTCTTGTATTGTGAATCCAGAAGCTGTTCATGAATTGGAATTTACAAAACCAAAAACAAAGGATCCAAAAAAAGTCCTCGTGATTGGAACGGGACCTGCGGGACTCGAAGCGGCACGTGCGAGTGCCAGTCTCGGACACAAAGTCACTCTTGTAGAAAAAGCAAATGTACTTGGTGGTCAATTCCAATTGGCATCCAACATTCCGGGTAAGTCAGAGTTTAAAGAAACCATTCGTTATTTTTCCAATGAACTTCCAGTCCTCGGTGTAAACATTCGTTTGAACACAGATGCAACCTTAACATTGTTAGAAACAGAAAATCCGGATGTTACCATTTTTGCAAGTGGTGTGAAACCACGTGAGTTTTCTTTAAAAGGACTAGAAAATCTTCCGTCTGGAAATTATACTGATTATCTCACAGGAAAATTCAAACCAGGAAAACGTGTGGCAGTGATTGGGGGAGGAGGGATTGGTGTGGACGTAGCACATAGATTGACGGAAGAAGAAGATCCTACTTTAAACTCCTATGATAAAAAATACAATATCAGTTCCTTTACCAATGCTGTGGTTCAAAAAGAAAAAGCACACCGAGATGTTGCCGTGTTTCGTAGGAATGGAAAACATGGAGCTGGTCTTGGGCCGACAACGTTTTGGGCACTCAAACAAGAGTTAGAGTCTGTGGGAGTTGAGTTCTATCATGGACTCACATACAAAGAAGTGACAAAAGAGGGATTAAAAGTAGAACTAAAAAACGGAGAAGAATTTTTGTATCCTTGTGATTCTCTTGTTTTGTGTGTTGGTCAGGAAAAGGAAACTTCCGTTCTTGAAGAATTTCAAACCAAATACCCTAACAAACAAACCATCGTGATTGGTGGAGCAAAAGATCCAAGGAACATTGATGCCAAAAGAGCATTTTTAGAAGGTTTAGAAGCAGCACATAGCATTCATTAGGAGATAAATATGATCGCAAATAACTATTTTTCAGAAGACGAAGATTTACAAACAATTTTTAACCAACTTCTTGATTGGGATTCCATCATTAAAGAAACCGAAGGGGAAGGTTTTTTCGACCACCAAACATTTGTAAAAACAAATAACCCTCGTTACGAAATGGCTCCTTCCACAAAAGAAGAAGCTATCGAATTATACACTTCGAGTTTGGATGCAATGGGTGATTTTTTTGGAAACGATGTTTCACAAAAATCCCAAACTATGGATCGAAATGAATTGAAGTATTCCAATGGAAAGGTGATTTTTCCCAAAGAAACAGTAGAGATCTATGAAAAATTTCGTAACACCGGCCTTATGGCGTATTCCCTTTCCAGAGAGGCGGGTGGTCTTGCTTTCCCGGCAACTGTTGGTGCACTTTATGCCATGCTTATGGCAAGAGCCGATGTTGCATTTTGTATGACAACCACCTTACTCAACTTAGCTCAAATTGTAGACCGGTTTGGAACTCCCGAACAAGTGGAAACCTATGCTACAAAGGCTGCGACGGGTGAATGTTTGTTTGCAATGTCTCTCACGGAACCTGATTATGGTTCGGATCTTAATAATGTCAGAACTTATGCAGTCAAACAAGAAGATGGAAGTTACCGTTTAACGGGAACTAAACGATTTATTTCACAAGGTTGTGGATTGGGTGATCATCCTGCGCTTCTTCTCACTTTAGCACGCACCGGAAAATCTGAGGGTGGAGCCAGAGGACTCTCTGTATTCATTGTAAAAAGTGAAGATGTTTTTGTTGCGGGTATCGAGAAAAAAATGGGGATCCATGCTTCTCCCACATGTGAGATTGTTTATGAAAACACTTACGGCGAAATTTTAGGGGAAGAGGGCCTTGGCCTCACTCGTTATACAGCGGGTATGACAAATTTTATGCGTCTTGTTAGTGCCTCCGGTGGATGCGGTGGGGGAGCTGCTGCCTATTATGAATGTGTAAAGTATGCCAACGAAAGAAAACAATTTGGAAAAGCCATTGGTGAGATTCCAGCAGTAGCAGAAATGGTTCATAAAATCAAACGTGAAACCAATGCAATGCGACTTCTCACTTTGGAAACCGCTCGAGTGATTGATATGTACCAACACCACCAAATTCGAATGGAAAAAGCAGGAAAGGATGATCGGGAAATCAGAAAAGACACAAAGGTAAAGTATTGGTCCACTCTTGCCTCCACTCTCACTCCCATTGCCAAGTATTATAGTTCCGAAGAAGGACATAAATGTACAAATCTCGCCGTACAGGTATTTGGTGGAGCAGGGTATACAGAAGATTATGATATTTCGCGAATGTTTCGTGATTCTCGTATCAATACCATCTATGAAGGCACAAGCCAAATCCACGTTCGCATTGCGACAGGTGCCATCCTTGCGGGTATGGCAGGAGATGGAAACTTTAGAAAGTATTTGAGTTCGTTAAAAGCAGAGATTCCTTCACCATCCTCCTTTTTATTAGAACAAGAGAGAGTATTGGAAGAATCCATTCGAGTGATGCGAGGCATTGAAGAAGAGGTTCGAAAAGAAACGGTTGCAGAAAACCTAATGATCCAAATGGCTCGGTACCTCTGCAGTTTGTTATACGAAAAATCAATTCCAAAAATCACAGACTCAAATGCAAAACTTTCTTGGGAAAAAGACAGCAGAGCCTTTGTGATCGATAGTGCAGCCATTGCCCAATCTTCTTTGTATCGAATTCAAAATTTCGGATAAAGAGAATGAGATTGTCGTAAGTTGTCTATGTTACAGTAGGCAAAATGTAAGAGGAAAATGGTCAGGGTCTTTCTTGGATTCTGGCCATTTTTTTTGATTTGTTTTCCATTAAGAAACCACTTATTCCCGATCCAATACGATAAACGAACGAAAATCGTTTCGGAAATCAAAAACTAGAATCAATATAAAAAATATGAAATCAATAAATTTCTAACGAAGATGTTGACTCGGATAAAAATCTGCTTAAAACTACAGCCGAGGTTTTTCTATGAAAAAAATTCTAACCATATTGACAGGTGTAACCTTTCTTTCCTTCGTTTCCCTTGTTGCCCACGACCATGAAGGTCACGGAAAAAATGGAATGCCAGGTGATCATTTCAAAAAAATGGACACTAATGGTGATAACAAAATTTCCAAAGAAGAATGGCAAAAATTTCATGAGGGATTTTTTACCGAACTTGATAAAGACGCTGATGGATCTGTGACTTTAGAAGAGATGAAATCAGCAAGGAAAGAAAAACGGGATGAGAAAAAAGAAGAAATGAAAGACAAAGTCAAAGAAGCCAAAAAGAAAAAAGACGAAAAAAAAACTAAACCTTCAGAATAACAACCGTTTGTGTGCGGGCGCCTCGGATTGGATTCAATATCATCATTCGATTGTAATCCGACCGGGCTCTCCGCTCCAATCTTTACACATTCGTGTAAAGGATTTCCACTACGATCCCTGGCGCTTGGATTTTATTTTCTATATTGAAAGTGATAAAACATTCGTTTCACCAATTCCACCACAATCAAATAAATCACAACCATTGAAGCCAAAATCGCATAAAATTCCATCGGCGGGGGAACCAATCCAAAATAAGATCCAATGGCTGTGAATGGTAACAAGGCACCAATGGCCGCGATACTGAATGAAACAATTGCAAGTATTCTGTTTGGTCTACTTTTGATTGGATTACCTCGTGTTCTAATGATAAAGATTACAAGAACTTGCGTACAAAGGGATTCCACAAACCAACCCGTTTGGAATAAAGCTTCGTTTGCATGTAAAAGTGTTAACATTACATAAAAGGTCAAAAAATCAAAAGCAGAACTGATTGGTCCAATTGTTAACATAAAGTTTCGAATGAAACCAATGTCCATGATTCGCGGGAATTTTAGTTCTTCTTTATCTACTTCATCTAAGGGAATGGGTATTTCCGAAATATCATACAATAGATTGTTGAGAAGGATTTGTGTAGGTAACATCGGAAGAAATGGTAAAAACAAAGCGGCACCTGCCATACTGAACATATTTCCAAAATTGGAACTTGTTCCCATCATGATATATTTCATGATATTCCCAAAAGTTCTTCTCCCTTGCATCACTCCTTCATATAACACATGTAAATCGTGATCTAATAAAATCATATCCGCGGCTTCTTTCGCTACATCCACTGCAGAATCCACGGACAATCCAACATCCGCAGAGTGCAGTGAAGGTGCATCGTTGACACCATCCCCCAAATACCCAACTACATGGCCTTTTTCTTTTAGTGCTAAAATGATTCTGTTTTTTTGTGATGGATTCATCCGGCAAAATAGATTGGTTGTTTCTATATGAAACTTCAGTGCCGAATCATCCATTTGATCCAGTTCTTTGCCTGTGAGAATTCCTTGGATTGGCATTTTTAGTTCAGAACATACATGTAAAGTAACGAGTTCACTATCACCAGTAATGACTTTTACAGAAACTCCTATTTCATTTAATTCAGATAAGGCGGTTCTAGCACTTTCTTTCGGTGGGTCTAAAAAAGCGGCAAACCCAGAAAGTGTTAGTTCCGTTTCATCACTGACAACTGCATGTATATGTTCTTTTGTTTCTTCTCTCCAGGCAATTCCTAATACGCGAAAACCTTCTTTTTCTAAGGAAGTGTAAACGGAACGAATTTTTTCTAATGCATCAGAGTCAATGGATTGAAAGGTTTCTTTGTTTGATTCGTAATGAGTGCAGAGTCGAATGATTTCTTCTGGAGCTCCTTTTACCACGAGCATTCGTTTTTTTTTGTCTAAATGATCTAATAAAACAGATACCCTTCGCCGTTCGAAGTCAAATGGAACTTCATCTATTTTTGTCCAATGGTCTGTTTGGACCTCTTTATGTTCTAAAATGGCCTCATCCAATGGACTTTTTAATCCAGTTTCAAAATAACTGTTTAGGTAAGCTAACTCTAAAACACCTGTATCCGATTCTCCATGAATGTTTACATGTTTCTCTAGTTTAATTTTTGATTCAGTCAGAGTTCCCGTTTTATCCGTACAAAGTGTATCCATAGATCCAAGATTTTGGATGGATGAAAGTTGTTTTACGATGACTTTCTTTTTTGCCATCAACATGGCACCACGAGAGAGTGTGATGGAAGTTACCATCGGCAGTAATTCTGGTGTCAAACCAACTGCTAAAGCCACTGCAAACAAAAAAGAATCAAGCCAAGGTTTATGCAAAATTGCATTTACCAATAAAACAAAAAGTACAAGAAGAATGGTCATTCTCATGATAAGAATTCCAAATTTTTCTGTACCGAGTTCAAAGGAATTGGGTGGTGGTGAGACTGTTAGGTTGTCCGCAATGGCTCCCATCGCAGTATCCAAACCTGTATTCACAATTAGTACTTTGGCGCTTCCGCTAATCACAGAGGTTCCCATAAAAACGGCATTGGATGCATCCGTGATATCATTAGATACTGATCCCAGTTCTCCTGGATGTTTTTCAACAGGATATGTTTCGCCGGTTAGTAAAGCTTGTTTGACAAAAAAATCCTTAGCTTCTAACACCCTTCCGTCAGCAGGAACTAGATCACCTGCAGAAAGTAATACAAGGTCTCCTGGAACAATTTTTGAAACAAGAATATCTATTGGCAGTCCATCGCGAACAACCGTTGTATGAACAGAAACGGAATGGCGTAAACTATCTGCAGCCTTTCCCGCTTTGTGTTCTTGGATAAAATCTAGAAGAACACTAAAAAAAACCAAAACAGTAATGATAATGAAATTAGAAAATTCTCCCATAAATGCTGAAACAGCACTGGCAAATAATAAAAGTAGAATTAGAGGGTTTCTAAACCGAGATAAAAGTTTTCGCCATATTGGTTTTGTTTTGCGGTCCACAAAAATATTGGCACCGAATTGTTTGAGTTTTGAGGTTACCTCATCTGCATTAAGACCAGAGGTTCCCACACCTAATGATCTTAACGTTTCGTCGATTGGATTTTGCCACCAAGGAGAGGGATTGGACTTGGTTTGCATATTGGAACCTCAAATAAGAACAGAAGCGGGTCAGTTGATTCTTTAAAAATGGTTCTCTTGGTTCATAACGTCAATCTTAAGTTTTCTTTCGATTGACGTTATGAACGGATTGTTCTTCTCTTATGGAGAATTAACCCATGAACGCGAAAAAATCTAAATCCCAACCGCGAAAAAAGTCAGTCCTAGCCAAAAAACAATCCAAGAAAGCGACTGCCTCCTCTAAAAAAAATACAATCTCTAAACTGAAATCCAAAGAACTAAAAATTTCTTTGGACTCAAAGCCAAATCATACAGTCTCTGAACTTATCGATACCATTCATGAGTATTCGATCGGTCACGAAATTGCTAATGCAGTCACTCATGGGATTGGAGGTGGCCTAAGCATTGCAGGTTTATCTCTTCTATTGACTATGGGAGTTCTCTATGGAAATGTTTGGCATATTGTGAGTTCTGCAATTTATGGTGTTACTCTTATCATTCTTTATCTAGCATCCACCTTATATCATGGAATCTATCACACAGCAACGAAACGTATTTTTAAAGTTATAGATCACGCTTCTATTTATTTACTGATTGCAGGAACGTATACACCATTTACTCTTGTTAGTTTGCGGGAACATTCGGAGTGGGGCTGGGCACTTTTTATCATCATCTGGACCCTTGCCATCATTGGCGTTTTATTATTGTTATTGTTTCCTGGTAAATATAGTGGCGCTCGGGTTGTGGTTTATCTCCTAATGGGTTGGCTTGTGATTTTTGTTGTTAAGGACATCAGAGCCGCCATCGGTATTGGTGGAATTTCTTGGCTTGTGGCTGGGGGACTTAGTTATACGGTAGGGGTCATTTTTTATCTTTGGGATAGTTTGCCCTTCAATCATGCCATTTGGCATTTGTTTGTGTTGTCTGGTAGTATCTGCCATTTTTTTGCAATTTTGTTTTACGTTCTACCTCCGATTCCAATGTAACCAATAGATTGAGATTAAAAAGCGATGTATCACTTGAGGTTAGGATTTAGTAGTCGGACAAATCCTCGAAGTCTACCGCATTAACTAAAGATATCAATCACTACATTCCCTTTTTTATGGCCTGCTTCTACATATCTATGGGCCTCAGGAATTTTTTCTAGTGGATAAGATTTATCAATGAACACTTTGAACTTTCCATTCTTGGTTAATTCGGTTAAAAATTCTAAATTTTCTAAAGACTCGGTGATGGGGCCAAACTTAATTTTTATTTTTTTCGTAAGTGATAACCAACTTGCTTGGAACATTTCTTTAAACGTAGCACCTACGAGAACCAAAACTCCATCTTTAGAAAGAACTCTTAAGTTGGATGGAATGGTCGACTTTCCTACACATTCAAATACAATGTCATATTTTTTCTGATGGGTTTCGGAATGAAATTCTTCATAGTCCATAACCGTTGTCGCTCCCAGTGATTGGACAATTTTAAAATTTCCCTTGCTACAAACAGCCGTTACGGTAGCACCAAAATGTTTTGCCAACTGTATCGTAGAGGTTCCGACCGAACTCGAGGCTCCATAAATAATGATGGTTTGGTCTTTTTGAATATTACATTTTTGAATGAAGTCAAGAGCTGTTAAACTACCAAAAGGTAAGGCTGCTCCTTCTGGAAATGAAATTTCCTGTGGAAGGATTTTAATGACAGAGGATTCGGAAATACAAACTGATTCTGCATAAGCTCCCATTTTCATTCCGGTGGATCCAAAAACTCGATCTCCAAGTTTAAATTTTGTTACATTTTTTCCAACTGCGTCAACCACGCCAGATACTGAAGCACCGAGGACGGGTTGCCTTGGTTTGGTTAACCCAAAAAACAATCGAACCAGTTTAGGGTCTGGTTTTCGTAAACGCCAGTCTGCGGAATTAACGGATGTATTATGATTTTTGATTCTAATTTCATTTTTTTTGGGAGTGGGTGTTCCCCAGATTTCTAATCGGAGTTCTTCGGGTGTTCCGTAATTTCGGCATGTGATGACTTTCAATGGTGAGCTCCTGAATCACTAAATAAACTTACACTGTAAGTTTGTCAAGAAAATATATTCCACGCCCTATTTTTAGAAAATATTGGAATTTTCAGGGAATTTATGATAGAAAATAAATATAGGAGAGGAAGTGCAGAAAAAAAAGAAACAAAAGGTAACTACTGCTAAACTTTCTAAAAAAGTTAAAAAACGTCAAACCCTCTCGAAAGAATTGGTTTTAGAAGCTGCCATTAGTTTTGCAGATCAGTATGGAATCGACGAGTTATCGATGAGAAACTTGGCATTGAAACTTGGTGTTGAGGCAATGTCTTTGTACAATCATGTAAAAAACAAAGATGATCTTCTCGATAGTATGGTTGATTTTGTCATTTCTAAAATCACCTTACCGGTAATAGGTGCAAACTGGAAGGATGAAATGAAAAAAAGGGCAAGGTCTGTTCGTGAGATTTTGATCCTCCATCCTTGGGCTACGTTACTTGTTGTTTCTCGTATGAATGTCGGGAACGCCATGTTAACTTATTTTGACACGACACTAGGATGCCTCCACACAGCGGGTTTTTCTCTTCAAGAGGCAGATCATATTATCAATACAATCGATAGTCATATTTATGGTTATATATTACAAGAATTGAATTTTCCAATCGAACCAGATGAATATGCCAAAAAAGCAGAAGGGTTTCTGCCATTATTAGAATCGAGTCCATATCCATACCTTACCAATCTTACAAAAGAAGTGATTGAAGGAAAATATGATGGTCTGCATAACTTCGAGTTTGGTCTGAATTTAATTTTAGATGGATTGAAGCACAAATAAACTTTAAAAACTAAATTGGATTCAGATCAATCTTAGTAGTTTCTAACCAAATGGAATATCAGAAAATAGATTTACAGAAGAATTAATTTTTAGTTAGGTTGTCCAATATGTTTAAATTTAAATTTGTTTCTGTTTTTTTGTTATTCGGATTGTTTTACCAATGTAAATCTTTGGAAACAAAAGCCCCTTTTTTTAACTCACCAAGCCAGGAAAACCTAACAAGCGATTTTAAAATCAACTTAGTGGAATTAGGATTTTACCGCAAAGTTAACAATGATTGGTGGGGCGAAGATTTTTATGTTGTTACTCTTGAGGTAACCAACTTAACTAAAAATTTTAGATTTTTCAATATCTGTGATGATAAACTTACAGAAAGAAATTTAGAATGGACAATCAAAAATTCAGATTATGCCCGCTATTATGTTACTTCACCAGCACGTTTTGAAAAAGACGACGTTCTTGTTGGTTTTCCTGAAATGAAATTGTTTGTTGAGATTCCGAACCAAAATTTAGTTCCAACAGCTACTTATGGAGGCAAACCACTTTTTCCAAAAGTGAATGGGAATGTTTATGCCGCTGCCATGACTGCTTGTCAGTATGGGATTCCTATGTCGCGAGATACAGATGCTGGAAGGACTACTACTGGTTGGTTGGCGCAAAATGGAGGAAAGGGAACTATTCGTGCTATTTATTCTGTTCCGGCAGGAGCCAAATTATTAAAACTGGAACAAACTAAAGTGTTTTCTGCTGATTTACAAAGGTTTGAAAAACAAAAATAGTTTGGTAAATTTAGTCTAATGATTGTTTTGTGCATTAGACTAAATTTTCTCAATAGAAAATAAAATTAGAATATTTTATTTTGCTATAGGAATCACAAACCATTCAGTTCCTTCTAAATCTAATTTAGATTCTTTTTCGATTTCGGCTTTCATTTCTGGAGTCTGAACAATTTCGGTGAATCCTGAATAACCAGAACTATCGGGACTTCCTCCACCTAATAATGCTGTTGCGACTGCTGCAGCAATTTTGATACCAATACCCGTTTTAAAATTTCCAACAATGGATTCGCCCACGTTATCCATATCCGGATCTTGTTCTAAAGGAGTTCCGTTAAACTCAATTCGATATTTTCCTAAAACAAGAATCTGGTTAGGTTTTACCGTGAATTTAGATTTTTCAAGATTGATTCTATCAAAAACGTGATAAAAATTAGCTTCCGGTTGGTTTTGGTTTCCCTTTTGATATATATGCGCTCCAACAAATGCATATTCACCTGGTTCAATGTTTAAATAATATAAACGAGACCTAGAGCGAAAGTTTGTTTCGAGTAATTTTAGTTCGCTGATTTTGTTTTTACCTTTTTCAAGTTTTACTAGCCAAACTTTTTCGGCGCCAGCATCACCAAAGAAAAGTTTGGGTACGCCAAGCTCAAATACAATTGCCGAAGATTTATTGGGATAATTCGGCAAAATGTCCGGTTTGGAGCGACAATTGAATAGTGTAATTGTAATTGCTAATGTAATGATTGTTCTCATATTTTCCTGATTAATCTTAGTTTTGATAAACAAACTAAGATTAATCAGAGGTGTCAATGAAATTCTTTTAACTAAATGGCAAATACACTTTGTATTGTGAAATAACTAGAGTTTGGTTTGAAATCATATCTGTGGTAAGGGTCGGTTTCGTATGGATTGTTTTTTTGATTTCGAATTGCATCACCTGCATATAAGGAACTGGCGCCAAACCAAAAAGAGACATTTTCAAAGGGTGTTACAATATAGATAAAGTTAATTTCTGTCGCAACATGCCTACCCAGTTTTGGTCTGTTTGGGTTATAAGCTTCTGTATTAAAATAATCTTCTGTCGAAGCGGTTTCTCCAGTGGCTTTACTTCCTGCAACATAGTTGTTGTTATCGTAATAACCGTCTTGGAGTTTCACTTTATAATACCAGTGAGGGTTCAAAATAAATATCCCCCATTTAGAAGATTCATATTTTAAATGAATCGAATAGTCTTTGACATTCTGCCAAAACACCATTCCTGAATTTCCGTTTCCAGCGAAAGGTAATCCTCCGCCTGCCATCCTTCTTGTTGCAAATAGTGGATTGTAAGTGGCTACACTACCATCATTTCGATTTGGATCACCTGATGCTTGGACATATTGTATTCCAATCCGAAATTCTTTAACAGGGGTGTATCCCAATTGGACGGCAACAATATTCGCCTTATATTGAACAGGTGAGGAAAGGGGAGGGGCTTCCCCTGTTTTTTTATCTGTAGTGTAAGTTCCTGTTTTGTTAAGCCAATCTGGAGATACACGTTCGCCGGTAAATCCAGTTTGCCAAGCTGCTTCAACCATCCAGTCGATTCCTGTTTCGCTAGAAATCATGTTTCCTTTCGTACGATTGGTGAGGCGAAATCCAGAAGTATTAAGTTGGTCAGGACCTCGGTAATAAATATCGGATCCATAATTTGCAGTTGTATTGGTTGCTTTTAGTTTTTGTTTATAAAGAGTGAAGTTGTAAACTTCGATTCCTAACCATTCCCAAGGTTTGAATCCATAATGTGCCCCATAATAAGATGCATTTCCTGTTCCTCCCACACGAGTGGAATTATTGGAAACCATACTATTTGCATTGTTTTCAGATCCGATGATGGCACCAAAAAAATCTAAACTATGTTTTTGAACAGCAATTGTCGTTCGAATCGCATCAAAAGAGTTTCCGTTCAAACTATCATTACGCGATCCAACGATACGACCATCACCATAATCTAAAATTTGTCGGCCAGTTCTCACTCGAAACATTTGGTTGGTTGTTTTTAAATCTAAAAATGCTTCTCGAAATCCAGTGTAGTTATTGATTGCAACGTCTCTTTGTTTAGAGGTATCAATTAAGTTGCCGGAATTTGGAATCACAGCTAACTTTTGATCAGAAGAGCCGTTTACAATTTCTCCACCCCATAGCCTAACATCTTGAAAACTTAGTTTGAATGCAATGTTGGGAGATAAATCTCCGATTAAATAAAACTGTGTTTGGTTACTAACAGTGTTTCGATTGTCTGGAGTGGATCTATCAAAGTCTGTATTGTAAAGAGAATCCGCTTTAGGTCGAATTCCAAAACCAACTCGAAATCGATCAGCAAACCAAAGATTTGTGTTTTCCTGGATCGCCTTTCTTTGTTTGGCGGTAACCTGAATGCTTTTGAGATATTCGCCAGACAGATTGCCTTTTTGTGGGCTAACATATTCAACAGGTTCTTCAGGAGGAGCCGGTGGTGCAGGCGGTTGCTGTTGCTGTTGTGGCGGCGGCGGTGGGGGAGTTTCCGGAACCTCTTTTTTGACGGGAGTGATGAACTGAGCATCCAATGGCAAAGTAGAAGTAAATAGGAAAAATCCTAGCGAAACAAGTCCTATTGCGATTCGCTGTTTGTATGCGGACATTTGAAACCACCTGTATTTCAGCCAGTGGACACAGATAGATTCAAGATTCAAATCTTATATTTACTGATTGGTAGGAATCCTAGGTTTTCTGAAAGTTTGTGTACGTTTTGTAAGCAATTATTGAAGGAAAGACAATCCCAGTTTTTTCCAACCTTCATGCCCCAGTTCTTTTAATTTTTTCCGGTTGTTTTTAAAAATACTGTCAATATTTGGATGAGAGTCAACGATGCGGCTGATGCTATCTTCATGTAACAAATGTAAGGTTTGATAAGGGGATCTGCCTACATAATTTGTTATGTCATTTTTGTTTTTCCCAGCGAATTGAAATTTTGGATGAAAATTTGCAATCTGAATGATACCTTCCAAATCCAAGTGATTTAAAAGTAAGTCTGTATCATCTAAAAAATCGTTTTGGTCTAAAAAGTCATCCAAAACATAAGGATGAATTAGGAGGGTTGTTTCCGTAAGGAGAGGATCTGCCTCTTTCAAAAATAATAATTCTGATTTTAAATCAGTTAACAAATCTTTTTTGTTCTTAGAATGGCTGATCACATAACGAATTGTATTTGAATGAAATGTTGGTTTTGCAAAAGGGCAGAGATTGAGTCCAATCACAGATTTTAATATCCATTCTTTGGTTTGGTTAAGAACTGTTTCTTCGTTATATTCGGACATATCTTTAAACATACCAAAAAATCCTTTTAAATTTTTCGGTAATAGAATTACCAGTTTTGATTCTATGGAAATGAGTGTAATCTAAGTTATGATACCCTGGATTGATTTTTTCAAGAATTCATAAAAAAATAATCAAATTGTTTGGGAAAGGGAGACCTAAATGGAATATTTGATTTACGAAGTGAGGGAATCGTCAGAAGATTTCAATTATTAGTTTCTTATGGCAAATCTTCCCACAAATTTTTCTCAATTCCTTTTTGAACAAACTACTAAGATAGAGCGTGAATGGTTAGAAGAGAAAATCAAATCAAATGTTTTGGATTTGATGACAGCTTTTGTTGCGACACCACGTTTTTTATCTAAAAAGAATATTTCATATGATTCAAAATCTATGGGGACTATGATTCCTAATTTGCCAGGTTTTGACGTAGATGGTTGGAATTTAGTCCGTTTAGCGAGAGTTTGGTTGCTTTTGCATTTACCTTCGGAACCAAAAGAACAATTTATTAAAAATATAGAAACATTGTTTGATACTGCTGAACTTGGTGAACTGGTTGCGTTGTATTCTGCTCTACCACTTCTGCCTTATCCTACTGAATGGTTACCAAGAGCCACAGATGCAGTCCGTTCCAATATGGGTTTTGTATTTGATTCGATTGCACTCCGGAATCCATATCCAGAACTATATTTTCCAGAATTTGCATGGAACCAACTTGTACTAAAAACCATTTTTAATGGAAAACCCATTCATTGGATTTCTGGAATCGATAAACGTAAAAATAAAGAACTAGCCATATCCATTTCTGATTTCATCAGTGAACGTTCGGCCGCGGGAAGAACCGTCCCTCTTCAGATATGGAGGTTACTCTCTGGTTTTACTAGTGAGACAATGGCTGATAAATTACTTCATATGTTTTCCTCTGATATCAAAGCAGAAAAAGAAGTGGCAGCACTTGTTTGTTATGAATCAAAAGATGCTAAGATTCGTTCCTTATTAAAGGAAGAACAAGGATTCGAATTATCAATACAAAAGGGAGAGTTGGAATGGTCTAAGTTTGAGATCATTCCCGAATAGAAATTTTATGTGCCATAATCCAAACGATAAAACGAATCATCCTTCGCATTTTGAATCCACAGGCCAAAACGAAGGACCTCCAACTCACAGAGATTTGTTGTGGGAGGATTATCAAAACCTAATCAAGGATATGCGGTTTTTTGACCCTCATATTCATATGATTTCAAGAACAACAGATGACTACCAAATGATGGCGAAAGCCGGAATTGTGGCCATCATTGAACCTGCCTTTTGGGTAGGCCAACCGAGGACGGGTCTCGCTAGTTTTAAGGATTATTATAGTAGTCTTGTTGGTTGGGAAAGGTTTCGTTCTTCTCAATTTGGAATTAAACATTATTGCACCATGGGATTAAATTCTAGAGAGGCAAATAACGAACGTCTGGCGGAAGAAGTAATGGAAATTTTGCCGTTGTTTGCTTATAAAGAAGGTGTTGTTGGCATTGGAGAAATTGGTTTTGATGACCAAACTGAATTGGAAGAAAAATATTATCGTTTACAACTAGATCTTGCTAAAAAAACAAATTTGCCTGTGCAAATTCATACTCCACACCGCGACAAAAAAAGAGGAACGGAAAGAAGTATGTCGATTGCTTTAGAACATGGACTGGATCCTTCTTGGGTTGTTGTAGATCACAATAACGAAGAAACCGTTAAGTCTGTGTTAGACCAAGGTTTTTGGGCTGCCTTTACCATTTATCCATTTACCAAAATGGGAAATGAAAGAATGGTTGCCGTTGTTGAAAAATACGGCCCTGAAAGGATTATGATAAACTCAAGTGCAGATTGGGGAATTTCAGATCCTCTTGCCATCCCTAAAACAGCAGCCCTTATGAAACAGAGAGGAATTCCTTTGGATGTCATTCGTAAGGTAACTTATCAAAATGCCATTGATGCTTTTGCTAAAAGTGGACAAATTGATGTCACTGATTTTGAAACAGATAGCCAACCGGATCCCAATGCAAAATTTCACGGTAATTCGATCCTTCGTGGTGGTCAACAACCAGTGATTAATAAAAATTCTTTGTTTATTCAATAAATGAATCTAAAGGCATATCTAACTTTATTACGACCAGCTAATGTAGTCACTGCGGTGGCTGATATACTTGCCGGTATGGCGATTGTCGGTTTTGTTTGGAATGATAAAACCCCATTCTTTTTGGTTATTTCCACCATTTGTTTGTATGGTGGTGGAGTGGTTCTGAATGATTATTTTGATGTATCGATTGATACTAAAGAAAGACCAGAACGGCCAATTCCTAGTGGAAAAATATCCCAATCTTCGGCTTTGATTTTTGGAAGTACGCTTTTAGGTTTGGGTATTGGTTTTGCTTTTTTTTATCAAATACAAAGTGGTTTTATCGCTTCTTCTGTTGTTTTGCTTATTCTTGCTTACAACCGTTTTGCGAAGCATCATTCCATTTTGGGGCCAATTGTGATGGGAATGTGTCGAGGTGGGAATTTAGTTTTAGGGATGAGTTTAGTGTCTGATTTGACGGTTTCTGAAACTTCATTATCTTTTTTGCCAATTCTTTATATTGCTGCCATCACAATGATTAGTCGGGATGAAGTTCATGGTGGGAAAAAAACTCCCTTAGTATTTGCTGGAATATTATATGTATCCGTTTTTTTGACTTTGTCTTTTTTATCATTTCAAATGGGAAATTTCTTATTTAGTTTACCATTTATTATTTTGCATCTGGGAATGGTTTTTCCTCCGTTATACAATGCTTATCTAACTCCAATTGGACCAAATATTGGTAAGGCGGTGAAAATGGGTGTGATTTCATTAATCATTTTGGATGCTAGTTTTGCTGTTAGTTTTGGATTTTTTCCTCTGGCAATTTTTATTCTTTGTTTGTTGCCACTATCTTTGGTGTTAGCAAAATATTTTTCTGTAACTTAGAGTTTATTATGAATGAAGATTTTCTTCCCGCTCTTTCCTCCGAATTCCAAGTTCCTTTTCGTTATACTGTTCAGTTTACCAATGGAATATTTTTTCAAAACAACCCTTGTCTGTATGATTTTTTTGTCTCAG
This sequence comes from Leptospira congkakensis, assembly GCF_004770265.1. Lineage (NCBI taxonomy): Bacteria > Pseudomonadati > Spirochaetota > Leptospiria > Leptospirales > Leptospiraceae > Leptospira > Leptospira congkakensis. The sequence goes on from NZ_RQGQ01000009.1 coordinate 98,074, forward strand.
AAAAAAAAGAAGGAATCACCAAGAAAGCTTTAGTCATCATCGACCAAGGATTGATCCTTCATCATCCTAATTTAGTTTCAGAGATTCGTTTATACTTTCAAAAACTGGATTCGATTATCCACTTAATGAATGAGGTAATGGTGATTCCAGGCGGAGAGGATTGCAAAAATCATCCGAAACTTTGGGAATCGCTAGTCAATGCTGTTGATCAGTATGGAATTGATCGACACTCTTATATCATTGCCATTGGGGGTGGAGCCATTTTGGATTTGGTTGGTTATGTAGCGTCTGTTTCTCATAGAGGGATTCGATTGGTACGTATCCCCACTACGGTGCTATCCCAAAATGATTCTGGTGTTGGTGTTAAAAACGGAATCAACTTCCAAGGTAAAAAAAATTTTTTAGGAAGTTTTGCACCACCTGTTGCCGTATTTAATGATCTTTTGTTTTTAGAAAGTTTGGATGATCGGGATTGGCGCTCTGGGATGGCGGAAGCAATCAAAGTAGCACTAATCAAAGATAAAGATTTTTTTCTTTGGATAGAATCGAATGCAGAAGCTCTGCGGAATCGTAATTTAGAAAAGATGGCTACCTTGATCCATACTTGTGCCAAACTTCATATGGAACATATTGCGAAAGGAGATCCATTTGAGTTTGGATCCTCCAGACCACTTGATTTTGGGCATTGGGCAGCACATAAATTAGAATACCTCACCGATTTTTCGTTACGACATGGTGAAGCTGTTGCGATTGGAATGGCATTAGATACAGAGTATTCTTTTCAAACTCAAATGTTATCTGAAGAAGATAGAAACCGGATTCATTCCCTTCTAAAAACAATTGGTTTTACTTTGTATCATCCGCAACTATCTGCCGGAGAAAAAAAGAATTTATATTTGGGATTACAAGAGTTTCAGGAACATTTGGGCGGAAGGCTCACCATTATGTTGTTAACTGGTATTGGTAAATCGAGAGAAGTTCATGAAATGGATCCAAAAAAACTAGCAACTTCTGTTGATTTTTTGGAAACACTATAGTGAAAACTAAATATGGCCACCTAACATATTGTTCTAACATCCATCCTGGAGAAACTTGGTCGGACCATTTTTTGCAATTAAAAGAAAACCTTCCCAAAATTCGTAAAACGATGGCACCAAATTCAGAAATGGGATTGGGCCTTCGATTAGCAAATGAAGCTTCGATTGAACTTTTAAATCCAAAAACCATGTATGAATTTCAAACCTGGTTAAAAGACGAAGGGTTTTATGTTTTTTTAATCAATGGATTCCCTTATGGTAATTTTCATCAAACGAATGTTAAGGAAAATGTATACAAACCTGATTGGGCAACAAAGGAAAGATTGGAATATACCATTCGGTTATTTTCTATTTTATCGCAACTACTTCCCGCAGGGATGGAAGGAGGAGTTTCTACACCACCTCTATCCTACCAATATTTTGATTCTAGTGATTCCGAACGAAACAAAAGGATAAGTTTTGCGACTCAGAATATTTTAGAAATCCTTCTCCATTTAATCCAAATCCAAAAAGAAACTGGTAAAACCTTACATCTAGATATAGAACCAGAACCAGATGGGATTTTGGGAAATGTTAACCTTTGGGTAAAATGGTTTATCGAATTGTTTTTGCCGCTAGCAATTTCCAAAATACAAAACCACTTTGGATTTTCAAAAGAGATTGCAGAAGATACAATCAGGAAACACATTCGTATTTGTTTAGATGTTTGTCATTCTGCTGTTAGTTTTGAAAGAAACCAAACAATTGTTAATATTTTAAAAGAGAATTTGATCCAAGTGGGTCGAATTCAAATTAGTTCCGCTTTAAAAGTAATTTTTAACCAACAAAGAAAAGAACAACTCGATTTATTGACGAGTTTTAATGAACCAACTTATCTCCATCAAGTCCTTTCAAAAAAGAATTCTTCTGAATTGGTTTCCTTTCCCGATTTACCAGAAGCGTTAGAAAAAGGGGCAGAACCAAACGAGGAATGGCGGATCCATTTCCATGTTCCCGTATTTTTAGATTCTTACGGACTCGTATCCTCCACTAGAAATGAACTTTTAGAACTCTTAAGTTTACAAAAAAAATATCTTTTTACGAATGCTTTAGAGATAGAAACCTATACTTGGGGAGTTTTGCCAAAGGAATTACAGTTACCAATATCTGATTCCATCATTCGAGAGGTACAGTGGGTGTTGTCGGTTTTGGAAAATCAAAATGATAAAATAGAATAGGATATAAAATGAAAAAACCAAATTCAAAAACCTTTCAAAAGACAGTTGTGATTGATGTCGTGGGACTTAGCACGTATTTGGTGGGAGAATATACTCCTTTTTTGAAAAAATATTTGGAAAAAAAACAAACTCTACTGATTGAGCCGATGTTGCCGGCGCTCACGACAAGTTCTCAATCAACTTATTTGACAGGGAAGTGGCCGAGTGAACATGGAATTGTCGGAAATGGTTGGTATGATCATGATGATGCGGAAATAAAATTTTGGAAACAATCCAATCATTTGGTGGAAGCAGAAAAAATTTGGGAACGTGCTAAAAAAAAGGATCCTAACTTCACTTGTTCCAAAATGTTTTGGTGGTACAATATGTATTCTAGTGCCGACTATTCAGTCACACCGAGACCACAATACCATGCTGATGGTGTCAAAGCTCCCGATTGTTATTCCAATCCTCCAGAGTTAAGAGATGAATTGCAATCTGAACTTGGATTGTTCCCACTTTTTAATTTTTGGGGACCCAATGCTAATATCAAATCAACAAAGTGGATTGCTGACGCTAGCATCTTTGTTGATCAAAAATATGATCCTACACTCACTTTGGTATACCTTCCTCATTTAGATTATTGCCTTCAGAAGTTTGGGCCAAACCTTCCAGAAATCAAAAAAGAACTTTCGGAAATTGATTCAGTTCTCAAACAACTGATCGAATACTATGAAAGTAAAAATACAAAAATCATATTGTTGTCCGAATACGGAATCACTCCAGTCTTTCGTCCGATTCATATCAATCGAATCCTAAGGGAGGAGGGGCTTGTTGCTGTTCGTAAAGAGAGATGGTATGAACTTCTTGATCCCGGCGCCTCTTCTGCCTTTGCCGTAGCTGACCATCAAATAGCTCATATTTATTGTAAGGATTCTAAAACAAAAACCCAAGTCACAAAATTGTTACAAAATATTGACGGAATTTCCCTTATTCTAGATAAAAAAGCACAAAAAAAATACAATATAGATCACAAACGTTCTGGTGACATTGTTCTTGTGGCAGATTCAAATTCTTGGTTTACTTATTACTATTGGTTAAATGATAAAAATGCTCCAGATTATGCTCGTTTGGTGGACATTCATAGAAAACCAGGATATGATCCTTGTGAAATGTTTATGGATCCCCATAAACCAGGAATTCGTCTCCGAGCTGGTCTTAAATTGCTCCGCAAAAAACTGGGATTTCGTTACCTGATGAATGTCATTCCGCTCGATGCCAATTTGGTAAAAGGCTCTCATGGGGCCATTCATGGAAAAAAAGAATTTTATCCAATTTTTTCTTCGGAAATCCCATATTCCAAAAAAGAAATTTCTGCTAATAAAGTGTACGATTTGATTTGGAATCAGATGACTTCTGGAATTTATTAAATGTTTGACTCTTTACCTTCAAAACCAATATTTTTGATTCAGTGTCCGTAGAAGAAATCAAAGTCGTTAATTATTCCAAAGGTGCTGCCATTGTTGTGCAGAATTCCATCAATACTGGGAATTTTTTTATTGTTAGGTCTGGCCGTGTTTCGGTTGATTCCGAACACATAGTTGTTGATCACGAACTCGCGTATTATGAAGCCGGTGACAGTTTTGGACTCGTATCGGCGCTAACCGAACATCGATTTTTAGTGACATTATTTGCCGATACGGATGTTGAACTGGTTCAAATTCCCATTCGACTTTTGGGTTCCTACCTAAAGGAAAGAAAAGAACTGGCGATGAAGATTTTGAGTCTTTATTCAAGAGAACTTCGAACACTCCAAAAACATCTTTCCAAAGCAAACAAACCAGCTGACCGAGATTACCATCCAGAACGATTGGTTCTGAATGCTAGAACTTATTTATCTTGGCAAAAACCAAATTTAGCAGCCTATTCGATTCAGAGTTTTTTGAACTGGTCTAAAGAAAATAATTCCACAGAGAACCTAACAGAAGCAACCGATTTACTAAAATCTTTTGGTTCCAATTACAAACCTTTTGTTTGGGATAGTATGCAAGCAAATTTGGAACCGGGTGAAATTCTTTTTGTCGAAAGTGAAAAGAGTAACGAAATCTATGTCGTGTTAGAAGGAAACGTTAAACTATTTGGAATTGTTAGAGGTTTTGAATACGTAATCGATGTTTTGGGACCTGGTGAAATTTTTGGTGAGATGTCATTAATTGATAATGCACCAAGGATGGCTTCTGCTATCACTGAAACCAAAAGTAAAATCCTTCGTGTGACGGCAGAAAATTTATTTGAATCAGTTGGACCGTCTCTATTACAGAAAATTTTCGAAAGTATCGCCAGACGTATTTGGTTCTCTCACCAACGTTTGGTGATCCTACGACTAAAAACTCCTGTGATCCGTCTTTATGCCTATCTGTATAATTCCATTCGAGACCAAGACATTCGTTTGGGGAGAAGTTTAGATGAAAGTCTGGCCAATGCCCATACCATCTATATTCAGATGGAAGAACTTTGTAATATGTGTGGAATCATCAAAGTCAAATCAGAAAGCATCAAAGAATTTCTGAGTGATACCAACTTAGTCATCGAACCAAGTAGAATTACCATTAAAAGTCGCAAAAGGTTGGAAGAAAAATTGGGGCATTACAAATCAAAAGAAGGGCAAATTGTCGCTTAAAACATCGTAAGTTTTGCTAGAAATTTCCTTCGGGTAAAAAATTGTAATGATTTTTTCTTCCCTTATGTTCTAGTTCGGTGATGAAAAAATTTCTCGTGTACTCTCTGGGTGGGTTCTATATTACGGCGGGAATTAATCACTTTTTTTCTCCCGAGTTTTATTTGGAAATGATGCCAGATTATCTTCCTTTCCATGAACTTTTGAATGTAACCAGTGGCCTTGCGGAAATAACCCTTGGTTCCCTTGTTCTTTATGAACGAATGCGAAAGATAACCTGTTATGGAATTATCTTATTGTTACTCGCAATCTATCCTGCTAACATTAATATGTTGTTAACCGCCTTAGATGGAAAAGATTATGGATTTCCGATTTGGGCTTTGTATGCACGTTTACCGGTTCAGTTTTTATTTATTTATTGGGCTTGGTTTGTTAGGGATTTTAAATTCTCAGAGGAACAAAATTAAATTTTAATTTAATTTGATCGAATGTAAAAACTCTAATTGGTTTATGTAAAGAATGACAAAAGAACAAAAAAGAAAACCTCAAGAATCTACTAAAAAGGTCGCTCAATGGACCTTTCTTTCCAACCATGCTCATGTTTTGATTTGTTTGAGTAAAGATCCTGAAATGCGATTGAAAGATGTCGCATTACTTGTGGGAATCACAGAGAGAGCCGTACAAACCATTGTCAAAGATTTGGCGGATGCGGAAATTTTAGAAAAAAGTAAGGATGGACGTAGGAACCAATACCTTATCCAAACAGAACAAAAGTTGCGCCACCCCCTAGAATCCAATCATTCCATTTCAGAACTTTTAAGTTTGGGAAAATAACGAAGTTAGTCGTAATAAAAATTATTTTGTGCGTTCTTTGACTTTAGAAACAATCCATTCATTTTTCGGTGCAGGGACATTGAGTTCTTTTGCAATTGTCACCACTTCTCCATTGATATAATCAATTTCCGTTTTCCGTCCATTGTCTAAATCTTGTACCATCGAAGTACGGATGCGAAAGTATTTTAAGCCAAGGACAATAAGAATTAAGTGACGGATCCATGTTGGTAAAGACCCTTTGCCACTACCTAACTTAGCAATTGGAAATGATCCTGGAACTACTTGTTCTTCGATGTTAAGTTTGTTTATAATTTGTTTGATTTCCGTTAATGTCTCAAGGGCTTCATCTCTGGATTTTTTGTTTAGGAATAATTCTCCTAAACTTTGATGTTTGGCAGCCGCAAGTCCATTGATAATGGAGTTAATTGCTAGTTTATGCCATCGAAATCCGTTGAGTTTGTCGGTCAAAATTACTGGTAAAAAAGGTGGGAGAATCTGATTCCAAAATAGATTTGGTTTTATACCTTTTGCCTCTCCAAGGATGAGACTACCTACATTGGATTGGTAATACAATCCATCTGCTAATGTTTGGGTATTCCAGCCCACAACCCCGCCAATGATTTTGTCTTGATAGGCTTCAAAATGGGATTCAGGAATTCCATTTTGAATTAGAATCCATTTTCCTGTGGAAGATAATAAGACCTTTGTTTCTTCTAAATATTCATTTAGATTTTGGTTTTTGCATCCAATAAAAATATAATCATACTTCTCTGTATTTTTATTAATGTTTGTTAGATGATCTTTGAGATCGATTTCTGTGACTTTTCCATTGGGACCTTTGAAACGCAAAGGAGTTTTACTTAAAGTTTGTAATCTGTTTTCATTTCGGCAAAGGATTTTGAAAGGCACTTTATTTTGATAAAGTGCGTGAATGATGGTTACCGTTACGGATCCAAGCCCACTGATCGCAATGGAGGGAAAAGTATTTGGCATATGAAATGAAACTAAGGAATTATTTTCCTTTAAGAGTGATGACAAGTTTTACGTTATCTAGTTTCTTTCCTGTCTTCTTAAAGTAACTATCTTTTAGTTCCTCTAGAACTTTAGATTCTAGTACCTCATCCATTTCCACATCCGTGATTTCTCCCGTTTCTTCGTTTAAAGCATGGTGATGAGGATCAATATTCGAATCAAAATGAGTTACCCCATTTTTTAATTCCAAAGTTCCTAACATTCCTTTCTCAGCAAAGAGTTTGAGGTTATTAAAAATGGTCGCTCGTGATGCATGGGGGAAATGGGAATTCACCAAATGAAATACCTCTTCGGCAAAGAGGTGTTGGTGGCGTTCCAAAAGCAAATGCGCCATTTCCAATCTTTGGGAAGTCGGCCGAATCCCGTGGGATTCAAGCAATTCCTTGGTTTTTTGGTAACTTAGATCCATCTCAGTTTCAAGTTCTCCGAACGCATTTTTTTGTCAATAATTAGACTAAGTCTAAAAAATCATTTGAGTGTATTTGGTATAAATTTAGACTTAGTCTAAATGACGGTCTTTCTGAAAACAGGGGATCGGTAGAGGGAAACCAGATGGAAGCAGAAAAACAAGGTCGAATGGATGAATTGAATGAATCCACTGCATGGAGGGAATTCCAATCTACAATTCAGGGCGCAGATCTGGAAAAGGAAACTGCCTTTCATTTTGCACGGATAGGAGATGTTGCGGGACTTTCTAAGGAAATCCATCTACCAGAGGCTTTGGATTGGAAGGATGAAAAGGGAAATTCACTTTTATTATTGTCTTCTTATCATGGCCACGAAGATCTCACGAGGCATTTACTCGAGTGGGGTGCAAATCCAAATGAATCTGACCGGTCAGGAAATTCTGTTCTTATGGGAGCATCTTTTAAAGGACACCTAGCAGTTGTTTCCTTACTTCTCCGTTTCGGTGCAGATCCTAATTATAAAAATCCACAAGGATTCACTGCACTTGATTACGCTACGATGTTTGGTCGAAAGAAAATCGTAACCTATCTTACGACATATCCCATAAGCAGAATCAAAGGGAACCAAAAGAAATGGATTCTTTGGATCCAATTTTTTCTTCAAACCATAAGAAATACATTTTTAAAAAATAAAAAGGAGGCTCAAATATGAGCAACAATCAATTAACAACGGCAGGTGGACAACCTGTATCTAGTAACCAACACAGCTTAACCGCAGGAAATCGAGGTCCCGTTCTCATTCAGGATACTCATTTGATTGAGAAACTTGCACATTTTAATCGGGAAAGAATTCCAGAACGAGTGGTCCATGCAAAAGGAGCTGGTGCTTATGGAGTATTTCGCCTAACAAAAGATTTATCTGAGTATACGATTGCAAAACTGTTTCAAAAAGTCGGAAAGGAAACACCAATGTTTCTAAGGTTTTCTACTGTTGCAGGTGAAAAAGGTTCTGCAGATACCGAACGTGATCCGCGTGGTTTTGCCGTGAAGTTTTATACTGAAGATGGGAATTGGGATGTTGTAGGAAATAACACTCCCGTGTTTTTTGAAAGAGATCCATTAAAATTTCCTGATTTCATTCACTCACAAAAAAGAGATCCTGTGACTGGTTATAAAAATCCTGTAAGAATGTGGGATTATTGGGCTAAGTCACCGGAAGCAATGCACCAAATCACAATTTTATTTAGTGATCGCGGGATTCCTGATGGATACAGGTTTATGAATGGATACGGATCCCATACATTTAGTTTTTGGAACGAGAAGTCTGAAAGATTTTGGGTGAAATTTCATTTTAAATCCAAACAAGGAATCAAAAATCTAACAAGAGAAAAAGCAGGAGAGTTAGCAGGATCCGATCCAGATTATGCGACGAGAGATTTGTTTGAAGCCATTCATAAAAAGGATTTTCCAAAATGGAAGGTTTGTATTCAAATTATGCCTGAAAAGGATGCGGAGAATTATAAGGTAAATCCTTTTGACTTAACGAAAGTTTGGTCTCATAAAGATTATCCTTTGATTGAAGTCGGTGAACTTGAATTGAATAGAAATCCAAAAAACTATTTTTTTGAAGTGGAACAAGCGGCTTTCAGTCCAAGTAATTTGGTTCCTGGGATTGGAGTTTCTCCTGATAAAATGTTACAAGGAAGACTTTTTGCATATCCTGATGCACAGAGGTATCGATTAGGTGGAAACTACCAACTAATCTCTGTAAATCGGTCTGTTTCTCCTACAAAAAATTATCAAGTGGATGGTTACCGTTCAGAAGAAAACCCTTCCTATGATAACTATGAACCAAATGGTTTTTCTGGGCCTACTGAGAACGAACAGGTGAGTGAACCACCACTTCGAATTTCAGGAGATGCGGATCGTTACAATAGCCATAAGGAGAATGATGATTTTTCCCAAGCTGGTGATTTGTATCGAATGTTGAAACCGGAAGAAAGAGAACGTCTTACCTCGGTCATTGCAGGAACGATGAAAGGGATTCCTAAAGATTTGGTAAAAAAGAATGTTGAACATTTTACCAAATGTGATCCTGAATACGGAAAAAAAATCGCAGAAAAAACTGGCTTATAAGCCTATAACCCTTGTCTGCCAAAGGCAGGCAGGGTTTTCTAATATTTACCAACCTTAAAAAATCCTTGCACTTCTTTAGAAGTTTTGTTCAATCCTTTCGGTGTTCTCCAGAAATTCCATGAAACTCGTTTTTTCATTCGTGTTTCTTTTGACTGCATCACTCAGTGCGGAGGTTCAATCATTGGATTCGGGTTGGACATTCCAGTTAGAGGGAGAAACCAATTCAAAACCAGTGCTAGTCGGTGTACCTTTGGTGGACCAAGGTTACCAAGTTCCTTTACGTGGTAAGTATCGATTGGAAATTCCGTTTCCAACCTTTCCTGAATCTTCCCAAGCCATTTATATGGATAGAATCCATTCCGCAGACCAAACATTTTGGAATGGAAAATCCATCGGTTCGACTGGAAGTTTTTCTCCCGAGTATTATCCTTATTGGCACAAAGTTCGTTATTATGAAATTCCGATTTCGTATTTGAGAGAGGGGAAAAATGAACTCACTGTTGAAATAGAGTGTCGTGAAACACAGTTTAGGTGTGGGATTTTTCGTTCGGTACCAATTTTCGGAACTCAAGACCAAATTAAAGACAAAATGGTTTTTGAAGATGTGAATCAAATTTTAATCGCAGCTTTATTCTTTGGGATTTTTTTACAACAAGCGATTGGTTACGCATTAAATCGATCTTCTAAGTCAGGACTGTATCTTGCTGGCACTGCAATATTTTTTGTAGGTTGGAGATTGCCGGTTCTCAATAAAATTCATTTTCTATTGATTGAACCCGAAATTTTGGTTCGGTTGTTGTTCTTTAGTCAGTTTATCTTTCCTGTATTTATCATGTTATTTGTTCATAGTCTTTTTGATCGTCGCATCACTAAGCTGGCTGTGATCACTTTCTTTTTGGATACTGTCCTTGCTTTTTTTCAGTTGTTTTCTATGGATCCAGATAGTCGGTTTTATCTTGTATATATTTGGTATCTATTGCTTGGGATAAAGGTCCCGATTCTCATTCAATTGTTAGTAAAGAATTATAAAAAAACCGCCGAAGCAATTGTTGTTTCGCTCGGTGCACTTGTCGCAACTTTTTTTGGAATTGCCGATGTCATTACAGACATACTGACCGGAAAAAACGCTTATTTAACCCAATACGGAATCTTAACATTTTTGTTTTCGGGAGTACTTGCCATTGCCCTACAAAGTGCACGAACTAGAAGAGAACTTCGAAATCTAAATGAATCTTTGGAAATGTTAGTCACCCTTCGTACACAAGAGTTACATAAACAGTATAAACTTTTACATGATGATTTGGTGATGGCAGCTGGACTACAGTCAAAACTAATTCCTCCTATGGAGTTTAAACATAATGGTTTAAGCGTTGCTTCTGTATTTATGCCTATGGAAAAAATAGGCGGTGATTATTTTGATTATTTTATTCATAAAGATGGTTCCATTAGTTTTTTGTTATGTGATGTGTTGGGCCACGGAATTGCTGCCGCATTGATTGCGAGTATGTTAAAGGTAAATTTTTTGGAAATTGCTCCTAAAGAAAAAGACCCTGCGCTTTTTTTATCTGAATTAAACCTTAAAATGTTACCTGTAGTCGAAAAAAATTATATTACGGCTGTTGTTAGTCATTTTGATTTAGAAAAATCTATACTAAAGTATTCGGTTATGGGTCACCCAAGCCCATATTCGATGAACGTGAATTCAAAATCTTTAACTCCTCTCGGGGGGCGTGGTCCCATTATGGGTTGGAAGAAGGATGTCTTTGTCGAGACATTTACAAGAGAACTAAGATCTGGGGATCGTTTCTTTTTTTATACCGATGGGATTACGGAGAGCCAAAATAAAAACAGGGAATTGTACGGAGAAATGCGACTAAGGGAACAATTGGCCGCTGGTATCGACCTTCCCTTACATGACCTCAACGAAAAAATCAAAAAGGATATTCGAAATTTCGCATTTCGTTTGTCAGATGACGTAACATACTTTACGATCGATATCAAATGAAAGTGATACTGGATTGGTTAGGCATCCGTAAGTTACTGAATTTAGGCGTGACTGAACATTTAGGTTTGGAAGCCTCTGTCCGTGTACAACTTTCTAACTTAATTGCGGTTTTGGGTATTTTTTCAAATATACAATACTCTATCTTTTTTACCATAGCAGAAGCTCCTTTTTATCAGTTTATGAACTATATTCATACCTTTGTTGTCTTTGTATTCCTAGTGATATTATATTTAAATGTAAAAGGAAAATACTCTTTATCTCGGATCATCTTAGTATTTATTATTTCAGTTCCATTGTTATGTGTTTCTACCTTTAGTTTTGGAACTTCGGGTGGATTTTATTATTATTTTCTAGTGTTTGCAATTATTCCTTTTGTGCTTTTTTCCTACGATGATAAGTGGTGGATTCTTTTTCTTTTTTTGATGAACACGATGTTTTATGTTTGGTTTGAATTTTTTGGTACTCCAGGTGTTTTCAAAGAGGGGACTCTTTTATATCAAAAGCAAGTTCAGGATCTGTTTCGAATTAATTCTGTAGTATCCTGTTTATCCTTTGTGGCTTTGTTTATGTTTTATTTTTTGAGAAACATCAATCGGATTCATAAAGAAATGGTTCGGATCAATGATCATAAAGATCGTATTTTTTCTATCTTAGCTCATGATTTAAAAGGCCCCATTGGTACAATGAGTAATTATTTAGGTTATCTGACTAGTTCCTTACCGGAAAGGGACGAGCTGATTTTTGGATTAAAAGAACTTAAAAAGAGTACTAATCAATCTTACTTAGTATTAGAAAGTTTACTTGATTGGGTTCGGAACGAAACAAAGAAAACACAATACAATCCCAAAAATTTAAATTTATCTTTATTATTAAAAAATGCTATGGATATACTTAACATCCAAGCCACTAATAAAGAAATAACTTGGGAAATAAAAGTTTTAAATGGTGATTCGATCTATTGTGATGAACGAATGACCTCAACTGTGTTGCGTAATATATTATCCAATGCGATAAAATATTCTCATCCTAAAGGAAAGGTCATCATAGAAGCGGAACCAGTATCTTCGTTTATGGAAATTAGATTTCAGGATGAAGGAATTGGGATGACAGATGAACTTTTGGAAAAGATTGTCGAAGGTAAACGTTTTACTTCTGGATTTGGCACTGTTGGTGAAAAAGGAACAGGTCTTGGACTTTTGGTTTGTATGGAGTTGCTAAAAGAACAAGGAGGATCTCTTCGTGTGAGAAGTAATCCCGAGATAGGAACAAAAATTATCATCCAATTGCCTCTTGCACGTTAAATTCATTTCTTTTTTTTTATACCGAATTTAAATCATAAAATATGTGGCCTTCTTCTTATTTTAGCTGGTTAACCAAATCTGTTCCCACCGGTGGTGTAGAAATCTATCCGGAAATTTCAGATTCCTATGAAACGAATCTCCCTAACATATTTGTGATCGGTGACCTAACGGGTGTTCCTCTGTTGAAACTAGCAGCGGAAAGTGGGGTGAATGTTTGGAAACACATTCGAGAAAATAAAACAGATTGTTTGGATGTTGTCATTATTGGCTCTGGGCCTGCCGGATTATCTTGTGCTTATGAGGCTAGTCGGTTACAAAAAAAGTATGTAGTTCTAGAAGCAAATCTTCCTTTTCAAACCATCCATAGTTATCCTAAACAAAAACCAATTTTCGCAGAACCTAAACAAACTGAAACAAAATCAAAAATTAAAATTTTTGATTCTACTAAAGAAGATTTATTAAAATACCTAAATGATTTATTAAAAAAAGATTCGATTGAATTGTATGTTGGGAAACGAGTTTCCTCTATTCAATCAGAAGGTTCTTTATACATAGTTAAAACAGAATCAGGAGATTCTTATCTCACTAACTCCGTAGTGATTGCGATTGGAAAATCGGGAGATCCTAAACGATTGGGTGTAAGAGGTGAATCTAACCCCAATGTGTTCTATCGTTTTTTTGATCCTAAAGATACTAAGGACAAATCGGTTGTGATTGTCGGAGGTGGAGACAGCGCTGTTGAAGCTGCCATTCTATGTTCTGATTTTGCAAATGAAGTATCTTTGGTTCATCGAGGAAAAGAATTTTCAAGACCAAAAGAACAAAATAAAATCCTACTAGAGGAAAAAATCAAGGAAGGGAAAATCAAACTCCTTCAGGAATCAGAAATAACGGAAATTTCGGAACAGAATGTTTTTATAAAATCACCTGTATCATCTAGCAAACGTAAGGCTGATTTGGTTTATGTTCTTATTGGAAATTTGGCACCTATTTCGTTTCTTAAAAAAATCGGAATCAAAATTCAGAATGAAAAATCGATTTCAGATTGGGTCGGTTTTTTTACTCTTTTTTCCTTCGCTGGGCTCGCCTATTTGGGAAAAGCTTCTTTTTATGGCCCTGGTTGGTTCTCTCTCTTGGCTACTGGTTTTTCTGGTTTAACAATCGTTAGTTTGTTGTTATTTATTTTTTTGAAATGGGGAAAGAGAAAACAGGTTTTCCAACCATGGATATTGATTCGTAATACTTATCTTTTGGCACTTTTTTTCTATTTTCTTTTTGTTTATTTGTCCGCAACTTATTTTGGTTATACCTTATTTGGAAAGTATCCTTCTTTCCATTATACGATGTTATATTCTTTAACCATTTTGGTATTTGGAATCAGAAGGATTATGGTTCGCAAAACAAAGTATATACTCTATCAAACTCTCAGTTTGATTTTTGTACAAATTTTCTTTTTGTTTCTTTTGCCAGAACTCATTTTGCCTGAACTTGGAGATCTTGGATATTTAGGGAGTCCAGATGGATTTGTTCGTCGGGAAATTTTTCCAAATGATGCCTATTGGAAAGCCTATGGATTCATTTTGGCTTGGCCTCTCAGTATGGGTGTTTTGTATGATGGTGGGATCACCAATTTCTGGTTAGGTTATGGGATTCTGTTTAGTTTTGGGTTAATTCCTTTTTTGGTATATCGTTATGGAAAGGGAGCTTATTGCGGATGGATTTGTTCTTGTGGTGGCCTTGCTGAAACTTTAGGTGATGAACATAGACAAAAAATGCCACACGGGAAGTGGGCTTACAAATTAGAACATTCGGGTCAATACATTCTTTTTGTCGCCTTTATCCTGACTGCCTTAAAATTAGTGGGGGTCTATGGGAAAACAATTCATCCAGGATTTGAAATGGGTGAATTTATCGCAGATTCAATCAAATGGATTTATGATCTGGTAGTTGATATTGGACTTGCAGGTATTGTTGGCGTTGGGTTTTATTTTTTATTTTCTGGAAGAATATGGTGCCGGATGTTTTGTCCGCTTGCATCGCTTATGCATATCTATGCTAAGTTTAGTAGGTTCCGTATTTTCTCTGAGAAGAAAAAATGTATTTCTTGTAATATTTGTACAAAAAATTGCCATCAAGGAATTGATGTAATGGGTTATGCTAGTCGAGGAATTCCATTAGATAGCGTACAATGTGTACGTTGTTCGGCTTGTGTTTCTTTATGTCCTACTGATGTTTTGGAATTTGGGCAATTGTTGCCTACTGGCATTTTGTATGATAGCATTCCTGCTAAATTAGAAAAGTAGTGTCTACTTTAAGGGAAGATATTGAATCACTTTATTGGGAGGGCGTAAATGTTGCGACTCCCAAATATCTTGCCGCTCCATTCTGGAAGGAACATCCTGAACTAAGGAATCTTTTCACAAATCCAAAAAAGAAAAATTATGTTTTTGCTTTAGGGAAAGCGGCTTATGCAATGGCTTTGTCTTTCCAAGAGTATTTTCCAGTAGATCGTGGATTTATCCTCACCAAATACAATCACCTTCCTGAAGAAGTTAGATCAAAAGGCCAAATGGGTGTTTGGAAATGTAGAGAATCCGCACATCCACTTCCGGATTCCAATTCAGAAAAATTCTCTCGTGAAGTTTTAATAGATCTTAAAAAACTTGGTGAAGACCACCAACTGATTGTTTTGTTGTCCGGTGGTGGTTCTAGTTTATTTGAAATTCCTTTACCAGGATATACAATAGAAGAAATCATTCAATTCAACCAGGGCTTACTCAAACAAGGACTTCCGATTCAGGATATGAATCTTAAAAGAATGGAGTTGTCTTCGGTAAAGGCAGGTAAGTTACTCAAACAATTAGATCCTAATTTAAAAGTATTTACCTTTGTTATCTCTGATGTATTGGGCGATGATCCTCGGATTATCTCTTCAGGCCCAAGTTATCCTGGAAGCGAATACTATATCATGGGGAATCTATCTTCCTCTATTGCAGCTATTGGAAAAAAGGCCATTCGTTTGGGTTATGAAGTAAAAACAATTTCTGATTCTTGGGATTTGTCGAGTGAGGAAACCGCCAAACGGATGGTAGTTGAATTAACGAATGCTATAAAGAATCCAAACAAACAAATGATTCTACTGGGAGGAGAGTTGGTTTGCCCGGTAAATGGAGATGGACTTGGGGGTCGTAACCAAGAAACGGCCCTTCGTCTGGCCATCCAAACCGAATCGATGTTTAGCGGTCGAAACTGGATTTTTTTATCTGCTGGCACCGACGGGACGGATGGTCCAACAGATGCCGCTGGAGGGATTGTTAGTTCAGAAAGCTTAAGGATGATGAAAGAAAAAGGATGGGATCCGCAGGCGGAGCTAAACCGATCAAATTCTTATCCAATCCTAAAAGACAGCCAATCGCTTCTTTTTACTGGCCCAACGGGAACCAACGTAAATGATATCGTCATTCTATTATTAGCGGAAGGGAATCCCTAGTTTTGAATTTTGTCCTGACCAATAAATTTGAAAAAAAGGATTTTGCCAACGACTCCTACCGATTTTAACCTGAAGCAATTCCTCATCAATTTTTTTGAGAGCATTCACATGGTCTTTTAGAAATCGCCACTGGATTTCTTCTTTTTTTTGAAGTGAATGAGTTTCTTTCGAAATGTTTAAAATGGATTCTTGTAATCCGATAAGCGCCGGGACTAAGATCGAACGTACTGATTGATAATCAAAATTTGATTTCCTTGCTACCGATTCGTGTAACCACCATAAAGTTTCCGAATATGTTTCATTCGATAATAAACTGGATGAGTTAATAAAGTTTTTGGTTCCAAAGAAGAATGGTTTGAACAAGCTGAGGCAAGGTGTAGAAGTTCCTGTATAAAATACTCTAAGTGGGTCTTGGTTTGTCTCCGATGTATCCCATTCTACAATTAAACTTCCATTTGTTTGATTTGGTGTTGTTGGGCCAGTTGCATGTAAACATAAAGATTTCATCGAAGAAGAAGATGGTTCAAATTCATCAGTTTCAATTGCATGAGTTTTTAAGGTTTCTATCGATTGCCTAATTGTATAATTTGTATTTTCTTTTTCTAAGGTTTCAGCCGTTTTTTGATGTAATAACCTTCTGTCTTTGCAATGGCTCATCATCGTATAAAAGTGATCACTAAAATGATCTTTAAATGAAAATTCTTTGTTTGTTTTTTTTCTTAATTTATCAATCAGGTTTGATGATGAATATTCGAAATCTGATTCAATCGTCAGTCCATTAGAGATGGCATAAAAGGAATTTATTTTTTTTGCAACCCAATATCTATCGGCAGTTTCAAGAACGTAACCATCAGTTCTATCCGCTATGATAAAACTGTTGTGATAGAAAAAAGAACGGTTTTTGTATCCACCGCAGGCATCTTGTCCATATTTTTCTAATAACTCAGTGATGAGAAATAATCCATCTTTAGCAGATTTACATCGTTCTAAAGCCAGGCGGATTAAATCCATTCCCGTCAAACCATTGTTTTGTTTTTCTATTTTTAGATTTGTGAAAACGGCTTCATTGCCAATACAAAGCCCAAATTCATTTACACCCATTTCCGCTCCCCACATATGGAACGGTTTGCTTAAAAAAACTTCATAAGTAATTGGAGTTTGTGGAATTTCGATATAAGTGGTTTTTAATATAGATCCCTTTTCGTGTTCCATTCGAGGGAGATGCAGGATTGATTGTGCTTCATTTGGTTCCCTATCTGAGTTTTTCGCAAAGATTCTTTTTTGGGTATTGGTAAATTTTTCAGTGGCAAGGGAGGTATCACACATTCTAGAATGTTAAACAGAATTCTTTTAAAATACAAGACCAAATCAATTAAGAATATGCCTTCGATACCAAAACAAATTTCAGAATTCATCCTAATGGGACTCACCCAAGAACAAGTCAAAGAAAATCGTATTAAATTCGGTGCGAATGAAATTAGTTCCTCTCAAAAGAAAGGGATGCTCCGAATGTTGTTTGAGGTTGTGACGGAGCCAATGATTTTGCTTCTCATTTCCATAAGTGTTGTTTATTTGCTTTTGGGAGATCGAGGGGAAGCTATTCTTCTATTATTTTCCGTTGTTGGAATTGTAACCATCACCTTCATCCAAGAGAAAAAAACGGAAACAGCAATTTCCGCTCTTCGTTCGCTTGCAAGCCCACGAACAAATGTCATCCGAGACAAACAGATCATTCGTATTGAAGGAAAAGATGTAGTTTATGATGATTTATTGATTCTAAATGAAGGAGACCGTGTTCCTGCTGACTCTGAACTAATTTCAGATCGAATGTTTTCCTGTGATGAATCCTTATTAACGGGGGAATCTGTTCCTGTTAATAAGTCTCAATCTAATCTGATTTATTGTGGATCGTTAGTTGTTAGTGGAGAGGGTGTTTGCCGTGTGACCGCGGTAGGTAACCAAACTGAAATTGGAAAAATCGGAAGGAAAATTGCCGATGAAACTGTGGGTAGAACCTTACTTGAGGTAGAGGTTACACGGCTCGTTCGTAATTTATTTATCGTAGCCGCTTCATTGTGTGTAGTGCTTGCTCTGTATTTTGGAATCGCCAAGAGCCAATGGTTACAAGGTTTACTTTCTGGTCTGACACTTGCCATCGGACTTATGCCGGAGGAACTTCCTTTGGTATTGACTATATTTTTTGCTTTGGGTGCATACCGATTGAGCACTAAAAATGTTTTAGTCAGACGTTCTTCTATCATCGAAACTTTAGGTGCTGCTACAGTGCTTTGTTCGGATAAAACGGGAACCATCACACAAAATAAAATGACTGTGGGAATCGTTATTACAAAATCTGAAACTGTGAAACTGGATTTTAAATCAAATCTTTCGGAGGAAACAACTTCATTACTTCAAATTGCTTACTCTGCATCCAAACATCCAAGTTTTGATCCCATGGATATCGCCATTTCTGATTGTTTAGTTTTATACAACCAAGTAAAAGATTCTGCACTTTTTTCTGTTCGAGACTTTCCTTTAACACCTGACCAATTAACAATGGTTCGAGTTTTGAAAGAAAATGATTTTTATGTAAGTTATGCCAAAGGATCTCCGGAGGCAATTTTTGATTTGTGTAAGTTTGATGATTCTGAATTAGATTTTTGGACCAAGAAAACAAATGAACTAGCAAAAGAAGGATATAGAGTTCTTGGTGTATCAAAATCAAAATTACCATCGAATATAATTCCTGAAGATAGAAAAGAAATCGATTATCAGTTTTTTGGCTTATTGGCATTCTTAGATCCAATTCGAGAGATTGTTCCTTTGGCTGTAAAAACAGCCTATGATTCTGGAATTCGAGTGATTATGATTACGGGAGATTATCCAGAGACGGCCAAAAACATTGCAAATCAAATTGGATTAAAAGATTCGCACATTGCTTATACGGGAAAAGAATTTTCTAGTTTAAATGAAGAGGAAATGAAATCAGTCATTCGAAAATGTAATATTTTTTCGAGAGTCAGTCCGGAAGACAAATGGCAAATCGTTCGGATGTTAAAAGCGGATGGTGAGATTGTTGCTATGACCGGGGACGGTGTGAATGATGCACCTGCTTTACGCACCGCAAATATAGGTGTTGCCATGGGGGAAAGAGGAACTGATGTAGCTCGCGAAGCTGCCGACATTGTTTTGTTAGATGACTCGTTTTCTTCAATTTTAGAATCAGTGCGGATTGGCCGCCAAATCTTCGACAATTTAAAAAAAGCCTTAGGTTATCTAATTGGAGTTCATATCCCAATCGTTGGTATTACTTTTTTCCCAATCATCTTTGATTGGCCTATTATCGTTTTATCAGCAATCCATATTGTATTTATGGAAATGGTCATCGATCCTACATGTACAATTGTATTCGAAAAAGAATCTGCAGAATCCGATTTGATGAAAAGAAAACCTAGGGAAACCTCCGAACCACTATTAGATCATGAATTGTTTATCAATTCCCTGATCCAAGGTGCCTTTTCCTTATTGTCCGTAGTTTCATCCTATTGGATCACTGAATTGTTTCTGAAGGGAAATTCTTCTCCAAAAGTTGTAAGTACAGCAACATTTGTTACATTAGTATTTTCGAATTTATTTTTAATTTTGGCCAATCGCTCTTTACACGAGTCCATGTGGAGTCGGATGCGAATTCCCAATCCAATCATTCGATACGTTTTTGCAGGAACCATTGGAGTTTTGGTCCTTTCTATGTATTTGCCGGGAATGAATACAATGTTTCGATTTGTACCACTCAATTTTCTGCAGTTTTCATCAGCGGTACTAGTTGCTTTTATCGGAGTTTTGTTTTATGATATGACAAAACTTTTGGTTTCAAAATTGCTTCGTGGCTGACATACATGGAGCCTTTTTCTAAACTTAGTAAAAGCTTATGATAGAACTCTTCTTTCCTAAAAAGTATTCTGCTCTTTGTTTGAAATCTGCCTTTTTTGGTTTTTTTGCCCATACTGGTTTTGTGCGTGGGTTACAGGAAATTGGTTTTCGACCAGCCGTGGTTACGGGTTCCAGCTCGGGAGCGATGATCGGAGCATTGTATGCAACGGGTCGTGAGATGGTGGATTTTGAATCTTTGGTTTTAGGATTAAAGAAAAAAGATTTTTGGGAAGGAAATTCTCTGACAATGTTTGGTCGATTGTTACGAAAAGGTCTCAACGGTTATAGCGGGGTTTTGACTGGAAAAGCCACGAGAAAAATTCTTTATCCTTACCTGGGTAACAAAAAATTTTCTGATTTACCCATCAAACTTGGAATTGCTGTTTCTAATCTCTCTAAAAATAAACGTGAACTCATCACGGAAGGAAATGTCCTCGATGCCGTAATGGCTTCCATTGCCTTCCCATTTTTGTATGAAGTGCAAGAGTTTCAAGGCCAAGAGTTTTTGGATGGAGGCATTGGTGACGGAGAACCGATCAAAGAACTAATTTTAGATCCAAGTATTGATCGCATTGTCATCCACCAAATCAATAATCATCGACCACTCAGTCGCAACACCATGAAACGAGCATTAGATGCTTCTGTCCAAATTATAGATTCAGAAACCGAAGAATTAAAATCTCTATTGGCAAAAGAAAAAGGAAAAAAACTAATCCGTTTAGAAACAAATACACCTTATTTATCTCCTAGTGATTTTTCAAAAGGAAAGTTTGCACTTGCCGAAGGACGTGGAACCGCATATCGTCACAAGTCAGAAATTTTAGGTGATTTAGAACTTCCTGTGTTTGGATTTTTTAATCAGTAGTCGAAATTATGGACATCCAAAAGAAACTCAATGTGCTAATTGTCGAAGACTCACTTGCATCTTATAAGGCAATTGTCTCTGTACTTCAAAACTTTGGTTTCTCTATTTTTTCCGAAAGGGCTGAATGGAAAGCTGAGTTCGAACAACGCATTTCAGATGAAACTTGGGATATTGTCATTACTGATTTTTATCTTCCCGATTTTGACGGTCGTTATGTCATCACTCGTGTTAAAGAAATTAATCCTGATTTACCTGTAATTTTGATTACAGAATTTTTGCCAGAAGAAGCTGCCTCGGAGTTTCTAAACTTAGGAGCTGCTGAATTTTTACCAAAATCATCTATTATCAAACTGCCGTTTGTTGTAAATCGAGAGTTAGAAGCCTATCGGTTGAAATTATCTCAAAAAAAAGCTTGGGATATGTTAGTCCATGGAGAAGAACTTCTAACACGTTCACAGAAAATTTCTCACTTAGGACATTTTGAAGTTATTTTTCCTGAAAAAAATACCTTATGGTCCTTGGAGTTGTATCGAATTTTAGGTTTTGACTTCGGTGAAATTCCACTTATGGAAAAAGTTTGGGCACTCCTTGATGAACCCGAACATGATCATATCAAAGTAGTCTGGGAAGAACTTCTAAAAGACAATCATTCGAAGGAAATGATTGTAACGTTAAATACGAAACTTGGAAGAAAAAAAGTTAATTTATGGTTAGAAGCGGAAAGATTTGAAGATTCACGGTTTCGTATTTTTGGGACCATTCATGATATATCCGATCTTACTGAATTGGAACATTCGATTCAGGTCAACGAACAACTGTTTAAGGGTATTTTTAATAATTCATCACAGGCTATTTTTCTTTTAGACTTACAAGGTCATGTCATTCGAATGAACCGAAATGCTGTATTATCCTTTGAACGAGATGAAACAGACATTCAAGGTTTGGAACTAATTCGATCTGTATTTTCTAATTCGGACGAAGAATCGATTAAAAAATTAACTTATGGAATGAAACTTGCGCTAAAAAATCAAAGTTTCGAAGTTTTTGTGAGTTATAGTTTGTCGGATGGAAGGGAAAAGTATTTTGACTGTGATTTTTATCCTCTTACAGATCCATCTGGAAAAATTATTTATATTGTTTTAGAAGCAAAAGATATCACTGAAAAAATTGTCTTGGAACGTGCTTATGCTCAGTCTCAAAAGTTAGAGGCTCTTGGAACTTTCGCTGGTGGCATTGCTCACGATTTTAATAATCTTTTGACTCCCATGTTGGCTTATGTTTCTTATCTGAATTCGGAATGGTCCAAAGACGATTCAAATGAAGCCATTAAAAAATCCTTACCCGCTATAGAAGGGATTTCTAAGTCATTAGATCGGGCCAGAAATTTAATCCAACAAATTCTGACTTATTCAAAAATTGATAATTCAGTTTCCAAACAATTGGATCTTCGGGAACAACTACAACAGGTTTTACAAGAGGTGAAAGTTGTATCTACAAATCAAATTGACTTGGTGACGGATTTGGGAAGTGAACATGCTTATATAAATGCCGATCCAATTCAAATTTTCCAAATCCTTTCCAATCTTTACGAAAATGCAGTGTTCGCATTACAGGAAATAACGAATCCAAAAATTACAATTTCTCTTTCGAAAGTTTCTTACGAAAAGTCGGAACTGCTCCACGTTGGCTTTATGAAAAATACAGAGTATTGGAAATTGAGATTTGCTGATAACGGCTCCGGAATTGCTCCCGAAATTATCGAAAAAATTTTTGACCCTTTTTTTACTACAAAGGGAGGAAAGGGAACTGGCCTTGGGTTACCCATCATTTATGGAATTATGGTGAAAATGGGGGGAACCATATTAGTTAACTCCAGTTTGGGGGCGGGGACTGAATTTGATTTGTACTTTCCCGCATGGCGAACCATGCTTTAATCTATTGACAAATTCCTGTTATTCGGTTATTTATCTATGATTCTATGAGTTATTTCCTAAGAAAACACTTTGAGTCACTCTACATAGGATTTCTATGGGGATTGCTTGTTTTGCTTTTCTTTTCATCATTTTTTTTCTTCTTTCAGGTATATGAAAGTAGGAAGGATCGTGATTCATTTGAAGGCAAAAGTCGTTGGAATGCTCTGTTAAACGATTATTCATCTTATTTAAAAGATGCGGAAACTAGTGGTAGGGGATATCTTCTTACTGGTGATCCAGTATTTTTGGAACCTTATAAAAATTCCCTTTTTTTGTTACCAAAACTAGAAGCTGAACTTCGAGCTAATTGTGAAGATATATATAAAGAGGATTTAGAGTCTATTATCAAAGCGAATCAGTCTAAAGTTGAATTTGTAAATGGATATATAAATGACTATTCCAAAAAAATATTTCATAAAGCAGATTTTTTAGAAAGCAAAAGACGTATGGATGTCTTTCGGACACAAGTCAAAAACTTACTCAGCAAAAAGTTAGAAAGAGAAAATATTGAAAGCGAAAAGGCCCGAAAGTTCACCATCCGATTGGTTGCAGTTTCTGGAAGTTTTTTGTTTGTTTTATCCATACTAATCTTATGGATGATTTATGTATTAAAACGAAATTCGCAAATTTTGATAGAGAAGGAACGGGTTGAAGGTCGTCTCTTTGAAATCGATGACCTATACCATAATTCACCTGTAGGGTTCCATAGTTTAGATTCAGATGGATATTTTGTAAAGGTCAATCATACTGAATGTGAATGGCTAGGTTATTCAGCTGAGGAGTTAGTTGGAAAAATAAAATGGCCTCAGTTACTCACACAAGAAAGTAGAGAGATCTTTTATAAAAACTTTCCAGTATTTAAGAAAACTGGGAGTGTTGATAACTTACGATTTGAGGTTTTACGTAGAGATGGAAGTTCCATATTTTTAAATCTTTCTGCAACTGCTATTTATTCAAAGACAAATGAGATGATTCGATCCAGATCAGTTTCCCTTGATATTTCTCAAACGGTAAGATATGAAAGAGAGTTGATTGATTCGCGAGTTCGAGCAGAAGAAGCAAACCGAGCGAAGTCCGAATTCCTTTCTAGTATGAGTCATGAATTAAGAACCCCACTAAATGCTGTTATTGGGCTTTCTTTGTTGCTTATGGAGGAAAATCCAAAACCAGAACAGGTAGAATATTTAAAAAACCTACGTTTCTCTAGTGAAACCCTTCTTACATTAATCAATGATATTTTGGATTTTAACAAAATCGAAGAACACATGATTATTATAGAAGAAATTGATTTTAGTTTAAAAGAATTTATTAATTCAGTTTCGACTTCCTTTGCGATCAAAGCTAATGAAAAACTTTTATCTTTCAAAGAAGAGATTGATCCAAGAATACCAGAATACATTCGTTTTGATCCAACAAGAATGTTGCAAGTAGTCAATAATTTGTTATCGAATGCGATTAAGTTTACAAAAGAAGGTGTCATCACTCTTCGTGTTTTATTAATATCAAAAAAAGAAGAGGACGTGGTCATTCGTCTTGAGGTAGAGGATACTGGGATTGGTATTGCTAACGACAAACACAAATATGTGTTTGAAAAATTCACACAGGCAAGTCAGGACACTACAAGAAAATACGGTGGGTCTGGACTTGGTTTGGCAATTTCAAAAGGTCTTGTGGAATTGATGAAAGGAAAACTGGAGTTAGAATCCGAACTGGGAAAAGGGTCTAAATTTTTGTTCACCTTCCCTTGTAAAATTGGTCATGCGAATCCAGCTAACCATGCCCTTTCTTTGAAAGAAACTAAAGACTTGATGGGAAAAAAAGTTTTAATTGCTGATGATATTGAAATCAATCGTTCGATTGTGATTCGTTTTCTCAAACGTTGGGGCATTGAGTTTGAAGAAGCCGCTGATGGAGATGAGGTTTTGGTAAAGTTAGCCAAAGGAAAAATAGATTTAATCCTTATGGATTTACATATGCCAAATGTTGACGGTTACACGGCCACCAGAAAGATTCGTGAAACAGAAAAATGGAGCCAAATTCCAATCATTGCGCTGACTGCATCTGCTCAATTAGAAACTCAGGAAAAAATTCATTCAGTAGGAATGGATGATTTTATATCCAAACCTTTTTATCCAAACGATTTGTATCAGAAATTATTAAACTGGATGCCTGATTAGATTTCTTTTTCCAAAGAAATTGCAAGGATTGTAATATCATCATCTGATCTTTTTGATTTTTGAAATTTTTCTACTTCTATGATCACTTGATCACAAATACTCTGTGGATTTTTGGTTGCTAAGGTTTGTAATAAATGATAAAAACGATCTTCACCAAATAGTTCTCCATCGTTTGCTTTCCTTGCTTCGATGACACCATCGGTGTACAAAATCAAAGTCCCCGAATCAGGCAAAGTCAAAGTTTTTTCAATCATTCCAGATTCTACATACTCATTGATGGCTCTGCCTGTACTTGTAATGTGTTCGATATTTCCATTCCGATCTAAATAAATCATGGGATGGTGGCCAGCATTTGCTATTTTTAAAATTTTATCTTTTTGGTTTATATAAACAAAGAAAGCACTAAGAAAATGTCCAGCAAGAGAACTGAGTAAAGATAACCGAATTCGTTCTGCTGCATATACAGGTTTATCCAAAGAATCATCCCAAATTTGTAATGATACCTTTGTCATGGAAGCAATCATAGCGGCTGGAATTCCATGTCCAGAAACATCGCACAAAAATAATCCGATTTCGTTTTCTTTGACGATGATTTGAACAAAGTCTCCACCAATATCAGAAGCAGGAGAGTATCGAAATCCTAAAGCATGTCCGTTTGCATGGGTTCTTTTTTGTGGTAGCAGACCATTTTGAAGTTTTTGGGCAATTTTTAATTGGAGGTCAAGTTCTTGTTTTTCTTCAGTAGCTTTTCTATAATCAGAAACTTTTAGAACTAGAGCCATTGATAAAAAGAATACTTCAATAGCAGAACCTAAAGCCAAAGAATATGAAGATAGATGAATCGGTTTGATCCAACCTTGGACTGTGAGTGTATTTAATGCGCCTCCAATCAAGATAGAGCCAAAAGCAAACAAAAATAGGATTACTTCTAGTTTTCGTTTACTTTTAAAAAAGGCCATTATGGAAATTGTTAAAGTTAATAAAATCGGAATGATAACAAGAAATACTCCGAGTTGAATGAAGTTTCTAAGTTCTAGAAAAAAAATGGAAAAGATAAGAGAGATGAATAAAAGAATAAATCCTTTTGTTAGCTTTGTGACTTTAGGGAAATTCTTTTCAGTTTCTAAAAATTCAATTGTGAATAACAATCCGAATACGGATGTTAGATAGATTGTAATTGGGAAAAGAAAGTTTTTCCAGGTATGTGTATTCCCTATTTCAATGTACTGCATAAATCCGGTGGAAAACGAATTGATCAAAAGAACAGTAGCTAAGTAAAAGAAATAATAGAAAAATTTTCTGTAACGTAATGTATGAGCTAGGAAGATACTAAAAAGAAACATCATAAACCCTGCACCAAAGTATGCAGCGAAGAAGATATCTTGTTTTTTTGAAAATGAGATGAAACTCCTTGAATTATAAATTGATACAAAATTGAAAATGGGATTTGCTGAATTGATTTTTACATAGAGGGTTCTGGTTTCATCTGGAGAAAGCGTAATCGGGAACGCAGGTATATGTGAATAAAGAGGTTTGTTCCTTTGCAGGACTTGTTCTCCTGACACTTGTGTGATCCAGTTCCCCTTTACTTGTGAATGTAATTCAAATACATCAACGACTGGGCTTGAAAAATGTAAAAAGAATGTATGAGGTAAATTTCCATAATGGATGAGTGTGATTTTAATCCATACTGGATCTTTAATACGTGGGAAAGAAATTGTCGCTTTGGGATTCGGTCGCCAAACAGTATCTTCTCTTAATATCCGATCCAAACTCGATTCGTTTTCAGGAACAATTACATATTCAAAATACTTTCCAATGTCTCGATAGTTTTTAGATTCTTCAATGGATAAGGGAAAAGACCAGAGTGAGGAATTCAGAAAAAAGGAACTAAAGAAAAGGAAAAAGTAAAGTTTGGTTTTTTTCATTCAAAACATCCGGTAACCTTTTCCATCCTTAAGTGGTCGAGATTACTTCTGGTGGGAGGCTCGGAAACAGGCAGCAATTGGGAAAAAGTAAGCGAGTTTCCGAACGTTCGCACTATTATAGGACGAGATTGAGAGAGAGAAAGTGAATTTCTATGAAAAAACTTGTAGGAAGAACGTAAAATTGGCAGTCTAACATCCAGAGTGCTAAAGTAGGGGAGACTATATGAAACAGTATGATTCCAATGTGCAGGGTGCCTTGGACATTGCGCAGACAGAGGCGATGAGGAGACAAAACACAGAAATCACTCCTTACCATTTGGTTTGGGGGTTTATGACCCTGCCTACCTCAGTTTCCGGCAAAACATTAATTAAGTATAAATCTACAGTGGATGAGTTTTTGAAAAAACAAGCTCGGGCTTCTGGAGAGATTCCTTTTGAATCACTTCGAACTTCTCCAAAGCTGTCCCAGTGGTTTACGATGGCGTCTTCGCGGGCGGCAGAAAATGGAAGGGAGGAGCTAAAAGAAGCAGACTTTCTAAAATTTTTACCACAAGTCCTTCCCGAACTCAAAATCAATTATGAAGATTTACAAGTGAAAGAAACCGATGAAGAGGTTCCCAACTTTCTCGTAAATCTGAACGATCTGGCACGTGAAGGAAAACTAGATCCTGTGATCGGAAGGAGTAAAGAGATTCGTTCTGTAATGGAAATTTTGGGACGTAGATCTAAGAACAATCCCGTGTTAGTTGGTAGTGCCGGTGTTGGTAAAACTGCTATCGTAGAAGGACTTGCAGAACAAATCGTAAAGGGACGAGTTCCCGATGTATTAAAAGGGAAAACCATATATTCTTTGGATATGGGATTACTGATGGCGGGTACAAAGTATCGAGGCGAGTTTGAAGAAAAACTAACAGCTTTACTTCGTTACATCAAAGGCCAAGCAGGTGAGGCGATCCTTTTTATCGATGAAATTCACCAATTGGTCGGTGCCGGAAAAACGGATGGTGCGATGGATGCGGCCAATCTTTTAAAACCAGCTCTGGCTCGTGGAGAGTTACATTGTATTGGTGCGACCACACAAGATGAATTCCAAAAATACATTCTGGGAGACCAAGCGTTAGAAAGAAGATTTCGTGCGGTTCCTGTCAATGAACCAAGTAAAGAAGATGCGATCGAAATTCTTATGGGAATTCGTGATAAACATGAAATCCATCATGGAATCAAAATTTCTGATGAAGCGATTTATGCTTCCGTGCTTTTGTCTGATCAATACATCACCGATAAATTTTTACCTGACAAGGCAATTGATTTGGTAGATGAAGCAGCGTCTGCGTTAAAACTTTCGGCTGAAGCAATGCCTACTGAGCTTGTGGAACTGGAAAGTGAAATTCGTTCTAAAAAAATCTTTGCCCAAGTAGAAAAGAAAAACGAAGAAATCTTAAGGGAAATTGATGTTTTAGAAAAAAAATTCGAAGCTGGGAAAGTTGTTTGGGAGAAGGAAGTAAATTCCTTAAAACAAATTGCTTCTATCAAAAATAAAATTGATCGAGTGAAATTTGATTTGGATGCAGCTCAACAAAGAGCAGATTATACTGAAGCCTCTCGGTTGAAGTATGCAGTTTTACCTGAATTAGAAAAAGAATTAAACAATTTTCAAAACAGTTGGATTCTTGAAAGGAACCATATAGCGGCAGTGATTGCTAGACAAACAGGAATTCCTTCAGAAAAAATTTTGAAAACCAAACAGGATAATTTACTCCATTTGGAAGAAGACTTAAATTCTGTTGTGTATGGCCAAAAAGAATCAATAAGGGAAATTGCGGATACACTTCTTACTTCCTATGCAGGAATTTCTTCGGAATCCAGACCACTTGGTTCCTTTTTATTAAAAGGGCCTACTGGTGTCGGAAAAACAGAAACAGCCAAAGCCATTGCCAAATTCCTGTTCGATCAGGAAACAAATTTGGTTCGGTTGGACTTAAGTGAATATTCCGAAAAACATTCGGTTGCTAAACTCATCGGTGCACCAGCTGGTTATGTTGGTTATGACGAAGGGGGAATCCTAACAGAAGCCATCCGTAGAAAACCATATTCTGTGGTTCTCTTTGATGAAGTGGAAAAAGCTCACCCTGACTTCTCTGACATCCTTCTCCAGATTTTAGATGATGGAAGGCTTACGGATAACAAAGGGAGAACGATTAACTTTAAGAATACGATTGTGATTCTGACTACCAATTCCAAAAATATTGAAGGTGATTTTAAACCAGAAGTATTGGGAAGATTGGATGCCGTGTTGACTTATCATTCGTTAGATTCTTCTATCATGGAAAAATTAATCGAAAAACAACTTCGTCAGTTGAACGAAAGGTTGAAGGTAAAAGGAATTGTGATCGAACTTTCGGAAAGTACGGAACATATTTTGCGCGAACAGGGGTTTGATCCTAAATTTGGAGCAAGACCTCTGGCTAGTGTTTTCAATCGAGTTGTAAACCGACCTTTGGCCAAAGAAATCCTTGCAGGTAAGATGGTTGAAGGTAAATATAGAGCCGATTGGAACGGGGAATTATTGCAATTTGTTTCGATTCCCGAATTTGCCGGATACAAACCTTAATTTCCGAAAAAATTATGAACCTGAACCCAACTATGGTTTCACCATGGTTGGGTGTTTTTAGTCTAAGGATCACCCTATGTCAAATCTAAATATTACATCCACTTTGAAGTCCAATCAATCCGTCTCGGTTCCACAGTTGGGACTGGGTGTATGGAAATCTCGCCCGAAAGAATGTTTTGAAGCCGTAAAGTCTGCTTTATCTCTCGGATACCGGCATATTGATACAGCAGCCATCTATGGTAACGAAGCAGATGTCGGAGCTGCGATCAAAGAAAGTGGTGTGGCTCGCAGTGATATATTTCTTGTGACCAAACTTTGGAATGCCGATCAAGGGTATGACTCCGCCTTACGTGCGATAGATGTTTCCTTGAGTAAATTGGGAACAGATTATGTTGATATGTATTTAATTCACTTTCCAGTTTCTGGAAAACGAAATGATTCTTGGAAGGCTTTGGAAAAAATAAAGTCAGAAGGAAAAACAAAATCAATCGGTGTTAGTAACTTTATGGTTTCTCATTTAGAGGAACTTTTAAAGGAAACAGGAACGATCCCTGCGATGAACCAAGTGGAATACCATCCATTTTTACAGGACGCCGAACTAAAAGAATATTGTGCAAAAAAAGGAATATTAATCGAAGCTTATAGCCCTCTTGCTCATGGGCAAAAGTTGGAAGACCCTCGAATCACGCAGATTGCCAACCACTATCAAAAATCAAATGCACAAATTTTGATTCGTTGGTCCCTCCAAGCGGGTCATGTTGTGATTCCCAAATCAAAAAATCCGATCCGTATCAAAGAGAATGCAGATGTATTTGATTTTGTTTTATCAGAGGCAGATATGAAAGAGATTTCTAGTTGGAACGAAAACTTCCGAACTTGTTGGGATCCGACCACAGTAGAGTGATGGATCCTCGTAATTAAGCTTCGATTTTATTTTTTAGAAAAAACAAGGACGGCCGATTGGCGGTTGTCCTTGGTTCCTAAGTAACCGTAACCAAAAGGAAAAGGTAAGATGGAATCGTTTGTAGATTCACTTAAACTTTTAAGTTCCGGTTGGGTTTCTGGAATGACAGCACCAGATAAATTCCATGATTTTTCATACCTTCCAAAAATGGATCGTTTCCAGTTGTCTTCGGGAAAAAAACGAATGGGAAAACCTGATTCATCCTGAACCACAAATTCTGCATTTTTTAGTAAAAGGTCTCGGATCGATTTTCTTTTTTCACCATGAAATAAATATTCTGCGGACTTTGTAAATATTCCTACATTGGTTAAATCTGAAAAGTATTCATACAACCCATCTCCAGGATTTCCTTCATTTCCAATTAAGAATATTTTGAAATACGTAAGTGATTCTTGTTTTTTTAGTTTTGTATCGTAAAGGGAAAGGGTAAAACCTTTGTAAGTAATTCCTTTTCCAACAATCACTTCCTCTTTGGAGTCAAGGATTTCTTTTCCCATTCGTCTAAGGAAAGCAACAAACACTGGATAGGCTCCATTTAGTTCTTTTTTCTTGGTTTCTTCTTTCATTTTACGATATGTAAAATAATTCCTACCAGCTAAATGATCGGAGAGGTTTCGTATCCCTTGTTTTACGATTAGTTTTTCCTTTTCGGAGAGGGCGTTGTATGTGTTGGGGTAACCTGGATCTTCTAATCCAAAAAGGATATAACGTTCACATTGGGGATAAAATGAAAAAAGATTTAAAACATCAATTCCACTAAAAGGATAAACCACTGTTTTCACATTCGGATGGTAATCCTTTCCTTTTAGATACTGAGTGATGGTATCTCTAGTGTTTGTTAGTTTATTCCAACTGAGATTCATTTCATTTTTATGAAGAATGTCTGAATCAGTAAGTCCTGCCCATTCATCATAAATAGGAGTTTCTTTAACAGCTGTTTCTGTTTTCTTTTCTTGGATTTGGCATTGGTAAGATAAAATGAAAAGGATGAGGATGAGTTTTTTTGACATAGATTTCGGAAATGTTTAAGAACAATCTTTACGACGACTGTTTTCAGACATCCTTTTTCAGGTCGTGGATTGATAATTTTTCAGAAAAGCCCGATGGTCCTTTTGGGATTTAGCAAAAAAAAACCGGCCCGGGAAACCCCGAACCGGTCAATGGTTCCTAAAAAGAAAGCCGAATGGTTTTATTCTCCGACAGCAACTTCTCCTTCTGCTTCGGTAGAGAAACTAACTGGTTGTTTTGATTTTGTTTCTTTAGTTTCCTTTGGATCCCTTTCAATGGATTTCACTTCTCTAGTTTGGATTTTTGCTTGGTCCATGAGAGGGAGGCTATTGAGATCCCGAACTTGGTTTTCAATTTTAAATGCGATGTCTGGATTTTCGAGAAAGAAGTTTTTCACTTGTTCCTTTCCTTGTCCAATTTTTTCTCCACCGTAAGAATACCAAGAACCTGCTTTCGCAACGAGGTCATGACGAACCGCTAGATCAATAAGAGAACTTTCTCTGTTGATTCCGTTCGCATACATGATGTCAAACTCTGCTTGTCGGAAAGGAGGGGCACATTTGTTTTTAACCACTTTCACTCGAACGCGGTTACCTACAGGTTCTTCTTTCTCTTTTAGAGTTTCGATACGGCGAATGTCCAAGCGAATGGAAGCATAGAACTTCAACGCGTTTCCACCTGTAGTGGTTTCTGGACTTCCGAACATCACTCCAATCTTCATACGGATTTGGTTGATAAAGATAACAGTCGTATTGGATTTTGCAATGGTTCCAGTGAGTTTACGAAGGGCTTGGGACATGAGTCGTGCCTGAAGACCCATATGGGAATCTCCCATATCTCCTTCGATCTCGGCCTTAGGAACAAGAGCGGCTACGGAGTCGATGACGATGAGGTCGATGGCATTGGATCGAACGAGGGACTCACAAATTTCTAGAGCCTCTTCCCCGTTGTCTGGTTGGGCCACGAGCAGGTCATCTACATTGACCCCGAGTTTTTTAGCGTAAGATGGATCTAGAGCGTGTTCCGCATCGATGAAGGCAGCAATGCCCCCCTTTTTTTGCGTCTCTGCAATGGCAGAAAGAGTAAGTGTTGTTTTACCAGAAGATTCTGGTCCATAGATTTCTACGATCCGACCGGAAGGAAACCCGCCAATCCCCAAGGCGATGTCTAAATCCAAAGATCCAGTGGATACTACGCTCATTTCTGCCATGCGTGTATCAGCACCAAGGCGCATAATGGAACCCTTACCGAATTGTTTTTCGATTTGGCCTAGGGCAGCGTCAATTGCCTGCTTTCTTTGGTCGGTTTCTTTTTCTTGAGCCTTGTCAGCTTTCTCTTTTTTCATGAATCAAACGTTCTCCTAAAATCGGTGTTCCGAAAGACTAGGTAGGGGATCAGGTCAGTTGGTTCCAAAAACTCTTGTGAACCGACTCTCTCAAGGATGAACCCATCCCTTCCGAATTCCACTCTTTTTCTCTTCCGGACTAGCTCCAGTATGCATGAGACCTGGGACAAATTAGAAAGGTGAGGGAATTTTTTCTGGATTATGTCTTTTTTTGTCGTTTTCAACACTAAACAAAATGTAAGTACTTGTATAGTATTTTTTTGCCGTAGGAGAAAGAAAACTTTGCCGATAGTTTCTCTGTATGACCCTGCCAGCTCTTGAAGTCCAAATCCCCGACCATTTTCCCCAAGCCATGGCTGACCTTTTCCGAAGTTACCGAACCTATCTCAAAATTGAAAAGAATTATTCGGAACATACACTATTTGCCTATTTACGCGATTTAAAATTTTTCTTTGAGTTTTGTTTGAAAGAGGAAATTGACATCTTGAGTGTTGATGTTTTGGACGTAAGGGCTTACTTTGCTGACTTAAAATCTGCGAAAAAACAAGACAAACGAACCCAAAGCCGTAAACTTTCTTCCTTACGAACTTTTTATAAATTTTTATTCAGAGAAGAAAAGATTGGTGCCAACCCCATCTTACAAGTTAGTTTCCCTAAAACAAAAAAGAAGTTACCTAAAAACTTCACACCCATCGAAACAGAAGACATTCTGGATTATGAAGATGGTGAAAAAGCCGAAGTGCTTGGAAAGAGAGACAAAGCCATCGTGGAAGTATTGTACAGCACGGGACTTCGGGTATTTGAGTTAGTCAATGCAAAGTTAAGTGACCTTAACGATGAATTAACTTCGCTTAAAGTGATGGGAAAGAGGCGTAAAGAACGTTTCGTATTTATTGGTGAGGAAGCACAAATTGCACTCCGAGATTATTTAGAAGAAAGAGGGACATCCGGCCCTGAAGAAATCTTTTTAAACCAACGCGGTGGGAAATTAACCACTCGCGGCATTCGTTATATTTTATCAGAACGCAGAACTGTGATGGGAATGGAAAAAGCCATCACTCCTCATAAGTTTCGACACACCTTTGCTACTGATCTTTTGAACGCGGGTGCTGATATTCGCGCCGTACAAGAGTTACTCGGTCATGCTTCTTTATCATCAACACAAGTCTATTTGAGTGTTTCGAGAGACCGGTTGAAAGAAGTGTATCGAAATGCCCATCCCCATGCGAAGAAATAGGAATTTGGTTGGGGTTTTGCGCGCGGATAGGATCTCCCCGCCCTGAGTATGGGTGGGGAACTAGACCCGCCGCCCAATGATTTCCCTTTACCACATCCAATTCATTACATCAATCTCCATTCACTCCTTTCGAAAAATTCTGTAGATAAGTTCATAGTTTTGTGATCAAAGTTTAAAATATTAGAGTTGACCATAAAAAATATGTGGACTATAATTAATTTGTGTCTGCCAAAAATAAATATCCTACGGATTCTCTTTTACGTTTTCCTCTTAAGGAAAGGAAGTTCGCCAAAACTCGAACTAATTTGATTTTGGCATTCCTTACAGAATTAGAATCTAAAGATTTCGATTCCATTAAAATCAAAGACCTTTGTGAAATTGCCGAGGTTTCCGAGCCGACATTTTATAATTACTTTCCAGAAAAGGGAGATTTGCTCCTTCATTACATTCAAATTTGGAGTTTGCAAGTATCTGTTTTTGCTAAGGAAATGAAATTATCTGATTCGGGCTTCGGGATTCTTTCTGCATTATTTCGTTATACGGCCAAAGAATCCAAAAAAAATCCAAGAATTCTTTTGGAAATCATCTCGTTCCAAGCCAAAAATAAAAAACCGTTAGCACAACCGAA
This sequence comes from Leptospira congkakensis, assembly GCF_004770265.1. Taxonomy (NCBI): domain Bacteria; kingdom Pseudomonadati; phylum Spirochaetota; class Leptospiria; order Leptospirales; family Leptospiraceae; genus Leptospira; species Leptospira congkakensis. Next base: position 132,855 of record NZ_RQGQ01000009.1, read on the forward strand.
ACTCACATTAGCCGAACGAGTGTTATTGTTCCCTGATGTCGGAGGCATTCAAGATTTGAATGCGGATGGGGTCGAAGGGATTCTTCAAAATGCAATATCCATTGCTGCTCAAAATGAGGAACTCCCCGAATCTACAGATTGGAAATCCTTTGGTATGATTTTGGGATCTTGTTTTTTTGGAGTCCCCATTCTTGCATTTCAATTGAACCAAAACTTAGAAAAACTTTGGCTTGATTCCCTTCGTTATTTGTGGATAGGTGCCGGCGGAAAAATCAAAAATTAACTTATTAAAATAAAACTTTAATATAAGTATATAAGGTAATATTAATGAATTTTTTAAATCAAAAATGGTTTTTGTTGTCCATTGGCGGAATCTTTATCGGGTTCACAGGAATGAACTGGAATGTCCCAATATTTGTTTGGATCGCCATGGTTCCTTTCTTGAGATATATTCGTTTAGGCCATTCAATTTGGGTTCTTTTGTTTTCCTTAATATTGATTCAATCTCTTTCTACGATGCGTATTGTTTCTGAGCCATATCATATTGGGATCGCCATTCTCTCTGGAGCCCAAGGGGGAATTGTTTTTACAATTTTACTTTGGGTATGGAACAAACTTAGAATCAAATTTCCGAAACAAATTTCGCCTATACTTAGTTTTGCCTTTTTGTTTACCATTATCGAATGGATTGGTGGTTATAGTTCTGAGTTAGGTGTTTGGGGGATGTTTGCCAATAGCCAAATTAACAATTTACATTTACTACAATCGGCATCAATATTTGGAGCTACTGGTATTAGTTTTATTATTTATTTGATAAATGGAAGTATAGAACAATCTTTATCTGATTTAATTTCCAATTCTAAAGTTTCAAAGAACTCTTTGTATTCACTCCTTACTTGTTTTCTATTATTAGTGGTGATCTATTTTTATGGTGCTTTCCGTATTACAATTCCCATTGAAGGAAAAAGTATTAAAGTCGGAACCGTTACCTCAAAAATGGAAATCCAAACGATCTGGAAAGATCCGGTACAAAATCAATTGAACAGAAATCTTGTTTTCACTAGAACCATTCAAGCTGCCAAGGAAGGTGCCAAAGTTGTTGTTTGGAATGAAGGTGCGGTCATTGTCCAACGAACGGAAGAGAAAGTATTTTTGGAAAAAATTTCCAAGTTAGCAAAAGAGAACCAAATTGAACTGATCGCCGCTTATGTTGTCCCTATCAGGGACACCGAATTTTTTCTGGAGAATCAATTGCATTGGATAGGTAAGGACGGGTCAACACGCCAAATCTATTTTAAACAGTTCATTCCTCCGGGAGAACCAGTTTCCCATATTCCTTCTGAAATCAAAGTGATCGATGTAGAGGGAGTGAAAATGTCAGTGGCAATTTGTTATGATTTTGATAGCCTCCAACTAACCAAAAAACATGGGGAATTAGGAACAGGAATCAGTTTGGTTCCTGCCTCCGATTGGAAAGGAATCAATCCATTTCATACGGAAATGGCCGTTCTTCGAGGGATCGAAAATGGAACTTCCGTTGTTCGTTCCACACGTGGTGCTTTGTCCGGTATATATGACGCATATGGTCGTGCCAAGGGAACTCTCGACTATTATGAAGAAAATGATGGCGTATTAGTCGCTTCTGTTCCCACTTCGCCGGTTTTTACAATCTACCGCCATTTGGGAAATTGGGTCGTTGGTCTCGGGGTTCTCTATTTTTTATGTTCCGGCATTTTGATCTCTGTATTTGTACTAAAAAATCGTAACTAACAGGGATTTGTGTAAAGACAGGTGAAAATGAAAATTCAAGAATCTAGAAAATTTCTAAATATTTGATTGTATTAAATTTTGTTTCTGTTTAGATTTGATGTTTGTGAATTCCTGACTCGGTTGGTTTTGGGATTTTGCAAAGGATGGTTTGATGACTTTAGTCGCTGATAAATCCATTTTGCTCGTTGAGGATGAGGCCATTCTTGCCATGTTTGAAAAAAAACAGTTGGAGCAAGGCGGTTATAATGTAACACACGTTAATAACGGTGAAAATGCGATTCAATTAATCATCCAATCGGAAAAACCTTTTGATTTAATCCTTATGGATATAGATTTAGGAAAGGGTTTAGATGGAACACAAACTGCTACTGAAATATTAAACCATAAAGAAATCCCAGTCGTATTTCTCTCCTCACATACAGAACTTGATATTGTTAAAAAAACGGAAGCCATAACCTCTTATGGATATGTCGTAAAAAACTCTGGTTTTACTGTTTTAGATGCTTCCATCAAAATGGCATTTAAACTTTTTGAGGCAAACGAGCTCACAAAAAGTAAAAAAGAACATCTTGAAACCGTTTTACATTCAATAGGTGATGGTGTCATCGCAACCGATAGTGATGGTAAAGTCATTCGAATGAATCCCATTGCAGAAAAATTGACTGGATGGACTCACGACGAAGGTGTGGGACTTGATATCAAAGAAGTATTCAAAATCGTGAATGTGAAAACGCGGTCACTCGTCGAAAACCCTGTAGACATAGTACTCCGAACCAATTCAATCGTCGGATTGGCAAACCATACCGTGTTACTTTCTCGGGATGGATCCGAATATCAGATTTCTGATTCTGGATCTCCTATCAAAGATCTAAACGGGGAAACCAGAGGTGTTGTACTCGTTTTTCGTGACATTACTGCAGAATACAATGTTCAAAGTCATATAGCAAAACAGGCGAATATGCTTAACAACGTACTTGATGCCGTTATTGGAACCGACTTCAATCATAAAATCAATTATTGGAACAAAGCCGCAGAAAAAATCTATCTCTGGAAAGCGGAAGAGGTAATGGGAAAATCTGTTGTAGAGGTATTAAAAACAGATTATCTAAATCTTTCTCGCGATCAAGTGATGCAAAGAGTTAACCTGGATGGTAGTTTTATTGGTGAGGTAATTCAATATGCAAAAGATGGCAGTTTGCGTAACATTGAAGTAAACCAAGTGCTTTTGGACGATGAAAGTAATTTACCAATTGGGTATATTGCAGTGGGGAGAGATATATCTGATCGATTGAATGCAATGAGGCATGTCAAAGAATCAGAGGCCAAACTTACACAAATCATTGAGTCAGCAATGGATGCTATCATTAGTATTGATAAATCCAAAAAGATCATTCTCTTCAATGGTGCCGCAGAAAAGATGTTTGGTTATCAGTCTTTGGAAGTGATTGGCCAACCTTTGGATCGATTGATCCCAATGGATTTTCGTAGCCAACATGATAGTAATATTGATTCATTTTCTAAAACGGGTGTGAGTCGAAGGGCGATGGGGGCTCTTGGCCAGATCAGGGGACTTAGAGCCAATGGGGAAGAGTTTCCTATTGAGGCTTCCATTTCTCAGATTTCAGTAAAAGAAGAAAAACTTTTTACTGTAATCTTAAGAGATGTGAGTGTTCGAAATCTTTCGGAATCCAGAATTCAAAAACTACTTCTCGAAAAGGAGAATATTCTTAAAGAAATCCATCATCGCGTAAAAAATAATATGAGTTCCATCTTTACATTGTTAACTCTACAAGCGCGTGCGCAGTCAGAAAGTTCTGTTCAGACGATTCTTTATGAAGCTGCTGGTCGAGTCAAAAGTATGATCGTTTTATACGATAAACTTTATCATTCCGAGACTGACAATACGGTTTCTTTACAAGATTATTTTCCCGCTATATTTAATGAGATTGTTTCTATTTTCCCAAAAAGTGTAGAAGTAAAGATGAACATTACGGAAGAACCAATCGAATTAAATGCTAAACTCCTTTCTTCATTGGGGATCATTCTGAACGAACTCATTACAAATTCAATGAAACATGCATTTAATGAAAAAACCAGTGCCGTGATTGAACTCAAAATATTTCGTGAAGGTAAAAAACTCTATTTAGAATATTCTGATAATGGAGTGGGAATTCCTGAATCTGTTTCCTTTGAAGACTCTCCTGGTTTTGGTTTACAATTGATTGGGATGCTGGTGGACCAAATCGAAGGTAAAATTAGCATCGTTAGACAACCGCTCTCAAGATTTCTCTTAGAACTAGGTGTTTGATACGTTCTATTTTTTCCCGAAGATTCTTTGAATTTCGGGGAGATACTTTAGAATTATTGTTTACCATACTTAGGCTTCGGCTCCTATTCTCACATGGGCCAACTCCAGTTTTTTGTTGTTTTATGTTATGCCATTCCAATCCTCGTGATTCTTTTTCCTATCGGACTCTCTTTTTCTTATATTTTTAAAATCACTGGTTTCGATCGAGCTTCCAATCGAATCAATAATTATTTAGGATACTTTTGGTATCGTTCTTTTTTCTTTTTAACAGGAAGAACTTTACATTTTGAACAAGGTGATTGGAATCCAAACGGTAATAATCGATTTTTAATTTCTAACCATACCAATGCGATGGAAGTTCCACTCATCGTTGCCCTCCCATATTTATCAAAATCAAAAGATGTAAAACTTTCTTATTTAGGCGGCGATATCATCCAAAGATACAAAATCATTCCTTTGATGATGCACAAAACAATTGTGGAGGCCGTTATTTATTCTGAGAAAAAACCAAATTTTAGAAATTTTAAAACAGATGTATTAAGAGTTTTAAAAACGAGATCTATCTTTTTGTATCCCGAAGGCGAAAGAACTTTTACAGAGGAAATCAAACCCTTTCAAACGGGGGTTATGAAAATCGCTTATAAATTTAATGTTGATTTAGATGTATTTGTTGTCAGTGGGATGATGGGTTATTCTAGTTTGCCTGAATACTCACATCTTAAAAAATCACAGAAGGTTTACTTTCAATTTTGTGGAACCATCAAAGCAAAAGACTACAATACCTTTGAAACATACCTTTCTGCAGCAGAAACGCTAATGAAAGATAAAAAAAGAGAAATTGAAGCGATAGAAAAAACTGCCGTACTGAATTAGTGACGGCATTTTTAGTTTCTTTTTTTATTTAGGTAAGGTTTTCGTAAATGCTACAAGTTGGTCAAGAGCCGTACCCCATCCTTCCAAAAATCCCATCTCTTCATGTTGTTTTTTTGTTTCTGGATCTTTGTGTTTTGCTACCGCTTTGTATTTTGTAGCATTACCAAGCGATTCCATTGTAACAAAGGCAGTCATAAAACTATTTCCAGAAGGTCGATACCCAGGAAGCAAACTGTCTGTAAAAACTAACTTTTTTAAATACTCTACTTCCAGAAAACAACCGTTATTTGGAAATTGATTTCCTTCGGGAGATTCCATTACTGTATAAAATTCTCCACCAGGTTGTAAATCGATCCTACAATCGATGGTTTTCCATGGAACTGGAGTAAACCATTGTTTTAATTGTTCTGGTTTTGTCCAAGCGTTCCATACCAATTCAACGGGCACTTCGACTATCCTTTCTAACACTAAGTCCAATTCCGGATTGAAAGATTCTTTTGATTCTTTATTCATTTTTTTTTCCCTTCGTTTTTAATAAAAATGAGTCTAGTTGGTTTAGTCTTGTTTCCCATAAAGACTTTTGTGTCTGTAACCAAGAATCCATAACTGAAAATGGATTCGGGTTTAGATAACAAATTCTTACCCTTCCAACCTTCTCGGTATAGATGAGCTGAGAAGATTCCAAAATATCTAAATGTTGCATGAAGGAGGGCATAGCCATAGAAAACGGAACAGCCAAATCGCTGACACTCGCGGGACCAATGCCCAATCGTTCTACCACCTGTCTCCTTGTTGGATCGGAGAGAGCGTGCAAAACAACATCTATATTGTAAGATCGTTTGACCATGTTGCCATGATAAGGGAATTTAATACTTAGGTCAATACCTAAGTATTAAATCTTGGTAGAAAAGTTGGTTTTCATTGGCCTCAAAATCCAATCTCTGGAAAAAGTAAGTTGATGGAAAATTCAAATCTCGAACCAAATAAAGCCAGATTAGAGATATTTCCCCTTTCTAAGTCCGTCCCGTTTCTTTTGAAATGGTTCGGAACGATCGGGTTTATATCGTTTTCCGTCGGTTCTGCATCCGCTTTCTTTTTGGTGTCGCTCGAAAAACTAAGTCGGTTTCGTGAATTAAATCCGTGGTTGGTTTATTTTTTACCTTTTGCGGGATTCGCTATTGGTTGGTTTTATTTTCATTACGGAAAAAATGTAAGTAAGGGAAATAATTTGCTCTTAGAAGAAATTCATTCTCCCTCATCAATCATTCCGATTCGAATGGCTCCCTTTGTATTTTTAGGAACACTCATTACACATTTATTCGGTGGATCGGCAGGTAGGGAAGGGACTGCGGTTCAGATGGGTGGATCCATTGCTCATCAATTGGTTCGTGTTCTTCCCTTTACAATTCGAGAACAACAAACATTGATTATATTAGGGATCAGTGCTGGTTTTGCATCTGTTTTTGGGACCCCTTTTGCTGCGGCTATTTTTTCGGTCGAAGTCATTCGAATTGGAAATTACCGTTGGAGATATATTTTTCTATCTCTCGTTACAGCTTACTTGGCTCATTTGGTTTGTTTGTTATGGGGAGTTGATCATTCTAATTATCCAAAAATACCTTTCGATTTTAATGGAACCATTATTGTTTGTTTGGTGATACTTGGAATTTTATCTGGATGGGTGGCAAAATTATTTAGCTGGGTATTGCAAAATATCTCCAATGTTTTTCAATATTGGATTCAATATTCACCTGTGCGACCTTTGGTGGGTGGTATTGTTATTGTATTGTTCGTTGTTTTAGGACTAAGCCCTGTATATTTAGGATTAGGACTTTCTACTTTACAATCAGCATTCGTCAACCAATTGCCACCAGAAACGTTTTTGTTAAAGTTAATCGTAACAACAATCACAATAGGTTCTGGATTTAAAGGTGGTGAAGTCACTCCACTATTTTTTATCGGTGCGGGTCTAGGAAATTTATTCGGTTATATTGATCCTTCACATCTTGTTTTGTTTGTAGGAATTGGATTCATTTCAGTATTCGCAGGGGCCACCAACACTCCATTAGCCTGTGCCGTTATGGGAATGGAATTATTTGGATGGGAATCTGGGATTTATTTTTTCCTAACCGCAGGAATTGCTTATATTGCTTCTGGGCACACAAGCATTTACCAATCGCAAATTGTTGGAAAAACAAAACTATTCAGTAAATCTTCCGATTTAGGGAAAAGAATTTCCGACCTCAAAAAATAGTATTTAGAAGAAGGTTCGTTTGAATTTTTCTCAGTCGGCCATTCACTCTAACTCCAGGTTCTAAAAAGTTGCCGCCAGTGAACGATTGTCCTTCCGATAAACTAACAATTGTGACATTCTTGTGTTTAATTCTCAATTATTAGGTAAAATACTATTAATTTCATAAAAAACTAATTTTGTTTTTACAAAATTGAAAATCGAGTTACGCTGGATTGTTCTTCTTTTTACAGGGGAAATTCGGAAAAATATATGAAAACCTACATTACACTACTTACCATCATTCTCTTATCTTTACAATGTGATCGTTTCCAGTTTGGATCGAATCCTGAAAAAGATGAACCCTCGGGAGCAGTTGTTACCTTTCTCCAAGGTACCATTCTCATTACCTCCCAAGGTAAAGAAACAAAGGCCAAGATTGGAGATGTCGTCCGCCCCGGTGACAGAATTGTTTCTAAATTGGGTAGGGTGGATTTACAAACCTACCGAGGCGAAGTGATTCGCATTAAAGATAATTCAGACGTTTTGTTTCGTGACATTGCAGGGAAAACGAGAACAAATACCGACATCCACTTATGGGCGGGGAATCTACTCGTAAAATCAGTCAAATTAAAATCAGGGCAAAACCTCTCGGTCACTTCCCCTACTATGGTGGCGGGTGTTCGTGGTACTGTCTTTTCTTTTGAATTAGAAAAAGGTTCCGTACCTAAAGTAAAAGTTTATGAAGGTGCTGTATCCGTAGCTTTTAAAACATCACCCAAACTAATCGAACTCAACGAAGGTCTTTCGAAAGAAAGTTATAGTCGTTTGGTGAAAACATTGGAAGAGAATGAGGTTGTGTTAGAGCCAGGAGAAAAGTTAGAAGTCAATCCTAACTTAAACGAACTTGTCTATTTAATCAATGCCAAAGTTGCTAGTAATGCTTTGACCGGGGACGAACTCTCTGGATTCACCGATTTTGATCATGGATTGTCGAAAGCAACTAGTGTGGTTTCGCCGCAAGAAAAAGCGGAAGCAGAAACATTAGTCTCCATTCCATCGGAAACCATTCAAAAACAAATTGAATCGCAAAATGCTGCTACTTCAGAAGTTCTGACGCAAACAATCGAGAAGGAACACGGAGAGAAACGAATTGAGGCATTGAATAAAATCGCCTCTGATGCTGTAAAAACCAATTTAGACAACGAGGAAGAAATTCATAACCACTACAGTGTTTTGGAAACCATTCACAAAGCAAACGGGGAAGTACTTTCTGGAGCAGTTGTCGCTCAGTTAGGTGATATTTTTATTGTTCATTCAACAAAAGGCGTTTTTCAACTGTCAGTTGATGATATTGAATACGTAGAATATCGAAACTTTTCGATCAAAACAAAGTCGAAAAAATAACAGTGGTCATATAACGGAATTTAGCTCTACTTGCACTAAATTCCGTTATCGTTGCTTTCTTGGTTCCGAAATCACCCTAATGAGACAGATTCAGGGAAATTTTATCGGAAATGATTTGAGAATCGCAAATAGATTAGGATAATCACGAAGACTATACCACTTTGGATACAGTGATTACTGAAAATTTCTTTTTTCCCGAAAACCAGATTTCACAGCTAGATGCGGTAATATATTTACAAATAATTTGTTAACCATAAGATCGATCCTTATGAGTATACGCCAAAGGGTCTCGTTATCTATCGCTGCTATTTTATTTTTAGGATTTTTGATACTAACTACTTTTCAAATTTACCGAACCATCACAGACCTCAACGCAGAAATCAAAGAAAATTCAAAAATCACCTCAGAAAAATGGTCGTTTGAAATTCAGGAACACCTGAATGCAATGATGGGTGTAATTCGTGGTTTCCGTTTTGCTTTATTTTATGCCTCTCCTCCTCGGGAATCAATGATCAGTAGTATGAGAGAAATTCTTGAACGTAACGATGATATTTTTGCCATTTGGCTTTGTTACGAACCGAACGGTTATGAAGGCAGAGATGCTGCTTTCATTGGAAAACCAGGCCATGATAAAACAGGAAGGTTCATTCCTTATTTACATCGTAATGCAGATGGAAAAATCAACTTAGAACCACTTGTGGACTATGATAATCCTGAAGGTGCCGGTGATTATTATCTTCAAGTAAAAAAAACAAACAAAGCAAAAGTATTTGGACCTTACGAGTATTTGGCGGGCGGGAAAAAAATCCAAATGATTTCCCTTGTTGTTCCCATTTATCCTAAGGGAAAATTTATGGGAGCTGCTGGAATTGATTTAGATGTAGGAACTTTGCAGGAAAAAATCGGAGACACTCGCCCATTTCGTGGGCAAGGACATATCGCTTTTTTATCATCTAACGGAACGTATGTGATGTATGGCCAAGACCAAACCAAACTTGGTAAAAAAATTGAAAACCCTGAACATTTAAAGTATTATTTAGATAATTTAAAATTGGGTAAAATGTTTACAATCCAACATGCAGGTTACACCCATTATTTTTCTCCATTTCATATCGGTAAGGACCCACAGTTTTGGGCTCTTCAGATCAGTATTCCTGACTCTATTTTTAGCGATCAAATTTCGAAAGTAATCCTTAGTTCTGTGTTGATTTCTTTTATAATTCTATTTGTAGTATTGTTTTTCCTAAATTTTATTTTTAAAAAACAAATCAGTCTTCGTTTAGAAAAAGCGATGGCATTTTCTTCGCAAATTGCAAATGGAAACTTGGCTATTAGTGCCGAAGAAATTAATCAAGACGAAATCGGAAGTTTATTGGATTCTATGAATCGAATGAAGAATAGTTTGGTTTCTATCATTGGTGATATCAAACACACAGTGGAAAAATTAGGAAACCAATCTTCCACAATGGCTTCCACTTCCCAAAATCTTTCCGATACTTCTCAAACGCAAGCTTCTGCTGCAGAAGAATCGTCGGCGGCAGTAGAAGAATTATCTGCATCAGCAGAAAATGTTGGTAAATCGATGGAAGAAGCTGTTGTGAAAATGAAAATGATCGACAAATCTGTGTTAACTCTAAGGGAAGAAGTTCAAAATATTAACAAGGAAATGGAATACCTTGCTAAATTTGCTTCTGAATCCAGGGAACATGCCGTTGTTGGTGAAACTGCTATGAACGAATCCACTAAGGCTATGGAAGACATTGGTGAAAAGGCAGAACGAATCAGTGAAGTATTAGATATCATTACAGAGATTTCTGAAAAAACAAATCTTTTAGCTTTGAATGCTGCCATTGAAGCTGCTCGTGCAGGAGATGCTGGCCGAGGTTTTGCTGTGGTAGCAGAGGAAATTGGAAAACTTGCCTTACAGACAGGTGCTTCGGTCAAAGAGATTGGTGATCTTGTCATATCTACAAATTCAGCTGTAGAAAACGGAAACAAAAAAGTTACGGAAGCAGCACAAGTTTTGAATTTACTCAACAGTCGTGTAAAAGAATTTGAAACTTCCGCAACACGGGTATTAGGTTCCGTTCTTTTGCAAGAAAACAATGCAAAAGACATTGCTCAAAATTCAAATTTGCTTACTAACTTGAATCTCCAAATTGAAGATGCTGTTTTCGAACAAAAAAGGGCAACGGAAGAAATTTCAAAAACGATTATCAGTATTTCTAATGGCACCCAGGACGTTGCGACTGGTTCAGACCGGTTGACCATCGTATCTGCTGAAATCGCATCTCAAGCTTCTTATCTTTCCACTCAAGTAGAAAGGTTCAAATTAAACTAAACTCAATTTCTATTAAATCAGTATAGAACCAAAACCCAAATTAGGGAATTTTGTTCTATACTGATTTGTTATCCTCTAAATCGCAAATACTGTTTGGAATGTCGCCATAGTTGCAGTAGGACTTAGATCGTATCGATGCAGAGGATCCGGCTCATTTGGATTGTTTTTTTGATTACGAATGGCATCACCAGCTTTAATCACCGTCGCTCCAAACCAGAAGGATACATTTTCAAATGGAGTGATGATATAGATAAAGTTAATTTCAGTTGCTACAAGTTTTCCTAACTTAGGTTTATTTACGTTATATGCATCTGTATTGTCATAGTCTTCTGTGGAAGCAGTTTCACCAGTAGCTTTGCTACCGCTTACATAGTTGTTATTATCATAATACCCATCTTGCAATTTAACCTTGTAATACCAGTGTGGATTTAAAATAAACGTTCCATAATTTGAAGTTTCATATTTTAAATGTAGGGAATAGTCTTTAATATTTTGCCAAAAAACAAGTCCTGAGTTTCCGTTACCAGCAAATGGCAAAGACCCACCGGCCATACGTCTTGTTGCAAATAAAGGATTATATGTTCCTACACTAGAATCATTTCGATTGGGATCTCCCGATGCTTGGACATATTGTACTCCAATCCGAAATTCTTTTACGGGAGTGTATCCCAGTTGTACAGCAACAATATTTGCTTTGTATCTTACTGCTTCAGACAAAGGAGGCGGTTCTCCTGTTTTTTGGTTCGTTGTATATGTTCCATTTTGATTTAACCAATCCGGTGTGACTCGTTCGCCAGTAAATCCTGTTTGCCAAGCCGCCTCTACCATCCAATCGATTCCGGTAACATCAGGTAATGCATTGTTTTTGGTTCTATTTGTGAATCGAAAACCTGATGTGTTCAATTGGTCGTCTCCACGATAACTTCTTGTTTCCGATAGTGGGGAAGGTGCAGTTGCTTTTCTTTGTTGTTTGAATAAACTATAGTTGTATAAGTCAACACCCAACCAATCAGCAACTTTCCAATTATAATGTGCACCACCATAATAAGAATCACCAATTCCACCTAATTTTGTGGAGTTATTTGAAACAATACTGTTTGAATTATTTTCTGCACCGATTACTGATCCAAACAAATCTAATGTATGGCTACTGATTTTACCAGTAAATCGAAGGGCATCAAATGAGTTACCATTCAAACTATCGTTTCTGGAACCAAGAATTCGCCCGTCACCAAACTCTAAGATCTGACGTCCTGTTCGTAGTCGAAAGTTTTGGTTTGTTGATTTTAAATCTAAAAATGCTTCACGAAGTCCTGTGAAATTATTTAACGCAACGTCCTTTTGTTTGCTTGTATCAATTGTTGTGCCGGCATTTGCGATGGCTCCATACTTTTGATCGGCAGTTCCATTGGAGACAACTTCACCTCCCCAAAGGCGTACGTCTTGTAACGTTATTTTGAATAGAACATTTTCATTGATGTCACCTAAAAGATAAAACTGAGTTTGAGTTAAGGCATTGTTTCTATTGTCAGGCGTAGATTTATCAAAGTCCGTATTATTTAACGAATCCACTTTTGGACGAATACCAAATCCAACGCGAAACTTATCGGCAAACCATAGTCCTTTGTTTTCTTGAAGAGCCTTTCTCTGTTTGCTCGTCACTTGCAAGGTTCGCAAATATTCTCCTGAAAGATTTCCAATTTGTGGACTGGTGTACCCGTCCTTTTTTTCCTCTTTCGGTTGTGGGGGAAGAGGAGGGGGAGGTTCCACGACGGCCTCTACTTTGGGAGTTGTCGTTGGTTCCGCCACCTGGCTATAAATCGCAGTTCCCGTACTTACGAGTAAGGTAAGGAAGATGAAAAGGGAAAGAGAGGAGTGGGGTTTAGATATTCGCTTGTTCATAATTTAGGACAATAACCAATCGAATTCCAGTATTGCAAACAAAAAATCAACATATTAGATGATATGTTCGTAAAAACGGAAATTTGTCTGCTTTCCTGTTTGCTTTAGTCCTTTTTTTAGGGAAAAACGAAGACTTTGGTGAGCATACGGATCATTTTGGGGGTAGTTTCCAGGTTCCATAAAGAATGAAAAACAATGAGAAACAAGGGAAGCGAGCGAAGGAGATAAGATTGGTTCAGGGTTTATTGAATTAGCGGTTGGTCAATGAAGCGAATGAGAAGAGAAAGAGATTGGTTTTGATGAAGATTGAGGAAATGAGTTTGGAGTGAGTCAGTTTCCAATGTGAGCCAGTGAAAAAGGTAAGTCACTTTCCAAATAAACTCCCTTACCAAAGTAAGGGAGTAAAAAAGGAATCGGACTGTAAAAGTAAACCAAGTCACCAAGGTTACCTGCTTACCAAATCCAGTCCGATCTTATTTGTTTCTACTATTTAGAAAAGAATCTCTTCTCTACTTCTTCTGGAAGTTTTTGTCCTGTGAGTTTTGCTTTTTGGACTAGTTCCCAGAAATAACGGTAAGTCGCACGGTCATGTAAATCCCCGTCATGTTGGATTGGTCCCCATTCTGCGTCTTGAGCTTTGATGAGAATTTCACAAGCAGTGAGAGTTTCAGCAAAGTTAGGAGCCATTGCATCCAAAATCGATTGGATTTGTGCAGGATAAATGGACCACATACGTAAGAAACCAAACTCATCATGTGCACGTTTTGCATCTGCATATGTTTGGTAGATATTTTTAAGGTCAAGAGTTACGTTATGAGCCGGAATCACACCGTTCATAAGAGCAGCTGCTACTAGGTTTGCTTTTCCACGACGAAGGAGTTCGTGATCAAATTGACCAGGTGATTTCATACAAGATGCAGGAATTGCACCGTGGTGTCCGGAAATAAAGTCCATTAGACCAAAATCCAAAACTTGCAACCAAGGAAGAGCCGCAATTTCAAATACTTCATTCAATGCACCGTGAGTTTCAATCAAAACGTGGATTGGAATTTCGCGTTTGATCCCTGCCTTTTTACAAGCATCTTGGATGTAAGTGATTTGTTCTTTTACCTGACTTGCTTTTGTCGGTTTTGGAATGGTGATATAAGCAATTACATTTCCTGCACCTGGAACAATGATATCAACATCACCGCGCCAATGTTCGTTAGTATAATCATGAATACGAACACCACTCATTTTGTGTTTGTTGAGTTCAGAATTTTGAATGCGAACAATCATTTCTGCGTGTTCTTTTTCTTTCCCCGTTTGGGCACCGTCTTCGCAGTCCATCGTGATATCGAAAAGTCCACCGAGTTTATTTTGTAACTCGAGAGCTTTCGTGATGAGTTTTTCAGATCCAGCGAAGTGTTCACAAGCAGGGATGATAGGGAAAGGTTTTTCTCCTGCAAAGAGTGCGGATTGCGGGTGAGTCAGTGCCATTTAGTATACCTTTTTCGGAATTTTTTACCAAGTTTTGCGAATTTTACCTATCGTCCAGGAATTAATCCCAAAATCCGAATGGAGGTTCTCCTCTTAGAAATCACAAAAGGAAAGTCAGTTACTTTTTACAGCTGGTTCCCATAGAAACTTAGATGATTTATTTTGGATTTTGGGGGGCGAACCCCTCGTCCCTCGGGGCCGGGCAAGTCCGGGCTCCGCCTTCGGCTCCGGTCGAAAATTCGACTTCCCCTTCCTGTCCCTTTCGCGATACTGACTATCGATTTGGATCCGAACGATATTTACACTCCCCCCGGTGGACCACCTCCCCCTAGCCCGAACGTTAAATTCCTTTTTGAAAAATGGGGTGAGGTAGCAATTCGCAAACTTGTTTCTGATTTTTATGATCTGGTGGCGAATTCAGAAATCAAATGGATGTTTAAAGGTGATTGGGATTTAGCTAAAGAAAAACAGGCTGATTTTATGATCCAGGTGTTAGGTGGCCCAAGTATATATATCGAAAAATGGGGTCCGGCTCGGATGCGGATGCGGCATTTCATATTTCCGATTTCTGAAAAAGAAAGGGCAGTTTGGTTTCGTTGTTACGATGAAGCCTTGCAGAAATTTGATTTTGATCACGATGATAAAATAGATTTTTTATACTTTTTAGATGGGTTTAGTGGATGGATGATCAATCGTAAAGATTCTGCTGAAGATTCAATTTAGCAGTTGTTATTTCGTTTATAATAAAATATAAAACTAGTTTATCTTAAGTTTACATTTCAAATATTGCTTGTCTAATTCAACATTACAAACATTATATGAACAAGATTCTTTGATTTTAGGATTTGTATGGCTCAAAAACTTTCCATCTTCGTATTCCTTTTTACCTTTCTTTCCTGTGCATGGAAAGGAATTCCACTAGAAACTCGTTCCCATCTTAAAGTAAACTCCACTCCCGAGTGCCAGCCTACAGAGACTGAAATTCGGACTTACAGGATTTTGTTCCTTTTGCCGTTCTATAGAACAAAATCTTTTGATATTACAAATAACGAATATGTATTTGAAACAAAATCCTATGCAAAACCTTGGGACATTGGAATTACAGCTATTGGTTTTCTGGTTTCCCTAAATTCATCTACAGATTACATTCGGTCTTGTCCTTGGGACCAAGTAGAAAAATCGATGAAATCAGTGGGAGAAGGGGATGGAAATCTAACAAAGTCAAAACTTGCTTTTTGGAAATCTGTGGGGAATGCTGATCCAGTCGAAACCATTTCATTTGAACCTGATGATCATCGACTAACAAGTGATTCTGAGAATAAATTGGTATCACTAAGCCAAAAGATTTTAAAATCTGAAGAAAAAGTTCAAATTGTTTTGTATGGTAAAGTGAATCCAACGGGTGATGTTGGTTTTCAGGTTCGACTTCTCAAACGCCGCTATGATGAAATCAAATCAATGATAGCAAAAGAATCTTTAGATTCCAATTCCGTTTTGCCTATTATTGGGGAAAAAGAATCTTCTAGTGATTCTAAATCAAATTCATCAATTCAGATCTATTTATTGAAGAATTAATCAAAAAGTTACCTACCTAAATTGATAATTCGTTTTATCAAGTTTAGGTGGGATTAACCGTGGTTTTCTAAAAGTTTCAGTATAATTGCTTTTTGAGCATCAAGTCGGTTTTCTGCCTGCGTAAAAATAATCGAACGATCACTTTCTACCATCTCTCTAGTGATTTCATAACCAGAATGAATCGGCATATCATGCATAACTTTTGCTTTTGTATTTTTAAGTAGTTCTGCATTTACTTGGTAGGGCATCATCAATTGGATTCTTTCTTCTTTTTCCTTTTGGAATTTCGGATCATTGAAGAATTCCATATCTACCCAAGTGTCCGTATACACATAGTCAGCATCAGAAACAGCTTTTTTAACATCTGTTTCCCATGATATAGTTCCTTTTTGTTTCGCTCTTTCGATCGATGCTTTTACAATGGATTCATCAGAAGCAATAGGAGTTACTAAAGTTAGGTGGATTCCAAGTGCAGCCGTAATTTCAATCAAGGAGTTTGCTACGTTATTATGTACGCCAATATAACAAAGTTTTTTCTTTTTCCAATCATTTGGTGAGTCCATAACGATTGTAAGTATATCCGCAAGAGATTGGCATGGATGGAATAAATTACAACATCCGTTGATAACAGGAACAGTAGAACCGGATTTTAATACCAATAAGTCTTCGTGTCTTTTTAGTCTTGCCATGATGACAGCAACGTTACTAGAAAGGTATTTCCCTTCGAAATCGATATCAGATAAAAGGAAGTTGGAAGCCATCCAATCCAGGAAAATTGCATGTCCCCCGAGTTCTGTCATTCCTGCTTCAAAAGAAACCCTCGTTCTTGTTGAGGTTTTTTGGAATAACATCGCAAGCGAACGGCCTGCCATATGTCCGGAAAAATAAACTCGGTTTTTCTTTACATAAACTGCAAATTCTAGGAGTTCTTGGATTTCTCCATCACTCCAATCTTGCCAGGATATCAAATGTTTGACTTGGGACATAGCTTCCCCATTAATATCGGACTAAGTTTCTCGCAAATCGAGAGATTCTCGTAAGAATCCGACTTTGAATCTTGATTTTTTTGCCCTTAGGCGGCTGATTCTGCGATGGATCTAGCGATGATAAAATTAGGTAAAATCAATTCTTCCAAAAATTTGATTCCAAAATGCGAACCTTGGTTTGTTTCTTTGATCCAAGCCACTTTGCCTTTAAAGGAAATTCTGGATCGAGTCAGATCACTTTCAATGATTCCGGTAACATAATCACGATCTTTGAGATGGATGTCCTGAACCAAACTTCCGCTCACACCGAGTTCCGAAATATTTCCAATTTTTGCGATTAGGAATTCAGGGTTCTCATTGATTGAAAAAAGTTTCAAAACCAAATCGTCCCAATCCAATGATTCAATGCGGTCAGTTCTTCTTGTATTCAACATAAATAGCTCCTAAAATTCTCAAGAAACTATAAGCATAAATCGTGCCAATATTGAAAGTGGGTTGGTTTTTCCTGTTTGTCACCGAGATTTAACCGATGGGACATCCATTTGCCGTAAATTGATGATTCCCTGATCTTTTTTGGGTCTGCACTTGGGTTAGAACCATTCAAATTGTTCAGTTTGGATACAATTAATATGATTCTAATTTTAGACTCATTGTATAATATTTCTAACTTGCCGATTCCGCCTAAATTCTGGGACTATCCGTCTAGAGGATCGATATGCTCAAACAAATATTTACACCTTTTCTTCTCTCCCTTCTATTCGTATCGCTCGCAAATTGTGGGCCATCGCAAGAAACCAAAGATTTGCAAGTGAAAGCAAAACAAATCATCGGTGCGTTACCGGCAAAAATGCCTGGTTCCGAAAATGATACAGAAGAACTAATTTCCCTTGGGAAAAAGCTCTATTTCGAGAAAAAGTTATCTCTAAATGAAACCCAATCCTGTAATTCCTGCCACAATGTGGAAGGTAAGGGCGCTGGTGTGGACAATCTATCCACTTCCCCTGGGGCTTTCGGTAAAAATGGAGATAGAAATTCTCCTACTGTCTTAAATGCAGGTTTTCACTTTGTTCAATTTTGGGATGGCCGTGCGGCAGACTTAAAAGCCCAAGCAAAAGGACCGATCCTCAATCCTGTGGAAATGGCGATGCCTTCAGAAAAAGAAGTTTTAAAACGAATTAATGAAGATGCTGACTACCCAACCCTATTTGCAAAAGCATTTCCTGGTGATAAAACTCCAGTGACTTACGAAAACTTAGCAGGTGCGATCGCGGCATTCGAAAGAACACTTGTGACAACTTCTCGATTTGATGATTTTATCAATGGTGACTATAAAAGTATTTCTAAAGAAGAACAAGAGGGATTCAAAAGTTTTCTAGCAGCAGGATGTACATCTTGTCATTCTGGAAATTTACTTGGAGCAAATTCTTACAGAAAGATTGGTCAAGTAAATGAATACAAAACAGCTGACCTTGGACTTTATAATGTAACTAAAAAGTCGGAAGATAAGTTTTTCTTCAAAGTACCAAGCCTTAGAAATATTACACTCACTGGACCATATTTTCATGACGGTCAAGTGAAAACATTAGATGAAGCTGTTCAAAAGATGGCTTTCCATCAATTAGGAATGGATCTTTCTGACGAAGAGACCAAAAAAATAGTTCTTTTCCTTGGCACTTTAGCAGATAAAACACGCGTTGATTAATCAATACTGAATCATCAGTATTGATTGGAATAAGCTTGGATCCCAGATACCATTTCTAAGGATCCAAGTAACCATTTTTCCAAAGCACGGTGTCTAAGTGCAATTGGGATTGGTTTTAAATAGTCTTTAAAAGCCTTTGAACCTAATATCCGTATAACGGACACCATTTGACCAGAAACCACCCTCAAAACTGGGTTGAATTCCCCGCCACCAGTTTCTAATTGTAAGGCGTCAGCTAGTCTCACTTCATAATGTTCCCAAAGTAATAAATATCTTTGTTCTAACTCAGGACTATCCATCCACGGATGAAAACCAGGCAAAGAATCCACTAGATCTTCGGGGTCGATCGATTGGATTAAATTCCAGAGGAATTGTTTGAATGCTTCGAATAGCGTTTCCCCTTTTTTTCTCCCGAGTAGGCTTTGAATGAGTTCATCGCAAAATAATATTTCATCCTGGAAGGCGAGATCTTCCTTGGATCGAAAGTAAGTAAAAAGTGTTTTTACGGAAATATCTGCATGGTCGGCAATTTCCGATACGGTGACAGCCGAGTATCCCTTTCTTTGAAATAGTTCCTTTGCCGCTTCCAAAACTGAAGTCTGAATGGTTTGCTTCTTTCGTTCCCTTAGAGGGATTCTCATTGTGATCATTTCCATAGAGGTTTTCCTTCTCCGTTTTGGTCCAAAATCAGTTCCCTTCGATCAAATTTAGATCAAATCGGGAATTTGGATGAAATTTTGAGAGAGAAATTAGGTAAGTCGCTTTATTTTGAAAGTGACTTACTTTATATAGTGGCTTTCTTTATAAACTCACTTACATTCGAAAGTGACTGTAAAAAGTAAGTCACTTACCTTTTTTAGTCAGTTATTTAATCTCTTCAAGATAAAATTATACTTCCCGAGGCGGAATTGGAAAAATAATTGGAATATGTCCCAAAAGTATCGTGATCAACTCTTTGAGTGGATGAAATCGTATGTATATCGCTTTTCAGAGACTCCTTTTCGACTCGCCAGCGGCCTAGAATCCCAACATTATTTAAATTGTAAGGAAATCACTCTCCATCCGGAAAGGTTGGCCATATTAGCTGAGTGTTTTGTAGAAGAAATCATTCCGAAACTGGATGTCGAATTCCAGGCAGTGGGGGGACTCACTCTTGGCGCAGATCCTTTGGCCTATTCAATTGCTTTAGCTTATCAGAAGAAAGGGAAACTCGTTTACCCTTTGGTGGTAAGGAAAGAAGCAAAAGGTCATGGGACTGGCCAACAAATTGAAGGGTTCTGGAAGGAAATAAAATCTTGTTTGGTCGTTGATGACGTAATTACTACAGGTGGATCTACTCTGAAGGCAGTCCAAGTTTTGAGAGAAGTTGGAATTTCAGTGACGAAAGGTATCTGCATATTGAATCGGGAAGAGGGTGGTGCAGAAAACTTAGAAAACTCTGGAATTCAAATGGAGTCAATCTTTCGCAAAAGTGAGTTTTTTTAATGAGTATACAAAAGACATTTCATTACGATGTAAATTTGTTTAGAAACAAATTATTAAGAAGAACGTGGGTGGTGATTGCCCTTTTCGTAATTTTTGTTTCATATAACAGTTTACAGGTGCCAAAAGAAGGAAGAGTTCAATTTTTTACTATTTTCCTTCCGATGTTGGCTTTGTTTTTTTGGTTTTTGAGGAAAAACTTTCTTAAACAAGTTGAAATCCTTTCCTCTGGAAGAATTGAGCTCGAAGGTGGATCGCTTAAACAATTCGACGCAAATGGAAATTGTGCGACAATTCGAATTAAAGACCTAGAGTCGATTACCACCGATAAATTTCGTGGATATGATCGTGTAGTTTTGGAAACAACAGAAAAAATTCACCCTATTGTGAATGTTGCATTACAGGAAGAACTTGTTTCTACTTTAGAAAAAGAGTCTGGTCTCAAACGAGTTGTTGATTTAACGGAAGATAGATTATGGAATCTAAAAACACCGATATACTTTTTTCCTAGTTTGTTCGTACTCATTGGAATGTACATACCGGTTATTAAAGAGAAATTACCAATACTTTCACCAGAGTTTTTAGGTTTATTTTTTAATATAAATTTAATCATTTATCTTCTTTATTTGCCAGAAAAACAAAATCATACAATTAGCCAGTTTTCATTGAAACGAAGAATGATTTTTATCAGCTTAGTAGTGTTTTTCTTCCAAGTATATATTCAGTTAGATAAATCGGGCTGGCTTAAAAGCTAATTTTAGAATTAATTTTCTTGTTTTGAGCCAACGCCTTGCCTAAGCATATTTAATTTTGCTTGGGCATATCTTCTGAGTTCGATCATCTCTGTTGCATATCTTTTCAAAAGGTTGTCTTCTTCTAATCGGTTCTCCATCAATTGGAGAGTGTCACGAACGTATTTGATGTCTTTTTCATCTTTCAGTTTTCCCGATTGGATTAATTTTTTAACAATATCAAACTCATATTTTCTAAAATGAACCCGCAATAAAAATTCGGTAGAAAAGTTTTCTTTTGCCTTCACCCAGTTTTGATCAATTTTTTCTTTTGGACCTTGTTCTTTTAGTTGGTCTACGGCACGTTTAGTGGGGTCAAAATCTCTGGTCGAAGTTGTGTTTGCTAGTTCTTCTGCAGCGTTAATTTCATCTTTAAAAATTTCTTGAAGTTTGTTTCGGCGCCATTGGTCAGTGTATTCATAACTTTGAGCCGTAAGCATCCTTTGGAATTCTTCTAACATCACAGAGACGTTGATAGATCTACCTAGGGGAGTGTTGTTGAATTCTTTGATTTTAGGAAATAACTCTCTTGTGATTTGGAATGCAGATTTTCTTTTATAGTTACTCGCCTCGTAAAGTTTTTCCAGGTTATCTTCGGAGTGTTTTTTTAATTCGTTTAGAATGAATGGTTCTGCAAAAACGTAAGCATCTTCTCCATAAACAAATAAGTTCGGATCGGGAGCAACCACTGACACAATAAAAATATGATGGCTGTCTCTTAATGCTGTAAGTAATTTTCTTAAGTCTTCCTCTGTTCTCGACAGTTGAGAAGACCATATTCGTAAATGTGTATCTGATGTTGGGATTTTTTCTCTTGATTCGAGATTTTCTTTTCGAATCAAATCTGCGAGTTCCAAACAAACTTTGATACTTCCGGCCATGAATAGAAGTTACGAGTAGCGCTTTTTCGGTAAAGAATTATTCATATTTTAGTTCTTTTGAAATTTTCATTCGTTTTAGAAAGTAGAATGGTAGAAGACAAATAAAAAATGTGATTAAGGGGATTAGAATCGGGAGTTTTACTACAAACTGTAGCGGATACTGGAAATCGAGAATCCATCCAAAGGCATTTCGATTGATTCCAAAAATGACTATAGGGGAGAGGATGAGGCTATTGAATATACCTGCAAAAAAACCTAAGGTAACCAGGAACAATGCTTGGGAATAAATCATCTGAAACATTTGAAACGAATCCATTCCAATTGCTTTGAGTCCTGCTAAAATTTTTGATTTCTCTTTTATAAAATATACCAGTGAGGTGGTTAAGGCAAGGATTGAAATGATAAGAGCTGAAACTTTTAATGTATCTAAGATTGAAAATACTTGGTTCATTCCCTCTAAATATAGTTTTTTAAGTTCAATAATATTTATATATTTTAATTCATTTTCCTTTGCTAATTTTTGAAGAATTGTTTTTGTTTCCTCGTGCGTTAGTTGGCTGCTTTTCGAAATTCGAATGGAATTAAGGAACTTTGAATTGAAGTTCTTTTGAAAAAAGGAATAATCCATCATTATCGTTCCTCTTTCTGAGAAAAAATGTTCTTTTTGGTCTTGGATTCTTACTGAGACCTGAGAGTTTAAGTCTGTACTAATTTTTACGAAATCCCCCTTACAAATTTTCTCTAAAAAACAAAGGTTTTTTGAAACGATCAATTGGTTTTTGTCATAGTTGTTTTCAAAATTTAATACGTGTAAGGTGAAATACTTTCCGTTGACAATGAATTTGGAATCAACATAGAAAGGTTCTATAGACTGAAAGTTTTGGTTTACTTTCATGGATTCGAATAATGCAACCGGAACACCTGGGTCACCCGAATTTAATTTTTTTTCATTAATTAATGAATAGTCTGATTTGTTTTCTGCATCAACCCAGCGAACCAAAGAATGTTCGTAACTATCAGTTAAACTGGTTAACGTGAGAACAAGAGAAGTTGATAGCATGATGGTTGATGCCGTGAGGCCATATTTCCATGGTTCGGTTCCAATCTCTTTGATCCCAATTTCAATACTTGGGGAAAAATGAAACTTAGAAAGAGTTTTGTCTAAAATACTAATTAAAAAAGGGATTATTAGAAAAATTAATAAAACAAAACCAATGATGACAAACCCGACTCCAACCATCCCGGGAGCCATTTGTTTTGCAAATCGAATCAACCCAAAGATAATTCCAAAACTGATGAATAAAATTGCTATTAAGAAGTTTGTTCTTTTTGAAAGTCCTAAAAATGGTTTTTCTTTTTGAAGATCACGTTCTCGGATAAGATCAATGGGAAGTATCTGGATTGTTTTATAGGAATTGTAAATGGATGCCAATACGGAACCAAAAATCGAAATACTGAGTCCTGTAAAAATTATGGAGAGTGGAATGTCCCTATAGGATCGGATTTGATTGGAGTCAGTAATTGTGTTAACCGTTGTGATGAGGTTTGTGTTTGCAATGAAAATTCCGAATAGTGTTCCCACCACTCCACCCAAAAATCCGATGACAATGGCTTGTGTTAAAAATAATAAAAAATTGGTGATTTTGTTTGTGCCTATCGATAATAAAATTCCGAATTCATATTTTCTTTCGAGATAAATTCCGGTAAACATATTGGATACCATAAAAAAAGAAATTAAAACAGAAACTAGAGATACAATTGTTAGGTTAATTTTTAAAGAACTTAATGCAATTCCTGCACGTTCGATCAAAGTTTCTTTTGATTCATAAGTCCAATCTTCTGAATGAATTGGCTGGATATTTTTGGGTAAATGATTGTTTTTGTCCTGAATCAACCATATTGAAGTTATGTGATGGTTGAGATTACAAATTGATTGTAATCTTGCAATGTCCATAACTAGGAAGATACCATCGGCGGGTAAGATATGAAAGTCTTCGTTTTTTATGATAATATCGTTGTCGCAGATAGATATAATTTCTTTGTTTTCTGCCAATAAGAGTTTGTCAGCAAGTGCCTGGCTGATCAGATACTTGGGAATTTTATCCTTTCTGTTTTGAGGTTGTAGTAAGGTTTGAGAAAGAAGAATATCTTTTCCGATAACGGGAAGACTAATGATTTGGCCATTGGGTAGAGTGAGAATCGCTTTAGTTTGTAACTCTGGTTCAAGTTTTAAATTTTCTGATATTTGCGAATCGAGTAATTTTAAAAAATCTTCAGAGGCTCCTTGGTTTTGGTTGTTGGTTACATAACGCCCTATAAAATTTTCGGAAGAGTAGCCGATCATTTGATCAATGACCGTTTGTTCGGCTCGCCAAGAATTGATTTGTGTGCTTACAAAAAGAGCAATTCCTAAACTAATTCCAAGGATTGATAATCCAATTTTTGGGATATGATCCTTAAAATATCCAAAGATAAATCCGTAAAAAACGTTTTTCATTTTGATTGAATTTTCCCATCCAACAGATGAAGATTTATGTTACCAGATTGTCCAATTTGTTCGTTATGAGTCACAAGAAATACAGATATATCCAACTCTTTAACACAAGTTTCGAATAATTTCATAATCATTTCGGAAGAGGATGAATCCAAATTTCCAGTGGGTTCATCAGCAAAAACTAACTTTGGTTGGTGGACGATTGCCCTTGCGATGGACACTCTTTGTTTTTCCCCGCCAGACATTTCTTTAGGAGTAAATTCTTGCCTGTGACTTAGCCCAACTAACGAAAGGGTTTCTTTTGCTTTCTTTTTGGCAGCGGAATTTGTGAGTCCAGAGAGATGAAGAGGCAAAGCTACATTATCAAGTGCTGATAAATAAGGAAATAAGTGAAAAAATTGAAAGACTATACCAATTGTTTTGCGTCTGTAATTTGTAAGTTCCTGTTCTGTTGTTTCGGACAACTGGTTTCCAAAAACTTCGATTTTACCTGAGTCTGCAGTTTCAATTGCAGACAGGATGTTGAGTAAAGTTGACTTCCCACTACCCGACGGACCCATAAGGGTAACTAGTTTTTTCTCAGCAATTTCAAGGGAGATATCTTTCAAAATAGGAAAAGTTAGTTCACCTTGCCTAAAGGTTTTATCTACATGTTCCATTTTTATGGCAATTTTCGTTGTTGATTCTTTTTTTTGTTCGTCCATTAAAAATAACTTCCCATTTATAAGACCATAGGGATTATCAAGATAGAGGTCAAACTGATTGGTAGCACGTATATTTTTCATTCTGCTAATATCAGTTTCGATTATCGGGAAGTCACAACCTTGGGTTTCTGTTGTGGAGTTTGCGGAGTCTGGTGAAAATTTTTCCAATGAAAAAAATTCGGAAGAATCTCCTGGGGAAGAAGAAAGTTTCCTGCACATTTCGTCCCTACCTGTTTACATTTCTGTTAGTTTTTCCTTTATTTCCCTAATTTCTACACATCGCTCTCCTAGTTATATTTCTTTCAAATTTCCTGACCGCCGTGGTCCACCCAGTTTCACATAACATTATTTTTTCTCTAAAAATTTAGTTTTTGAGGTAGTTATGTTAGAAGATGAAAGGATTTCAATCTTCAGGTCTGTTTTGGTGGGTATATCTGCGCTTTCTCCGTTAGTTATATTCTTATGCTCTAATTATGATGTTTTGTCGGTTGATTTTCCGATTTTGGTTGGTCTTGTCATTCAGGCTTATATCGGCTTTTCTTCTTTTATGTTGGTTCAGTCGTATGAACCAAAGGAAAAAAATAAAGTCACCATTGGTTATATAATTTTTTGGTCTGCTCTTGGTGTTTGTTATTTATCTGGCAAATCACTCATTCTTCCCATTGCTTTGGAAGTAACATCCTTCTCGACGATTCTAATTTATTCAGGAACGGAGTTTGGAAAAAAACAAATTGAAAGTTTAGGTTCCTTATTGTTGGCTTCTGGAATTGCCGCCTTATTTTTATCCGCTTGGGTCATGTTACCCGATGGTGACAACGTAGGGATTATACTTTTACTAATTGGTCTTTTGATTAAATCTGGATTTTCTGGATTTCATTTATGGATCCCTAAAGTGAATGAAGGTGGGCCGTCACATGCATTGGGTTCGTTTGCAGGTGTTTTGGAAGTTTTCCCTTTATTACTTTTTTATCGTTATGTTTTACCTAACCAGTTAGATCCTATCATATATCAAATTTTATTCCCACTTGCTGCTCTCGGGATTTTTTTCGGCGGAATCACTAGTTTCTTTCATAAAGACCCTAAAATTTCTTTAGCCTATAGTTCGGTTGAATCGATCAATTTTCTTTGGTTGTGTTTGATTATCGCGGGAATGTTTCAGTTTTCTGTAGATGCGGAACTTATGAATTTAAGTAATTCCTTTCGAATTTTATTTTTCTTAAGTTTGTTTCATCATTGTTTTTCTAAAACCTTTCAATTGTTTTCGATAGGTATGGTTGCTAGGCTCAAGAATTCAAGTTCTAGTGATGAATTAAAAGGAATTGGTCGGTTGCTTGGTATATCTCCTTTGTTAGTTGGGGCCGGAACATTTAGTTATGCCGTTCTACCTGGCACTTTGGGATTTGTTTCGGAAGCAACATACTTTTATTTGAATGCTCGAATATTGGATCTTCCCATTGGTCGTTCCGTTTTCCTTCTACCTTCTATGATTTTTATTTTCTTTGGGATTGTATTAGGCGGATTTGCGCATATAAAACTCTTTATGAGTTTGTTTTTGTCAACTCCGAGTAAAGATATTAATATCCAACCATTTGGCCCAAAACAACGAACATGGGTAATCATTTCTTTGTTTAGTTTGGCTTTAGTCATTTTTATTTTCCCATTAGTATTACCATACTTTGTAAGGTTACCAATGTTAAGTCCAT
Source organism: Leptospira congkakensis (assembly GCF_004770265.1). Classification (NCBI taxonomy): domain Bacteria; kingdom Pseudomonadati; phylum Spirochaetota; class Leptospiria; order Leptospirales; family Leptospiraceae; genus Leptospira; species Leptospira congkakensis. The sequence continues at coordinate 159,483 of NZ_RQGQ01000009.1, forward strand.
TCGTTGATGAAATGTTAAGTGAATGGTTTTGGATAGTATCTTTGGTTTCTTATATTACGGTTGGGACTATTTTTGTTTTCCGCATGTATGACCGTTATCAGTTGAAACGATACGGGGAACCAAAAACAAAAAATTGGGATTGTGGAGGAGGGTATAGTGGTCACGAACTTTCCATTCCAACTTCCGTATTTTCGGAACCTTTGCGAAATTCTCTCGGTAGGTATTTTTTAAATAAACTTGGGGAATCCAAAATAGATACATTCCTAATCAAAGGAATTACATATTTTTTTAAATTAGGGACAAGGTTTGTTTCAGCAACCAATCATCCGAAAGATGAAGACGTTAGTAAATATTTGGCAATTTCCTCTATGTTTCTGATTTTTATTTTTTCTCTTCTGATTTTGGGCGATTTTGGGGGACTATAGATGGAAAATACATTATATTATATTTATTTAATATCCTTGTTTCTGATACTTCCTTTTTTGCTAACGGGCATTATTCGGAAGGTTCGGGCATTCGCACAAGGTAGGCGGGGTCCAAAGTTACTTCAGTTCTTTTGGGAAGTTGATAAATCGCTACGGAAAACTCCGATTTCCCATACTAATTTATCTGATTTTACACATTTGGCACCGAGGGTGGCATTGTTTTCGGCGTTAATGATTTGGAGTGTGGTTCTTTTTGAATGGGCTCCTTTCATTCTGATTCCTTTTTTCCTTGCACTTTATAGATTCGCTTACGTGAGTTTTGCAATGGAAGGAGCGTCCTCTTTTGGAGGTATGGCCTCTGGTAGGGAAATTTTACTTTCTGTGATGGCAGAACCTACCTTTATCTTAATGATCCTTGCTGCTCAATCTCATATAGAAATTTCAGTGAGCCCACAAGGGGCATTGATTGGATTACTTTTTCTTTCTTTATCTTTTATTGCTATTTTGGCTGAACTCGCAAAACCTCCGTTTGATGATCCTAGAACTCATTTGGAGTTAACCATGGTCCATGAAGCAATGATTTTGGAAGCATCGGGAAAACAGTTGGGTGCATTTGATTTGGCAAGTTCTATAAAACTATCCACCTTGCTTGTTTTTCTGGTAAAATTGGCTTTGGAACATTCAAAGTTATTTGAAAATGAAGGATTAGGTATTTTTGCACGTGAACTCATGATTGCACCTATGGTGATACTACTTGCGATCATTCTTGGGTTTTGGGAATCAAATAGTGTCAGAAGGAAATGGACTTGGATTCCTGAGTTTATGGGGCTTACTTTTATAGCAATTTTGATATTGGGAACTTTGGTTAAATTGTCTTAAGGTTGATTATGATATACGATTTTATCTATCTATTGTTACTCCTCACCGGTGTTGTTGTTTTGGTTGAAAACCGATTGAGTCGAATTATATTTTTTTTGAGCGCACAAGGATTTCTGTTAGTTTTCCCTGTTTTGCAAACTCATAAAGAAGATTGGAAACATGCAATTTCACTCATTGTAATGGTCGTTTTGTTTAAAGGAATTCTCACTCCTTGGGTTCTTAACTGGACTGCGAATAAATCCAAAATGAACGAAAGTACAGCACCAAGGTTTGGATACTTGGCAACTTTGCTTTTTATGGTGCTTGGGCTTGTCCTTGCTGTCAAAATTACAGAAGGAGTTTCTGTTCTTTCTATTCCTGTTCATAAAATTGGACTCATTTACGTAATTTTACTCGTGTATGTTGGCATCCTTTGTTTTGTTGTTAGGCGAAACTGGCTTGCTCTCATCGCCGGATTTTGTGTTTTTGAAAATGGAATTTTTGTCCTTACCATGGTTTTGGATAAAGGCCTTCCTGTTGGACTTGAGTTTGGATCTTTTTTGGATGCTATTCTTGTTATTGTCTCTGGAGGAATTTTACAACTCTCTCCGCATATGCATACCAAGGAGAGAAAACTATGATGAAAGAATTATTTTATCTTTCAGGTGTCATTGCCTTTCTTGTAATCTTTTTTGTTTCGATCTTTGCACCAACTAAGGGACAAACTCGGATCTGGCTTTGGAGCCTTTTGAAAATTGGTTTCTTTGTTTCATTATTCTATTCTTGGTTTACTGACAACATTGTTCTGAAATGGATTTTGATAGAAGCCTCAACCTTATTTGGTGCTTTGTTGATTTCCTCTAGTGGAACAGAACGTTCATTTCACGTTGGTTGGAAGTTTTTGTTAATCAACTCCTTTGCACTTGGTTTAGCATTTTTAGGAATTGTGATCTTACTTTTTGCATCAACTCCTTTGGAAAATTTAGATTTTAATTCTCTAAAACAAGGGTTAGTGGGTCAAAGTGGACTTTTGATTGAAACTGGGATTTTGCTAACTGTTTATGGATACAGTGGAAAACTGGGACTTGTGCCAAACCATTTTTGGGTAGGGGATACTTATGCTGAGAGTCCAAGCCAAATCTCTTCATTGATTGCGTCTTTTGTGCCAGTGAGTGTGGTTCTTGCCATTCGGCCACTCGTTCAGTTAGAAAGGGAAATTAATCCCCATGCGATCAATGCAGCCAACGGAATTCTTTTTATTGGAATTTTAACCATCCTTTATTCTACATTGATTTTATTTTCTCGTGAAGACATTCGTAGAATATCAGCAAAAGTTGCTCTTTTCCATACAGGGATGTTAACTTTGTTTTTATGGTTAGATGTAACTGATGATATGTTTTATTTTTTATTATCAACAACGGTTCTCGTAAAACTTTTAGTTTTTCTTTCTATGGGAATTTTGCGGATGGATGCTGGTAAAAGGAATATTTCTCAGATTTTAGAAACATCTTCTCTCAGTCATAAAGCGTTGTATATGTATTTACTGGCTCTACTGGTTGCCTTTGTGTTTCCTTTGTCTCCAGTTTTTGTTTTGGATTTAAAAGTTATTGAAATCGCCATCAAACAGAAAATGTTCTTTTTGTTTCTTTTTCCAATTGTAGGTGCTGTCTTTTTCTTTATTGCACTCAATAAAGTTTTACCTCTTGTTCGGTTGCCCAATCGCAATTTTGAACCGGGTGTTTACGGAATATTACAAACTCGTTTGGTATTCTTTTGGTTTAGTTTTTTGTTCACTGTATGTGTTGGTACATATGGTTTAACCTATTTATTGGCAGAATATATATGGAAAAGATAACAGGCCTTACTAATTTTGATGGTGTTTATCACCAGTTTGTCATCCGCGATCAAAAAATGATTCGGGAAGAAGTAAAATCTAAAAAAAGTAATATTGATTTTTTGTTAGATCCTCAGTATCCAGTTTGGCTTGTCCGTCATGCCTTTGGACAGGATATGGGTCTTGAAGATTATTCTGAATTAAAAGAAGAAGATTATTTATCTGATAACAGAGGAAAAACTCTCTCTCTCCATCAAAAAACCGGTGTTGTGAGGGATCTGAGTTATCATGGACTACATGTTCCTTTTCATGAAGGAAATTATTCTCATGCAGTAGGTCCAATCCATGCGGGAATCATTGAACCTGGACATTTTCGTTTTGTGGTGGAAGGAGAAGTGATTCGTCACCTAACCATTCGATTGGGTTTCCAACACAGAGCCATCCGAGAAAAAATGGTTGGTAAATCTGTATTGGAAGTTATGCCGTTTTCAGAGACAATTTCAGGTGATACTAGTGTTGGTTATGCGACCGCTTTTAGTAAAATCTACGAAGAAATGTATGGAATATCAATTTCAAAAGATATTAGCTTATTTCGTTCCTTTCTCGTTGAATTAGAACGAATTGCTGTTCATATCGGTGACTTGGGTGGTATTTCGGAGGATATTGGATATTATCCGTTGTATGGTGTCTGTGTCACAGATAGAGGGGCTGCCCTTGGTCTTATGGAAACATGGACTGGAAATCGATTTGGAAAAGCTGCAGTTCGTCCAGGAAGAGTTCGTGTCAATGGACGTATATCCGCCAAACAAGCAAAAGATGCTTTTTTCAATTTAAAGAAGGTTTATTTTAAGAAAGTTCGTCCTCAAATTTTACGGGCCCTTTCTGTTTCTACTTTAAAAGAAAGAATGCAAGGTTGTGGTTTTATTTCCGAACTGGATGTAGAAAAACATGGCTTTTCGGGAATGGTGGCTCGAATGGCCGGAGTCAGTGATGATTTAAGAATCGGGAATCCTGATTATCCAGGTTGGGTTCCTTTACCACTAAAGGAAGAACATCATCATTATAATGGAGATGTTTGGGCTCGTATGTACATTCGTTATACGGAAATTGAACAATCCTTAAAATGGATCGAATCACATTTGGATGACTTGGACTTTGAATCTTTATGGTCGGAAAATGATTCTGCTGGCAAACCAAGTCAGTGGAAAGAATGGAAACCAAAAGCGGGAATTTATACGGCAAGTGTGGAAGCATGGCGAGGCCCAGTTCTTGTTTCTTTAGATTTTGATACCAATGGATTTGTAAAAAATTCTTATATCCGTGATCCATCGGTTCTAAATTGGCATGCACTTGAACTCGCTGTTCGTGGAGAACAAGTTGGTGATTTTCCTTTGAACAATAAATCGTTTAATCTTAGTTATGTTGGGTTTGATTTATGAATTTTTTATATGAACTAAAAAGTTTTGTTTTTCCAAAAAATGTATTAAATTTTAATACAGCTTCTCCCATCCATCCTACAAGTCGCGGAATTCCCGTTCCTACGGCAAAGTTGAAGGAGGGAAACAAATCCTTATCCTCATCGGCAGAAGTTTGTCCTACAAAAGCAATTCGAATTGTATCGGAAACAGAAGTTCAATTTGATTACGGTAAATGTTTGCAATGTGGACTTTGTACAGAGTGTTCGGATGGAAAACTTAGGAACTCTGGTTTTATTTATACCTTTGCCTTAAGTCGTGATGAATTGAAAGTCACTTACATTTCTGGGCGAATGGAAAAAGTAAGCGACTTACCTTCTTCACTGACTGCAAATCAAGAGAAGTTCCGAGAATTAACCAAAAAAAGAGGATTCCTATACCGAGAGGTTGCCGCTGCAGGAAACAACACTGTGGAATCGGAACTGAATGCCTCTTTTAATTCAGTTTTTGATTCCGAAAGAGAAGGGGTTCGTTGTGTCGCAAGTCCCAAACATGCGGATGCTATTGTTTTTTCAGGGCCTGTCGGAAAGAATATGGTGGGTCCACTGGAGACAGCTTGGGAAGTGATGGCAGAACCGAAGGCACTCATTGCCTGCGGGACGGAAGCGGTGAGTGGGGGACTATTTCCCATGGGGAACCGACCTGCGGAACCAGATCTTTATATTTCAGGAGATCCCCCAAGACCAGACGTGATTTTACAAGGTTTTCGTCTTTTAATGGGAAGATTTTCCTTCCGGTTTCAAGAGGCGCTTCACAAAATTTTAGAGAATGAATAATAAGGCGCGTGGATTTAGAAAAAGAAGAAATCGTTCGTGTCCTGGTCTTAGAACCGCAAAAAAAATCTTATGATACCATTTCCCAACTACTTGTGGAGTGGTTTGGGGATTATATCGAACTCACTTGGCGTTCTGTTTTTGAAAACGGCGCCGAGGAAATCAAAAAAGCAGAGTATGATTTACTAATCACTGAAATCCAATTTCCAGAATTGGAAGATCCACTTGAATCTGTTTTAGAATCAATCATGGATCTTGCAGGCCCTTCTGAACTTCCAGTAGTTGTGTTTACAAAAGCCGAAGGAAAACAACTTCCTATCCACGCCTTCCAACTAGGAATTAATGAATATTTCAGCAAACGGCGGTTAAAGAAAAATGTTTTGGAACATCGATTTAGAAATTTGTTCCGAGAGATATACCGTAAAAAAGTAGTTTCCATTCAAATGGATGATAGTTTGAAACGATTCCAAGATTTATATGGAATGAACCAATCCGAAATCCAAGATTTGAACACGATGGTTAAAAAGTTCAAAAAGGAATTGGAAAAAGAATATGAAGAAAAATTGAATTTAGAAACCGAAAAAAAGAAAATGCAAAACGTTTTCGGTATGTATGTTGACCCCATCATTGTTGAAAGTTTGATGAATAATACTCTTTCTCTGGATCAAAAAGGAAAAGAACAAGAAGTCTCCGTTTTATTTTCGGATATTCGTGGTTATACGACTCTTTCTGAAAAAATGAAACCAGAACAAGTAATCTCTTTTTTAAATGAATATTTTACCGCGATGACAGAAGTTATTTTGGGATACGGTGGTATGATTGATAAATACATCGGTGACTCCATTATGTGTTTGTTTGGTGCTCCTGTTTTTCAAGAAGATCATAGACAAAATGCATTGGATTGTGCTGTGGAAATGGTGCAAGTGTTTGAACTTTGGCAACCTAAGTGGTTGCAGATTTATGGATTCACTCCGCAGATAGGAATTGGATTGGCTTCGGGAAAAGCCATTGTAGGAAACGTGGGTTCCTTTCAAAAACTATCTTATACAGCCGTTGGTGACACTGTGAATATGGCAAGCCGGCTTGAGTCTATCGCCAAACCAATGCATGTATATGTATCAGAAGGTTTGTATAATTTTCTTCCAGAAGATTACGCGAACAAATACCGTTATGAAGAATTGGAACCTGTAAAAATTAAGGGGAAAGAAGGGTTACACAGAATTCTCAGTGTAAAACCCTTCTCGTAAGATAAGTTTAGTTTCCCGGAAAAACTTTTAAAGTGTACTACAAAACTGATACAATTCGTTTGTTTTCAGTTTTTCGTCTTTCGCTGCTAAAAATGCTTTTTGGTCTTCTATTTCAAGACTAAGAGCCAATTTGTATTCTTCTAATTTTTCTACCGTTCCTGGCTCTTGTTTGCCATGACCAGTTAGTTTTGCAATCACACCAGCAAATCCAATGATTTGTCCGAGAGCTGATTGTTCTGCAACTGGTTTGGAAAGATCCTCAATCGAAGAAATGATGATGGTTGGCATTTTCCAAAGTTTGGCCGCAGCACTTCCCATTTCATAGGAATCCACTCCAAAGAATTTTTTCTCTAAGGAAATCAAACTAACATCGGAGGTTTGGAATTCCGTTAACACTTCTATGTATTTTGTCCTATCAATCGTATTGAGTACGATTCTTCCAAGATCTTGCATAAGCCCACAAGTGATGGCAAGTTCTGCTTCTTTTTTGAATTTCTTTTCTTCACAAAGAATTTGTGCAAAAATTCCTTTGGCAACAGAATGATCCCAAACTTCATCTCTAAATTTTTTATAATTACCTTGGCTAAACAACGAGTCTGTCATAGACATCGCTACCATACTTCGAACGGTTTTGAACCCCAGACGAGTGATCACCTGTTTCATGTTAGCTACAGGATTTCCTCTAGAGAAAAATGGTGAGTTCGCAAGTTTCAAAAGTCTTGCTACTAACACTTGGTCTGATTGGACTTTTTTTTCTAATTCCCCAAAGGAGAGTTCGTTATCATCATCTAGGGAAAGTACGGAAAGTAAGACCGGCGGAACAATCGTCAGGTCTTTGATTTGGGAGAGGTATTCTTCAACTGTAGCCATAAGATTAGGAACCTAAAGTCAGATTCCTAAACCAGGAACAAAGGGAAACCGAAAAACGGGGAAAAACTACCTAGCTACAATCCTTGCAAATTCGATTCCTTTGAAGTAGTGTTGTAGGATTTCCCTGTGGTTGAACTGACTTTTTGCCATGGCAAAACTTCCCCACTGTGACATTCCCACTCCATGTCCTGAGCCAAGTCCTTTCACATAGAACTCACCAGACTCTTCTCTTCGAATTCCAAATCGTGTAGATTTTAATTTGGTGGCTCCCAACTTTTTTCGAAACTCAGTAGCTTTGATTTTTTTAGATCCAGAAGCTCCGATGATTTCTATTTCATTCACACGAGAAGAGGGGAATCGGCTACTCACAATAATATCTTGGATCTCACCTACACCTAAATCGCGTAAGTTGGTATTTATAAAATCTGTTTTCCATTTTTCTTCCCAGGAATATTGCTCTCCATCTTTATCATATTCAGATGGAACTGGTTTTAAATATTCTACAGGACTTCCCCAAACATTAGCTGGGTCTTCCGTATAACCTCCAGCATTGGAATGGAAAAAACTTTGGATCGGTTGGCCTTTGTGAATGAGGATAAGACCTTCTGTTTCAAAAACTGCTTCCGAAGTATTACGATGTTCTTTGTTTTTTCCTTTGTATACTTGGGTATTGGTAGAAGTATCTACATCAAACTCTAGTTTTTTGCGATTTAACATTTCTCTTACAACATAAGTTCTAGCACAAATCGCTTGTGCTTTGAGCGCTTCTTTAGGCCAAGAAGCACTTACTTCAGAAGGAACAACTGATAATAAATAGGCTTCCACAGGAACTAAATTGATAATAAATATTTTTCCATCAATGGGTTTGAGAAGAATTGTGCCTCTGTAACTCACACCTTTGTATTCGATCCATTCTGAATTGCTTTGAATGGAAATTGGTGCTTTCAATGCCGTGGGGTTTAAAGATAAAAAGTCGTAAACTTTTTTTATCGTAAGGTCGTTTGCATCTCGAACAATGATTTCACCCGTCGATTTAAACACTTCTTCATCGGTCGCATAACCGAGTAATACACGAACTGGTTTTGTTTTAAAACCTGAATCTTCTGGTGTCCAGTTGGTTACCATCACACTCGCACAACCGATTTGCCATAAGATGGCCAAACATAAAAATAAAATCGATTTTTGAATCTTCATAGTACCCTCCCTTCTAATTTCGGAGGAAATTCAAAATTGGTGAAGGGATTTATACTGTCTTTCTTCGAAAGAAAAGCACCGATTCTGTATGGGGAGTGTGCGGGTAGGGATCAATTAGGATTCCATCCACAAAATCATAATTCGGAAGGAAGGTTGATACATCTTCCTTTTGGGAGTAAGGGTTACAGGAGACATAGAATACAAACTCTGGCCCAAAATCACGAATCCATTGAGTTACTAATTTCCCAGCACCGGCCCTAGGAGGATCCAAAATCAAAGTGGCGTTTTCTTTTTGTTTCAGAAGTTCTGTGGACATAAATAGATTTGCGATTTGGAATGAATGGGATTTGTTTGGATAACGATTTTCAAAGGTTGCAGATGCGATTGTTATAGAGGATTCGGTCAGTTCATATCCATCTATATTTTTAAAAGAATCACCATATAACAAAGAGAAGAAACCATTTCCACAAAATAAATCGATGAGATTGTTTCCTGATTTAGGCAATCTTTCTTTGATAAAAGAAAGGATTGGTAAAAACCCCGTTGGATTCGGCTGGAAAAAAGAATCAAAAGGAATTTGAAAGGTTTCTCCCAAAACTTGTTCTGTAAAAGTAGACTTACCTCTTAAGATTTCAGGTCTTCCAAAAGCAGAAACCTCCGACTTAGGTCTGTTATAACAAAATAATAATGAATTTTGTTTTAAGGATTCCAAACATAGGTTACGAAAATTTTCCATAGATGGATGTGATTCATATCCATCGGTAAAGGTAAAAATTAAAATTCCATCATCTGTATTTTGTGCCTTACGAATGGTGAGGTATTTGAGTCCTCCTTCTTCGCTTCTCCTGTCCCAAATCACTTCTGGCATTTGGTTTAGTACAGATTGTACATCTTTTAGGGCATCATTCGCCCAATCGGATTGGATGGAACAAGAGGTAATGGGAACAACCTTTCGAAAGTTTCCCCTTTGCCTTTGTCCGATGATAGGACCAGGGAAAACAGAGAAATCCATTCGCGATCGGTACTTGTAAATTTGTTGAGAAGGAAGAGGAGTGACGGATATTCCTAAATCTTTTTGGAAAGATTCGAGGATGGGTGAAAATTTAAGTTCTAATTGTTTTTTGTAATCTATGTGTTGGCCAGTGCAACCCCCACATTCTCCAAACACATCGCATTGGACGAGTTTCCAATCATGGTTACGGATGGTTTCTAAAATTCGTAAAGACCTTTGCCTTGGTCTACGTTTGACATATTCGACTTGAAGTTCATCGCCAGGATAGGCAAAAAAAACGTTCACCTTTTTTCCGTTAGGTGCCGTGATGATTCCTGAAAAATCAGAATCTAAACTTTCCACAATGACTTTGTCCATTGTTTTATACTTGCCAGTTCCTTTTGATTTTTATAAGATTTCCGACATGGTTTTTTCGAAAAGACTCTTTTGTTACCTGTGTACATTCCTTTTCATTGCGGGATTTCTCTCACCCGTAACCGCACAGGTCCTCCTCACCAACCAAATTTTGGATCTTAGATCAGAAACTTCTTTTGGCCAGTCGGTCCACAAGTGGAGTTTTAAACCGGGAGATTCTCCCCTCGTGGCAGAAACGAATGAAGATGATGTATATTTAGATGAAGAAAACGGACAAACGAGAGCACTACGATTTGCACATGCCCAAATCCAGTTGGGGGAATCTGTTCGAAATGGATGGATCTCTGGATTCCAAGTCCAAACCGCTTGGGACAAGGTGAAAGATGGGGATGGAGAATTGTATTTTCCTGACTTTTCCAAATATCTGGAATCTTACAAAGGATATGCTTGGTACCGAACGGAAATTCGAATTACCGAAGAAGACATCCGAACTCGATTCAAATCGCGAAACTTAACGGTGCGCCTCGGACAAATCAGCCAAGCGGATGCTGTTTATTGGAATGGAAAGTTCATTGGTGGGACTGGCCTTCATTTGGATACAGAAGAGAACGTTCAGTTAGAAGACAAATCTCTGTATAGCGATAAAGTTCGTTTTTACCAAATCCCAATCGATAGTTTAAAAACCGATGAACCCAATATCCTTGCTGTCAGAGTTTATGCAAAGTATCCTTTGAGTCCAGGTTTGTCGCACGATAAGTTTTATGTATCTTCTGTAAAATATTCGGAACGAGCAGAGTATTGGAATGATTTCAAAAAGATTTTTGTTATCGTACTTACTTTGTTACTTGGTAGTTTTTATTTATATTGGCAATTCTTATTTCGAAACGAAGATGATGCTACCGTTTACTTTGCATTAGGTTCCATTTTTATGGCACTGAATACTTTGTTTCAGAGTCAAATTATTTATTCCGTAGTTGGTGACGGATTTTGGATTAAAAAAATAGAGTATGTCGCTTGGATCGGCCTTGTACATTTACTTTTTAATTTTATCGTTCGATTTGCACATGTTAGACAAGGTTGGATCAAAATCACCAACCGTTATATAGACATCGCTGGTGTTCTTTCAATTGTAGCTGTTTTGTTTACCCCAAATTTCCTTTTCCTATCTAAGTTTTTTTTCTATTGGAGTTTCGTAACGATTGTCCTTGGCGGAGCACTGTTTTATATCATTTTCCTCGGAAGAAAAGTTCCGTCTATGGGAACGGTTTCTCTTGGATTTTTGGCTTTTATCGTTCTGATTCTAAATGATATCTTTGTGGAAATGCAATGGGAATGGTATCCGAGCCATACTTTTTTAAAGGATTACGCTTTTGCTGCTTTCTCAGTGTCTGTGGCTTTATCCATCGTAAAGAACATGATTGATTCCAGAAGGCTTGTGGAAAAACAAAGAGAAGAAAAAGACAGACTTTCTCGTTATTTTTCTCCTGCTGTAATGGAAACCATTGTTGCCGACAATATTAAGTTAGGTGGTGAGGAAAGAGAAATTGCTACTTTATTTTCCGATATTGTTGGATTTACCACTTTTGCAGAAAAAAATCCACCAGGAGTTGTCCTTCAAAACCTAAACACAATTTTTGAATCCTTATCGGATTTGATTTTTCATTATTCTGCTACCTTAGATAAATTCATCGGGGATGCCATTATGGCATTTTGGGGCGCACCCAAACAAACAGAACTAGATGCTTATAAAGCTGTTGCTTGTGCTGTGGATATGCAGAAAAAAATGGAAGAAATCAATCGTGACCTTGGCCTTCCGCCGGGAACCTTCCGATTGCGGATTGGTGTTAATTTTGGAGAAGCCATTGTGGGTAACATTGGATCCATCAAACGAATGGACTACACTGTTATCGGTGATGCTGTTAATACAGCGGCAAGGTTAGAAAGTCATGGTATTCCAGGAAAAGTAGCTGTTTCGGAAGCCGCCTTTCTTGCGGCCGGTGGGAGTGAATACATTGAATATGAAGACATCAAGGAACTGACACTTAAAGGGAAAGCAGAGCCGGTCAAAGTGTACTTTGTTACTAAGGTTAAACCAAGGCCAGGGATTTGAGTTTAAAGGGTAAGTTTATGATTTTGAACTAAAGGAAATATGGGAAAAATTAAATTTATTGTTTATATTGTTTTTGGCTTATTCATTGGAATCTATATTGCGAGAACATATATAAATATTTTTTCCCTTTCTCATTTATTCGCAGGATTGTTATTTTTATACATTTCCATATATATTCATGAATTTGGCCATCTCCTATTTGCGAAACTCTCTCACCTCAAGGTAGATCGGATTATCATTGGGAATGGTAAAAAAAATATACTTAATTTTAAAATTTTTGAGACGTCGGTATCGATTACAAACGCAATTGATGGAGGTTTTACGTATTTAGACTATCATTCAATGAAAGACTTAACGAAGCTAAATTACGGTTTATATCTTTCCGGCGGGATTTTATTAAATTTTTTCTTCTTCTTTGTATTTTTCTTAATCAATATTCTTTATGAAAATCAATACCTTTACGGCTACATTATTGTTTTTTACCTAATCAATTTATTCCTTGTCATTCAGAATTTGATTCCGACAAACGTTTCCTTCAGTATCTTAAATATTGACAGCGATGGAATGCTTCTATATAAATTGGCTTCAAAAGGAAACCAATTTATAAACGAAATAAAGGAAGACGCATATATTTCCTACAATTTACCTAAAGCCAAGATTGCAGATGATCCGAACGAATATATTGAGTTATTAAAACCTTTGTTAAGTCAATATCCAGAAAATGTTTATTTAAACATATTAAAGTCCTCGGCAAAAAGAATGCTTTTGGAATTTGAAACTTCATCGGAAATTGCATACAGTGTATTGAATTATAAAATTCCTAATAATTTTTATTTAAAGTTAGCCTATAACGAAATCGCATGTAGCTCTTTTTTTACGGGAGATCCTAAGGGAGAAGAATATTCTAAAATGGCCGTAGAGTTGGGTAAAAATGATCCCATCGCTTTATCCACGTATGGATGTTTATTAATCCAAAACGAAAAATTTAAAGAAGGGATTTCCACACTCCAGAAATCCATTAAACTCATGAATCAATTGAGTTTCGGTGAGGATTTAAATATTGTTAGTTATATTTTTTTGTGTTTTGCTTATCAAAGAACGAATGATTTACATAACTTTGGTAAGTATAAAAATCTAATTAAAATCCATAAGAATGAAATTAAATATGAAGTTTTGTATATTTTTAATAAACTTTTTCGGCTCAACGAAAAAGACTTATCTCTTAGTGATACTTTTTGGAATGATTTTATACACCAAGTATGACCGTTAGGTTGGCATTGGTCATATTCTCGGCAACAGTTTCACATTCTTCCATACTACCTTGGAAACAAACAGCTTTGCCATTGGTGTGCGCTTCCATCGCAATTTTTTTGGCATCTTTTTTTGTTTTGAAACAAAGTTTCATCAAACAATCTTCTACATAAGAAAACTCGTGGATGGAATCATTGAACAAAATGACAAAGTAAAAGTAAATTGAATCAAACTTAGATTTTGTTTCTTCAAATGTAGTAGGTAAGTTTTCTTCAGTCATGGAAAAGTGAGTCGGAGATTCCGCTCAGTTCACCAATATACTCCAAATAGGATTTCATTTTAAACTTCTTTTTTGTCGAATCTGAGGACATAAATCGAACATTCCCAAATACATTTCGTTCTGGAAACCAAGGTCTATCAAATAATCCAAAACACCATAAAATTCCGGTATAGGAATTGGGGTTTCTTCCATCGTAAGCATATTTATTGTTTAGATGTTCTAGAATTTGAAACGCTTCTTCATAAGATTTTGTCCATTCGATTACTTTTTTACCCCATAACATTCGCATATAGTTATGCATTCTACCTGTTTTCACAAGTTCGGTTTGGGCAGCGTTCCAAAGTTCATCGTGTGTCTTTCCAGATTCAAATTGTTCCAAATTATAAACATACTCTCTTGTATCTGATTTATGTTTTTTGAAATTGGTTTTTACCCAGTCGGGAAGATTTTCTAAATTGATGTTTTTGGGTTTGTTTTTCCAAAAAAATAAATACCCTATATCCCTCCAAGTGATGAGTTCATCTAAGAAGTGATTGGTGGAAGTAGACTCCGAATAAAAATGTTCACGGTCTCCGGGTTTTTGGTGACTCATTCTTTCTGGGTTCCATTTTCCTTGCGATGAAGATTCTAAAACTGCCTGGAAAATTTCTTCGATTCCAATATGTCCAAAATGGAGATAGGGAGAAAGACCACTTGTAGCAGTCATTTCTGGTGGATTCGGTTGGGAACGACCCGTTTCATATTCTTGAATTTTTTTTGCGATAAAGGTTTTTAAGATTTTGAGGGCTTCTGCGCGACCACCTTTCACTCCTTTGGCGGGAGGGACCGAATCTTTAAACTCAAAAGTTTTTAAAAATAAATCTAAATCTTTTGGTAATCCAAATCCTACAGGAGGTTTTGAATTTTGATTCAAGGCCAGGACATCTTCCTTTTTCCATTTTGGTTTGGTTCTTTCAGGCATTCCTTTTAAAAATTCTTTATGAATCCAAATTCGTAGAATCCTTGCGGCACTTGCTTCTTTGGCAAAACGGGAGAATGGAAGTAAGGAGTTACTATCCACTGCAATCAGGGGACAATTCACTTTGGCGGCAAGTTTTGAGGTTTGTTCGGGGATGATAAAACAAGGAAAGTCGTCAGTGACGATGGCCACTGCATTTTTGGTTATTTCTTTTAAGATCCCACGTGCAGGATTTGTTTTGGATTCTAGGAAGGGCCAGTAATTGATTCCCAGTTCGTCTGCTCTTGTTTGGTTGTCATACATCCCTTCGACGATGAATCGGTGAATCCTTTCTGAGTTCCAAGGGTAATCAGAACGAAGTCCTTCATAAACAATCAGTTCTTTGTTATGTTTCTTTGCTAAGTTTACCGCATAAGCAAAAGCATGATTGGAGTCAAAACGACGATAAGCTTGCATCCAGTAGAGGACAAACTGTCCGCTTGCATTTAAGGGTTTTTGATTGCAGTGCCTAACTCTTTCCTCATTCACCTCTATTAGAGGGGATTCAGATGCATTCTGACCTTGTTTTTTATCAGAAAGGAAGTCCAATGCAAAGCGGATGTGCTTAAAATTTATACCATATGAACTACAATAAAGCAAAATGTCCCGACATTATGAGCTAGGCCTATCAGGATTCGTTTCCGTTTCATAATAAATTTATACAAAATGAGGGGTTTCTAGGCATTCTACGATTTTTTTCCGTTTCTCTGGCATCAGAATTCAAATCGGGTACCAATCTTGCACTGTTTCTAAACAAATAACATGGAAAGGAAACATGGTAATATGAAACAGTATTTCAAATCAATCGCCTTCCTGCTCCTGGTTGTTCCGATGTTCCTTTTTGCAGATGAAGCTGCAACCGTCGCAACTCCAGCAGAGGAAACCGCAAACACAATCCAAACTTTAACCGTTGGTTTAGACACCTTATGGGTGCTAGTCGCTGGTATGTTGGTATTCTTTATGAATGCCGGTTTTGCTCTCGTTGAATCGGGTTTTGCTCAATCAAAGAACACCGTGAACATCCTTGCAAAAAACTTTATTGTTTTTGCTGCAGCAACTTTCTCCTACTGGGCAATCGGTTGGGGTTTGATGTTTGGTGATGGAACTCCATATTTGGCAAGTGAAGGTCTATTTTTCTTAGGTGGAGCCGATAACTCTCCAGCAATTGGGGATGCATACCAAGGTGTATATTCATCTATGAATTGGACTGGTGTTCCTCTATTTGCGAAATTTTTCTTTCAATTGGTTTTTGCAGCAACAGCAGCAACCATCGTATCTGGAGCTGTGGCAGAACGAATTAAATTTCATTCCTTCCTTATCTTCTCCTTTATTCTAGTAGCATTTTTATATCCATTTACTGGTCACTGGGTATGGGGTGGCGGATGGATTTCAGAACTTGGTTTTCATGACTTCGCTGGATCTACCGTAGTACACTCTGTAGGTGGTTGGGCAGCTCTTGCTGGTGCCATCGTTCTTGGTGCAAGAAAAGGAAAATTTTTACCAGATGGTAGAATTAAACCAATCCTTGGTCACAACATGACATCTGCAGCATTAGGAACACTTATCCTTTGGCTCGGTTGGTTTGGATTTAACCCAGGTTCTACTATGGGTGTTGGTGACGGAAGTGTAATGGCTCACGTAATTGTGACTACAAACATTTCAGCTGCATTAGGTGCTCTTGCATCCACTGTAACAGCTTGGATCATCTTGAAAAAACCTGATCTTGGTATGATCCTTAACGGAACACTTGCTGGTCTTGTTGGTATCACTGCACCTTGTGCAATCGTGAGTCCAACTTCAGCTGCCATCATCGGTGCTGTATCTGGAACTCTCGTTGTATTATCTGTTCTTTTCTTTGACAAAATCAAAATTGATGACCCTGTAGGTGCAACTTCAGTTCACTTAGTATGTGGTATTTGGGGAACATTAGCAGTTGCAATCTTCGGATACGAAGGCGCACCTGCTGGAGTAGAAGTTCCTTCCATTCTAACTCAACTTATTGGAATTCTAGCAATCGGTGGTTTCACATTTGTAGTTTCTTTTGCATTATGGTATGTGTTGAAACTTGCTGGTGGAATCCGAGTGAGTGAAGAAGAAGAACTCAGTGGTTTGGATCTTGGGGAACATGGAGCAGAAGCTTACCCTGATTTCAATATCCGAGCTCGTGGTTAAGGGAATAGGAGTATAACATTATGAAAATGATCATTGCAATCATCCAACCACATAAGTTGGAAGAAGTTAAAGCAGAATTAACTAAAAACGAAATCTATCGTCTAACAGTATCTGACGTTCAAGGTTACGGACAACAAAAAGGTAAAACAGAAGTTTTTCGTGGTCACGAATACACTGTAAACTTACTTAGAAAGGTTAGACTAGAAATTGCTGTAAACGATGAATTCGTAAAACCAACTGTTGATGCTATCTTAAAAGCAGCAAAAAGTGGTGACGGAAAAATCGGTGACGGAAAGATTTTTATCTCTCCTCTCGAAGAAGTGATTCGAATCAGAACTGGCGAGAAAGGAAAAAGCGCTATTTAAAACTTCCTTTATTAAAGGAAAAATCGGAAAACGTGTGGGGAAATTTCCCTACACGTTTTTTCTTTTTATCGTAACAAAATCACTAATTGATTGGAATCCTCTTTTAAAGAAAATTCTAAATCAGTAAATTTTACTTTTGCAGCACCATTGCGGTATCGATTTTTTTTTCGTTCTAAGGGAAGTGAAATACCATTGAGTGTTACAGAATTTATACTAGCATTTTCAGATTCCACAAGATAAGTAATCAAAACTTTTTTGCCTAATAAATGGATCTCCCATTGTAAACCATCCAATCCTTTTGGCAGAGTTGGATTTAGTTCCAATCCATCTAAAAAAATACGAATTCCAAACAAACATTCATAAACAAGTTTGATATATATTCCGGGACCACTGGAATACACTCTCCATCCACCTTCCAAAGGAATGTTTCCGAGTAGTAATTCTTTGTAATTTGTTCCAGCGTCGTAACGATCTAAAAAGGAACCATCAGAGCTTGAATAATAACAGTTAGACTGTCTTGGATTACTTGCGGGGACTTTATTCTGAATTCCAATTGGATTTATCAAATTTAAATTGTAAAAGAATTCTTCTGATTTACCCATGTGAGCCAAAGCTTCGCAGTAACGTAAATGTGCATGGGTGTACATCAATCCAATTTCTCTTCCAAAGTAACTGGCAGTCTCTGCTCGTTTGAATTCAACACTAAGGCCATCAGAATAAGGAATCGGTGCATCGAATAAACGCACTCCGTCTTGCCCAGTTAGTTTATTTTGAATGATCGATAAATGCGTTTCTGCTTCTTTAGAATCCAAAACCTCTGATAAAATTCCATAAATCATAGGAAGGATGCTGTAATGAATTCCTGTTTTAGAATCTTTTGGATGTAAGTAAAATTCTAAAGAATTCTTCTCTCCGAAGTAACGTAATCCCGTGAGGATGCCATCATCCATACAATATTCTTTGATATTTTGTTTGATGATTCCCAATTCATTTTGATAGAGTTTTTCTTTTTCGATATCACCCGTTAAGTGATATATTTGAATCAGAGCATCATAAGTGAGAGATTGTAATTCGGCCGTCCAAGTGCTGACGGCATGGGTTCGAAATTCTTCTTTGACTGGTTGTAAGGAGTCATTCCAATCTCCATTTCCGTAAATAGGAAGTTTGGTTCCATCCACCAAACGTTTGTTTATGAGTGAAATGGTTTTTTCAACTGCTTCCAGAATGGTTCTTGGTTCCTTTCTGTGAAACCCTGTTGTTTTTTCCTCTAAAAAATTTAAGTCACCTGTTCGTTCTAAATAAGTTGAGAGTGCGAGTAGTGGCCAGTAGAGAATGTCTCCGTGAGAATCTCCGGCACGGATTTCTTTATCGCGAGGATATAACATAAACCATTGAGGCCAGTCCCCATCTTCATTTTGTTCTGTAAAAACAGTAAGGAGTAAACTGCGACAAAACTCCATATCTCCCATAGCGAGTAAATATTCGAAAGCACCTTGGCATACGTCCCTTGTTCCCCAACCCCCTCCCGAATATTGTTCGAGTCCTCTTGGATTTAAATAGTGAATCTGTGCATTTTGTTCGAACCAAGGGAGAATCTCTTTGATCTGGTTTAAGGATTTTGATTCCAAGTTTTGAATTGTTTTCTTTGGTAAATTGGTCTTGTGAAATATTGCTCGTTGGTGATTTTTATTTTCTTCGTGCGCTTGGGAAGATCCAAAATTTCCTTTGATGTAAAATTGCAAAATCGATTTTACGGGAACCACCGCCGTGAGATAGGGTTGGTTTTTTGAGATACCGTCAGGAAATAAAATGCGATCATCGGAAACTTTCCATGTCTTAAGACCTTCTGTTTCAACTTGAAATCCTTTTCCTTTTAATCTTTGGAATAAAGGTGATTTCGGGTTTGGTTGGATTTCTATTTTGGATTCGGTTTGGATGACAACCGGTGGAATTTCCAAAACACCATTGTCCCCGTCGAGGGCAATGTGAAAGGATAAAAGAAAATTTTTCACCTGCTCATTGTTTGTGGAGAGTTGGAACCTGATCTCATGATTTTTGGTTGTTTCCACTTGAATTCGTAAAACTTCTTCCCCCCATTGGTAAATCCATTCCATCTTGTTTGGTTCCATGGAGAGTAGAGAAGGGCTATCCAAAAGAACAAAACCAGATTCTTCTTCTCTAAAAATTCGAAACCCGTAAGAATGAAAGAAGTTAAGATAACTATGATTACGAGATATGTATTGGTTGATACTGGTATGACCCTCAGTGAGTTGGGATAAAAAAATACCTTTAAAATAAGATGTTACTGTAAGTGAAGATTCATCAGGTGTCGTAGGAATTCCTGTTCTAAGAATTTGTCCGTGGGGTCTGAGACAAAGGGATTCTTTTTCTTTTAGAACTACATGAGTGGATTCATTTGTAAAAAAAGATAAAATTTCTCCAGAAGAAGATTTTTCCACTTCTCTCCATTCCTTCGGAAAAAAAGATTTTATATCGACTTCTGTTAGCGTGTCACCTTCTTTTTGTTTTGTGGTAGAAAATAGGCTTGGTTGTGTCTGGATCATTGCCCCATTCAAATGGGGAGTTTCTGTCCATCCACTTCCGGCTTCCTTGATAAGGCCTTCTAGTTCAGGAGAAACTTTTAGAGTTTTTAGGTCTTCGAATAAATACCCGTAAAAACAAGTTTCCTGCATTTCATCCGCGGAGAGTGTTCCTCTTTTTCTTTCTAATCCTAAAATGGAGTGCTCACCTTGTCTTCGTTTGGTGGGAAGGGATTGGTATACACCTTGCGGATATAAGTCCAAACCGTCTGTAGCAAAAGATTGGATAAAATCGGTGCAAAATAAAAAACTAGCAGGATGTTTTCCTGATACAGATTCGTTTTGGCGTGAGAGAATTCCATAACCAAAATCTTCTGTGAGAATTGGTTCGTGGTGGATGTAATGACAAACAAAGAATTCATTCAGCCTTGATCCGCCGTAATCGCAAATTCCTATATCTTGTATGTATACTAAATCGTAATCTATTGGTTCTTTGGTTTTGTTTGTAACTTGGACTTTGTATCTCCAGGTAGGTAGGTTTGGATGAAGTTCCAGAAATAATTGATAATCCACTCCATGAGAGTTTCCTTGTGAGAGATAAATGGAATCTGTTATTTGGAAATAGGAGTTTGACTTTGGCCCAAATAAGGGGAAAAGAAGGATTGAGTTTTGTGTATGAATTCTTAAATAGAGATTGCTGATACTTGGCTCCATCTCATTTCCGAGATACAAATTGACAAGTAAGCGATTGAACCGAATGGAATGTATGTTCCCATTGGATAAAAATTGGAATTCGAGTCCAGACTCGTTTTTGATTGATTGGATCATTCGTTGTTTGCCTTATGAACGGAACTTAAACTCCATTTCCCAAAATGAGAAATATTGAGATGGTGGTCATATTCCAAAACAGTTTCCTCATCTTTAGCGATGACAACGGTGGCCACACCTAGATTGTGAAATCTTTTTAAAATTTTTGAAATTTCAAATTTACCTAAACTGGATCCAGGACGATCCAGAACCAAAAACTTAGGTTTTAAAAATAATACACGGATCACCGCAATTTTGTATTTTTCGGCTAACGATAGTTCTTCGTTCCATTCTTTCAAAGTCCTGAGCCCTCCATACCTACGAACTAAAGTATCGAGTCCCATTTTTTGTAATTCTGCTAGGATTTCTGGGTCTGATACTTCCAAATTTAAATATGCTGGCACAATCACATTTCGAAGTCTTCCTGGTGGAAGGTAAGCTTGTTCGGGGAGAAATAAAACATCTTCTAAACTTGGTTTTTTGATCTGGCCTTCAGAATGATTACTAATTCCAGCAATGGATCTAAATAAACTCAGTTTGACGATTTCATCAGGAGAAGTAAACAGCCAACGTTCGTTTCGTTGGATTTTTAAATTTAAGTTGTCTACTAAAAGTTTGGACCTGTCATTCGAGTATAATGTAAAATTTTCAAAACTAATTTCATCGGAATTAAAATTGGATTCTCTATTTTGTTTTGCATCGGCCTCTGTATGGAACATGGCAGTTTCTAGAGAATGCAATCGTTTGACCACAGCAGAGAAAGCGGAGATGGATTGGAACTGTGTGACGATAAGTGAAAAGGCATTGAGTAAAGTTGTGAATGCAAGTGCCGCTTGTGTGATGACCCCAAATTCAATTTCTCCTCTCATATAACTGGGAGCAATGATGAGCATGGGAATGATTTGAATAAAATAATTGTAGTTATTTGTAAAAAAACTAAGTCGCAAGTTTACCGATATGAGTTTGCGAAAATTATTCACTAATTTACGGAGCCTTGATTTTAACCTAACGGACATTCGTGCTTCTCTGTGAGTGACAGCGATGGATTCTGCATGTTGGCGGATATGTAATAGATCTGCCCTATAACTTGCTTCCATGTCTAATTGATCGTAATTGATACGGATCAGAGATTTTCCAAGGAAGATGGTGGATACGGTTCCTAAAAAAGCATAAGCCACCGCTACTAAAAACAAAATGGGGTTAATACTCCAAAGAACACCCGAAAAGGAAATCGCAGAAAATATGCCACCAATAAAGAGTAAGGTGAAGGAAATCGTTGTTGTTGTAAACGCTTTGACATCATCGGTAATTCTTTGGTCAGGATTTTCAATTCCAGGTTTCCCAATGATTTGGTGAAAGGTTCTTTCTGCTAAATAATTTTCAGTAAATTTCCAGGTGAGTTGTTCCCGCCATAAGATCCCAAGTCTTTCTTCGGCATACCGATTGATGGATCCGATTCCAGAAGAGATGATAAACACAATTGCGTAGAGGAGTGCATTTGTGTAGAAGGCCGTTACATTTTTTTGTTCTATAGAAGAGATGAAGTCACGACCCACATAACTATTGATTACATTGAATACATTGAAAGAAATTACAAGGATTACCAGTGTGATTCCATAACGAATGGCTGCCGGACCTTGTTTAGACTGAATTAACTGTCGTATTGTATTTGTTAAACGTGACCAACTTTGTGATGAATTTCTTTTTTTATCTAAAGACATTACTTAATTTTTATAAAAACAGAGTTTTCATTCAATTGCAAGGAGGTTTTTATGATTCAATTGTTTCTATCGTAAGATCCATTGTGACTTGATTCCATATCGATTCTAATTCGGGATTCCATTCAGAAGGAAGGTTTTCTCTGATCGAAGAAATTAGGATAGGAACTAGTTTTGGAAATTCTTTTTTAGGAATACCTAAGGATTCATAAATCTTTCCTAATTTAGAGACTCCTTTTTTTAAAGATATAGGATTTCCTAATCTTTCAATAATGGATTCGATGGCACTTAAGAACTCATGTTGGTTTAACGAATTTTCCGTTTCCTCTAATTTTTGATCTAAATTTTCTTCTACAAAACTTTTTAATTTATCTAAGTAATCCTCAATCCAGTGTGGATTGTTTTCTAAAACATGATCAAAAGATTTTTGAATACGTAGGATTGGATCTGAAACTTTAAATCCAAGAACCGAATAAGCAGCCATTTTTTCAGATTTGCCTCGAAGTCTTGTGATTACTTTTTTATTCACAGAAAGGGAAGGACCGATGATTTGATAAATTTCATCGGAGACTAAAAAGTTCGTATTTGTCTTTTTGTTTAAGGCTTCTAATCTACTTGCCACATTCACTGTATCACCAAGTACTGTTTGGCTTTTGTATTCGGAATGTCCAATGTCTCCGTAGATTACATTTCCTGCATGTAATCCGATACGAATGTCAAAACTAAAATTGAACCTATCTTTCATTTCTAAATTGAATTTTTTCAATTGATCAAACATTCGAAGGCAAGCTCGGATGGCAGAACGAATGGTTTCTTCTTTGGCAGACAAAAGATTTTTTTCGTTGGTGATGGCTTCGTTTTTGTTTTTCATTTGGAAAAAAGCTAAAATTCCATCTCCAATGAATTTATCAATTTCCCCTCCATTGTTTAGGACGGGTTCACTCATTTCTTGAAAAAACCTGTTTAAAACAAAAACAACATCATAAGGTAAACTTGATTCCGTGAAAGAAGTAAATCCTTTGATATCAAGAAAAAGAATCACTGCATAACATTCTTCACCCGTTTTGGATGATTTGGATTCGCTGGTAACGGTTTTTAAATCTTTTTTATCTTTTATGATTCGGCGGAGTGAAATATCGCCAAACACTTCTGTTTGGCAAGCAAGTCGGATCTCAGAAGGCCAACCCTTTCTGTCCGCGAGAGTTTGTTCTCTATCATTTCGCGTACTCAGATGATTTAATCCATCAGTCACAAAAACACGGCAAGTTGTACATTTGGCATTCCCTCCACAAAGATGGTAGAGCGGGTAGTCATGTTTTAGGGCGGTTTCCAGGATGGTGGCACCTGGTTTGTTTGTTTCTAAAGGAAAATTCTCTTTGTCTTCGAAGGTAACAATGGACATGGATCACCAATACGTTTTAGGTAATGAAAGGATCTCATGCCAAAAGGGAAGGGCAAGCCAGAAAACGGATCCATTTTAGAAAAAATATTGGTATTTCTGGAATCTGTTAAAAAACTAATTGCATTAGTTAAATAAACTAATATCATTAGTTTTTATGAAAACAATCTACCACAAAATTTTTATCATATGTTCCTTTTTCTTTTCTTTCCTCCTTTGGGGAGAAGACCTTAGGAAGGATCCAAATATAGAAACTTCCTATTTTCAAACAAGGGATGGCCGAATTGCTTATTCCCAACTAGGGAAGGGCAAAAGAAATTTGATATTATTGCCTGGAATTGGAGACAGAAAGGAAAGTTATGCGGAACTTGCGAAGTTACTCGCTAAAGACAATTCTGTTTATAGTTTTGATTTACGCGGGATCGGTGAATCCGATGTGAGTTTTCCTTCTTATGGCCCAAAAGAAACTGCTGAAGATATTTTAGCATTTATACAAGAGAAGGATTTACAAAATGTATATATCATTGGAAATTCTATGACAGCTGCTTCTGCCGTTTACATTCGTTCCAAAGAAAAAAACAGAGTATTGGGACTTGCCCTCTCTGGCCCTTTCGTTCGTGACAAAGGACCTTTGTCTTTCGGAATGAAAACATTGATGCAACTTGTATTCAGAGGTCCTTGGGGAGCGAGTGCTTGGGTTAGCTTTTACGAATCTTTATTTCCCGTAAATCCTCCCAAAGATTTAAAAGAAAGATCCGAAAAATTAAAAATCAATTTAAAGGAAGAGGGTCGTATGGCAGCAGTTAGATCTATGCTCCTGGCACCAAAAACAGAATGTGAAGCGGCTTTACCTCTCGCCGCGAGCAATGTCATTGTGATTATGGGTTCTAAAGATCCAGACTTTGATTCCCCAGAAGAGGAAGCTCGTTGGATTGCAAAAACTCTGGATGGATCTGTAAAAATATATGAAGGTGTTGGTCACTATCCTTTTGTAGAAGAACCAACTAAGTTCTATTCCGATATACAGTTGTTATGGCAAAAAAAATAAAACACAAACCAGGCCGGCCAAAAAAAGGCCAAATACAGATCACAAGAGAATTTGTTTTGGATGCGGCCTGGGATATGATTATGGAATTGGGTTTTGAGGAATTTCGGTTGGCTGGACTTGCCGAAAAACTGGGAATCCGCACACCTTCTCTCTACAACCACATCCAAGATATAGGCGATGTTCGTAGGGAAATACAAAGAAGAGCACTGGTGGTTCTTGGTGATCGACTTTCTCTAAAATTAAAAAATCTAAACTCGGGTTCTGGGCCAATCCTCGAGTTTATAAATACTTACAGAAGTTTTGCGAAGTCTCACCCTCATATATATCCCCTAACCATTGAATCCACAGAATTTGATCCAGAATTGAAACCCTTGGGTGACCGAATTTTGAACCTCTGTATGGAAGTCTTTCGGTTTCAGACCTTGGACGAAACGGCAGTCCACAGGATTCGGATTTTACGTTCTCTCCTACATGGGTTTATTGTTTTGGAAGAGGTAGGTGGGTTTGGTCGCAAGGAGTCGGTTGAGGAAAGTTTTAAGAAAATAACAGAATCATTGGAATCTGGCAGACTCTGGTAAAACTTTACTTTTCGGGAGAGGGCGCGTGCGAAAACCTGGGTAAAGAATTATGGCAGCAATTACAATCACATTACCAGATGGAAGTTCCAAGGAACTAGAATCCGGTAAATCCTTTTCTGATTTCATCCAAGCCCAACTGCCTTTCTTGAAAGAGAAAGCTCTTGCCGTTGTTTTGTCCGATGGTCGCACCGTTGACCTTTCTTATATTCCTACGACGAACACCACGGTAAAGTTTCTCACCTTTGATGATTCAGAAGGAAAAGAAGTTTTTCACCATTCTTCGGCCCACTTACTCGGTATGGCTGTCCAAAGGCTTTGGTCAGAGGCTCGCCTAACAGTAGGCCCGGTCATCGAAAATGGCCCTGGTTTTTTCTTTTATGATATTGATTTTGGTGAAACCATTTTAACCCCAGAAGACCTTCCTAAAATTGAAGCCGAGATGGCAAAGATTGTGAAAGAAGACCTGACAGTCAAACGTTGGGAACTTTCTAAAGAGGAAGCCATAGAAAAATTTAGGAAAGAAAACGAACCTTATAAAGTCGAACTCATCCAAGGTTTCGATTCCGCATCGGTTTCGTTATACGGACAAGGGGAATGGTATGA
Organism: Leptospira congkakensis; assembly: GCF_004770265.1. Classification (NCBI taxonomy): domain Bacteria; kingdom Pseudomonadati; phylum Spirochaetota; class Leptospiria; order Leptospirales; family Leptospiraceae; genus Leptospira; species Leptospira congkakensis. The sequence continues at coordinate 185,393 of NZ_RQGQ01000009.1, forward strand.
CCTTTGCCGCGGACCTCACGTGGCAAGAACCGGCCAACTCAAAGCTTTCAAACTGACTGCGATTTCTGGTGCCTATTGGAAAGGGGATTCCAAAAACAAACAACTCACTCGTATTTATGGAGTGTCGTTCCCCACCAAAAAGCAGTTAGACGAGTATCTCTTTCTCATTGAAGAGGCTAAAAAAAGAGACCATAGAAAACTTGGGAAGGAACTTGATCTTTTTAGTTTTCAAGACGAAGCTCCCGGGTTTCCTTTTTGGCACCCGAAAGGAACAATCCTTTGGAACTCTCTTGCTTCCTACATTCGGGAAGAATGTTTTAGGCGCGGGTATCAGGAAATTAAAACTCCTGCCATCTTAAATTCTTCTCTTTGGAAAAAGTCAGGCCACTGGGACAATTTTAAAGAAAACATGTATTTCACTGATATCGATGAAAGTGAATTTGCAGTGAAACCAATGAACTGTCCTGGATGTTGTTTGATATATAAATACCATATGCATTCTTACAGAGAATTGCCACTTCGGTTTATGGAACTGGGAAATGTCCACAGACATGAAATGTCGGGAGTGCTCCACGGACTATTCCGTGTGCGTGCCTTCACGCAGGACGATGCTCATATTTATGCTCCACTCGAAAAAGTAGAATCAGAAGTCGAAGACATCATCGATTTTACTTTTGATGTGTATAAAAAGTTTGGATTTACCGAATTCAAAACCTTTATTGCCACACGACCTGAAAAGTCTCAAGGTAGCGATGAAGATTGGAATCTCGCCACACAAGCATTACACGATGCTTTGAAAAAAAAGGGAATTGAATACGGAATCAAAGAAGGGGACGGAGCTTTCTACGGGCCTAAAATTGAATTCAATATCAAGGATTCTCTTGGAAGACTTTGGCAATGCGGAACCGTTCAAATTGATTTCTCTATGCCCAATCGTTTTGAATTAGATTTCACTGCCTCTGATGGAAAAAAACATGCACCGGTTATGATCCATAGAGCCATTTATGGATCCCTAGAGAGGTTCATTGGGATTTTAATCGAACACTTCGAAGGGAAATTTCCACTTTGGTTAAATCCGACACAAATTCGTGTCTTAACTGTGGCAGAAGTTCACAGTGATTATGCGAAAGAAGTCTATCAGGATTTGGTCATGCAAGGATTCCGAGTCGAGATTGACATTCGTAATGAAAAGATAGGAAGTAAAATTAGGGATTCCATCCTAAAACGAAGCAGTTACACTTTGATTTTAGGTGATAAAGAAAAAGAAGCAGGTTCTATTTCCTTCCGACGTATGGGAGAAGAGAAAACTGAGACTGTTTCTCGAGATGGATTCCTCTCACTTCTGAAAGGTGATCTTTAAATAAAGAAATTTCTTGACTAACCCTTGGGGGGACTTACACTCCCTCCAGTGCCTTTAAATCTTCTCACCACCAAACAAACCAATCCGGTTGCATACTATTTGGATTTACCCATCCATCCACCGTATGACGCCCGTGATGCGTTTGATGCCATTCCCATGCAACTTCTTCCCTTTGCGGATGGGCTAACCGTCGGTTGGAAGGTAAGTCCTATGCAGTTTGTGGATGGGCTTGGTCGTGATCTTAAGTTTGATTGCCCGAGTATTGTCATCACCGGTGGAGAAAACCTGGGAGATTCACCTGTAGCTTTGTATGTGACAGCTGCTTTTTATGATGTAAGGGATCGTCTTCTTGCCAGCCAAACTTGCGAACACATTGTCCAACCTTGGGAGAGTTATGACGTTCCTGGTCTTTGGAGTCGTTTTCCTTTTCCTATCACGGACATCGCCCGAACTTCCGTTAGCATTACCTCTTACGGTTGGAAGGACAATCGTCCCAAAGAAGAAGTGATTCTTTTCAAACCAAAGCCAAAAAATGAAGCAAAATATGAATGGAAACGGGATGGGGGAGTGGTAGGCTCCTATAGTTTTCAAAAATGGAATCCAGGGAAGGGTGACCTCCTTTTTGCCAGCGAAACCTTAACTAAGGAAAACCGAGTCCGAATCCGGTTGGAACGTAGGCAAAGTGAAGGTTTGACCTATTTGGCTCTGGTCCAGTCCCAATCCCCCAAACACCAGGGAAAATCCTTTGATCATTTGATCCAATACGCCATTTATACCAAAGAAGGTCGGCTCTGCCATGGCGGATCCTGTATGGGAATGGGGAATCATGGAGATTTGGTCTCTCTGGTTCCTATTTTGCCCGAAATTTTAGAATCAGAGTCCCTATTTTTGGAACTTGTTGGTTGGGAAGGTCCTTCGGGTTCCCTGTAACCCACTTCCTTCCTAATTCCGAAAGAAATGTACTTGCTCGCCTGGATTTTCGTCCGAAATTGGAAATTGAAAGAAATTTCGGAGACTGAATGCAGAAACGGCCCAACCCTAGAGGGAACCCAAACCAAGATAAATTCGCCCACATCAGAATTAACGAACAAATTACCAATGTAGCATCGATCCGACTCGTCTCTGACGAAGGGTCTGACATCGTTACTCTGGATGAAGCTCTGAGAAGAGCTAAGGAAGCTAACCTTGATTTGGTGGAAGTCTCGGGAGACCAAGATGTTCACGTCTGTAAGCTGATCGATTTTGGAAAATACAAATTCGAACTTCTTAAAAAAACGAAAGAAGCGAAAAAGAAACAACACGTTGTCACGGTTAAAGAAATTAAAATCCGTCCGCGGATTGATAACCATGACTTCGAGATTAAGAAGCGTCATGCTTTAGAATTCTTGCAAAAGGGTGATAAGGTAAAAGTGACTCTTCGATTCCGAGGCAGAGAGATGGTTCACTCTGAAATTGGAATGAATATTGTTAACCGGTTTGTCGAGGACCTAAAAGAGCATGCCTCTCCCGAAAAAATGCCGGTACACGACGGAAAGACGATAGTGGTCGTGATGAACCCAATTGGTGAAAAACCTAAAGGATAAAAACAACTATGTATAAACTAAAAACAAACAGGGCAGCAGCCAAACGTTTTAAGTTTACCAAGTCTGGTAAAATTAAACGCGGTTGTGCGTTCCGAAGACATATCTTAGAGAAAAAATCTCCTAAGATGAAACACCAAAGCCGTGGAATGCACCTCATCCATGAAACCGATTACAACCGTGTAGAAAAACTTCTACCTTACGGAGGTTAAACGATGCCACGCGCAGTCAACGGAACCATTCATAAGAATCGTAGAAAAAAAGTTCTCGCTAAAGCCAAAGGTTTTAGAGGCGGACGTTCTAAACTTTTCAGAACTGCAAAATCTGCAGTGATGAAAGCTGGTCAATGGGCATACCGTGACCGTAGAAAGAAAAAGTCCGAATTCCGTAAACTTTGGATTACGAGAATCAATGCCGCAGTAAGAGAAAATGGAATGTCTTACTCTAAATTCATCCATGCACTCAAAACACACGGAATCAACTTAGACAGAAAAACTTTGGCTGACCTTGCTTACAACCACAAGGAAGTGTTCAACGCCATCGTAGAAAAAACGAAAGTCGCTAAGTAAATTAGTGCTTGATTGGAATAGAATGGCTCGGCTATTCTATTCCATCGGATTGTTATCATGTTAAAAATCGAAACCATTGAAGAGCTAGAAAGTAAAGTTGTTAAGGCTTTGGAACTCATCCAAGACCTAAGAACAGAAAACGCACGCCTGGAGACTGAAAACGAAACCCTCCGCGCGGAAAATGACCAAATGAAGCTCGCAATGGAGGAGAAAGAGCGCGAATTGACAACACTTCGTTCGCAGCTCCAAGAAACTACGGAAGAGTTAAACAAACTTCGCGAAAGGGAAGGGCTTTTGGAATCCAAGGTCCACCAACTCCTCGGTAGATTGGATGGCCTTCCTACGACTGGAAGTTCCGCTCCTAAAGCTCAAACATCAGATTCTTTACCCGTAGAACCGGTAGCTGCAGCAGCTGGTGCAGCGGCAGTCCCAAGTTTGGCGGCAGATGAAGACGACGAAATCATTTTACTTGATGAAGATGAATCTGAGTTCCAAACAGAAGAAATTTTGGAAAAACCTCCTGCATCCGCATCCTTTGAAAAAGAAGAGCTCAGTGTGAACTCGGAAGAAGAAGTTCCTACTGTGGAAATCGATGAAGATGACGACATCATCATTGACGATGACGACGAAGCGATCAGCGTATTTGATGCTGACGACGACGATGATTTTTTAATTATCGAAGACGATCCTAAATAATTTTTATGGCAGAATCTGCCCCGCAACCGCAAAAAATAACCAAACAAATCTTTGGTGAAACCTATACCATTGTTGGTGAAGCTTCCTCAGGGTACATCTCTGAGGTAGCTGATTATGTGGAATCACGCCTTTTGGAATTGTCAAAGGCTCTTCCCTCCGCATCCAAAACAAAACTTGCCGTACTTTGTGCACTCAACTTGGCAGATGAATTATTCCAAATGAAAGAAGTATCTGCAAAGGCGAGTGAAATTCCAGAACTGGAAGAACGAACAAAAAAGATCATCTCTCTGTTAGAAGAAGGGATCATTGGGGATCATTTTTGAATCCAATTTCTAAAAAAGATGCTAGAGAGATTCTAAAAAAGAACCTTCCGAACTTACCGGAAAGGGAAGACCATGAAGCCGCTATCTTAAAGAGGTTGTTTCCTCTTTTACAAGGTAAATCCAAAATCATTACTTATTCTCCAGACCTCAAGTGGGAAGTGGATGTACTTCCTATCATTGAATCTTCACCACTTCCTAGGCCTACTGGCTTTATCGAAGCTCGTCATTCTGCTAAATGGTTTTTTCCCCGGATGGAAGATGGAAAGGTTCTACGTTTCATTCGGCCTCACTCCTTTGAAAAGAATGCCAATGGTATTTTTCAACCCATTGGTGATGAGGAGATATCCGTAGAAGAAGCGGATTTGATCCTTGTTCCAGCCCTTGGGTTTAACGAAAAGGGATACAGGCTTGGACGCGGTGGTGGGTATTATGATCGCATTATAAATTCAGAATCTCTCCAAAAGAAAGCCATTGGACTCAGTTTTTCTAAACTTTTTCCCGTCCCATTCCTAGAAGAAAGTCACGATCTAAAAATAGGAAAAATGATTACGGAAACCCAGATTCATTCGTTTTTAGATTGAATCCATGTAGGATTCTGACAAGATTCACGATAGCATATGGACCAAGAAACACTACTCACATCCCTGGCGGAAAAAACCAAAATGGAACTAGAGTCCGATCTGGGAGACTTGGAACAGTTCCTCACTTTTACCATTGATAAAGAATTCTTCGGGATTCGATTGTTGTTGGTTCATGAAATTTTAAAACCAGTTCTCATCACAAGAATTCCAAACGTAGATGATTACATTTTAGGTGTGATCAACCTTCGTGGAGAAATCATACCCATCTTAGATTTGAAAAAAAGATTCCATGAAACGGATTCCGAAATTTTCCCAATCTCCCGAATCATCGTCATTATGTTAGATGAGAAACGAATTGGTGTCCTTGTTGATGAAGTCAAACAGGTTGTAAAAATCCAAAAGGATTTTATTAGTTATACAACTGATGATTTGTCGTTAAACTATAGTAAGATGGTTGAATCGGTATCGAGATACGAAGACCATTTGATTTTGAATTTGGATTTGGAACAAATTGTTGATTTTGTTTCAACCGCAAAGTAAAGAGAAAGGGATACGACATTGGCTGGAATTTTAGGCGAATACACAGAAGTTTTCCTGGAAGAATCCGAGGATCAAATTGAAGAATTAAATTCCAATTTGGTAAAACTCGAGAAGGATCATGAAAACCCTGAAATCATAAATGACATCTTTCGTGCAGCACACTCTTTAAAAAGTTCCTCTGCTTTCGTTGGACTTTATAATCTTTCTGATTTATCTCATACAATGGAAAACCTTCTCCAAAAAATTAGAGAAGGAAGTCTTGAGATCAACGTTAAGTTGGTCAATTTATTGTTCGAATGTTTTGACCTTATCAAACAAGTAATCGAAGGTGTGGCCAACGGGGTAAAGGTGGAAACTCCCTTTACTGAGATGATTAAAAAACTCCAAGACTACGAAGCACAACCGAATCAATCTTCAAACGCAACTAGCAGTTCCTCGAAGGTCAGTGGTTCTTCCAAACCGCAAGAAAGTTCTGATTCTTCTCTCAATCTAAACGATGAGGAAATTTCTGAAATTCGCCAATCTTTAAAAGATGATACTGATTTATTCGTTTTTTCTGTTAACTTAAAGTTAAAAGATGAAACACCAATGCAGAACTTACGACTTCTGCTCATTTTACAGTCAGTAAAACAATCGGGTGTGATCATCAAATGTAATCCTTCTGAAGATGCTTTGGACAATGGACAAGGTAGTTTTGCGCTTTCCTTTGTGACTGTAACAAAACTCAATAAACAAGAGTTACATGTTCAATGTAATATTGATATGGTGGATACTTTGTCTGTGGTAGAACTCAAACTTCCTGAAACAGAAATGGAAGCTCTTGAGAAAAGATCCGACAATGCACCGGCTTCGTCAACCTCTGGTTCATCCAATGGCCATGTAGATTCAGAAGATAAACATGCTGTGAAAGGTTCTGCTAACTTTGATAAAGCGGTTACTGACTCCAAAGTGGTGATGAGAACCATCAAGGTATCTTCTGATAAACTAGACCAACTCATGAATAACGTGGGGGAACTAGTCATCACAAACTCTGGATTCCAAAAGATCTATGATGATTTGGTGGCACAGTTCGGTGAAGATTCATTATTCAATGAACTCAAAGGTAAAATCGACCAAATCAATCGAATTTCAAAAGACCTACAAACAGGAATTATGAACATTCGAATGGTTCCGATTGGATCTGTATTCAATCGTTTTACAAGACTCATTCGGGATCTTTCATTAGAAACGGGAAAACAAGTAAATCTTGTCCTTCGCGGTGAAAACACAGAACTCGATAAAAAAGTAATCGATGCGATTGGAGAACCACTCATCCATCTCATTCGTAATTCCGTAGACCATGGAATTGAATCACCAGCGGAAAGGAAAGCAGCCGGCAAACCAGAAGAAGGAACTGTCGAACTCAATGCCTACCAAGGTGGATCCAATATCCTTGTGGAAATCCGTGATGATGGTAAGGGTTTGAACAAAGATAAAATCCTTAAAAAAGCCATTGAACGTGGGCTTGTAAACGAATCAGATGCGCAAAATCTTTCTGAGTCTGATATCTTCCAATTTATCTTTGCTCCAGGATTTTCTACTGCAGATAAAATTTCTGATATCTCCGGCCGTGGTGTGGGTATGAATGTTGTGAATAAACTCATCGAAGAGTTTAAGGGCAAAATTCTCATTCATTCGGAAGAGGGAAAGGGATCATCCTTTACTTTATCTTTCCCACAAGCACTTGCCATCATTCCATCCATCCTTGTGATTATGGAAGAAGAAGTTTATGCGTTCCCACTTTCTGAAGTTTCCGAAACCATCAAAGTAAACTTAGACCAAATCACTACTTTAGAAGGGCACGAGATCATCAACCTACGAGGTGAGGTATTACCGATCTATCGTTTGAATCGTATTCTTGGACTTGCAGACAAACTCGAAATGGTAGAAGTTCCAGTGGTCATCGTGAACTACAAAACGAGAAAACTTGGGTTTATGGTAGATGATCTCATTGGTAAACATGAAACAGTCATCAAATCTCTGGGTAAAAACTTCAAAGACATCCAAGGTCTAACTGGTGCCACCATTATGGGAGATGGGACTATCATCCTAGTTTTGGACATTCCTGGTCTTGTGGAAATTGCCGCAGATAAAGTGGATTGGTCTGATCAGTTAGTCGCTGGTGAGATGATGAAACGTGCGTCTACTATTCGTTCTCTAGAAATGTCCGATTCTGAACTTTTGTTTAAATCCAATCATCCAACAAATCGTTATAATGCGAAGTTGATTGAGTTACGTGCGAAAGACAAATCACGTGTTAAAAAAGATAAACATAAAATTGAAAAACATGTAATTGTTCCAAAAGAAGAAGTATATGCAGAAGAACCTGCAACCAACCTTAAAATCACAACAGAAGTAATCAAAACGGAAACCGTTGTGAATGGGGATTCTGGTGAATCTTCAAAATCAGCAACCGCAACTCTTGTGATCGATCACAAAACAGATGAAATCCATCGTTTGGCTGATGTCGCCAAAATAGAAAACGTTAAATTAACAGAAAGAGAACAAGCCGCTGAAATCATCAAAGGTTTTGTGGAACAAAAAGAAGAACGATTGAACCAAGTGGCAGCTCTCAATTCAGATGCTATCAATGAAATCATGTCTTCAAAAGACATCAAAAAACTAGAAAACATTGTGAACACAGGTATGATGAATGCTGGTGTCGTACTTTCTCAGTTAGTTGGTAAAGAAGTAGAACTTTTTATTCCTGAAATCACTCTTACTGACCGTGAGGGATTAGCCAAAGAGTTCCGTTATTCCATGGATCAGTTTTTTGGAATGAAAATTCGTATGACAGGAGACCTAAACGGTAACCTGCTGATGATGTTTTCAGAAGAAAACGGATCGGAAATTGCAAAAGAATTACTTGGTTCGGAAGATGCCAAATATGCGGAAGGTAGTAACCATAAACTCTCAGAAGATATGGTTTCTGTTTTATCTGAAATTTCCAATATTGTTTGTTCGAGTGTGATGAATTCACTTTCGAATAAATTAAAAAAGGAAGTTTTACCTTCGGTTCCAGAAATGATTACGGGAAGTTTTATGGATGTGATCGACATCGTAAAACCAGAACGAACCAAGTTTTTGTCCATGCACACGGAATTTAACCACCAAGGTAGTAACCTAATTGGTGTTTTGGTTTTCCTACCTGATTTTGATGAACTGGTAGACCTCATCCATAAATCATGAATAAAAAACCAACCGTTGTTATCATTGATGACTCACTACTCGTGAGGAATATCTTGAGTGATGTCCTTACTAAAAAAGATGAGGTGCAGGTCATTGCCACCGGGAAAACCGGAATGGATTGTATTGATTTAGCGGAAAAACTAAAACCTGACTTCATTGTTTTGGACATTGAGATGCCGATTATGGACGGTCTCACTGCACTTGCAGAAATTAAAAAACTAAAACTCTCTACTCACGTGATTATGCTTTCGGTTCTGACCCAACACGGGGCAGACGCCACTTTTAAAGCCTTGGAACTTGGGGCAGTTGACTTCATTCCCAAACCATCTAGTGGAAATCAGTTCTCTCCAGAGGATGTAGCTGCGGTATTGTCCGCAAAAATCAAAGGATTTTCTGATTCTAAACTTCCTATTTTGGAATCTCTTGTCAGGCCTGAGAGAACCGAACGCCAATTAAATAAAAGTTTTCAAAAACCGATCAAAGTAGACGCTATCGGAATAGGGACCTCAACGGGAGGACCCAAGGCCTTACAAACAGTGTTTGCGAGTATTCCTGAAGACTTTGCAAAACCTATCTTTGTGGTTCAGCATATGCCAGCGGGATTTACCAAGGCGTTTGCGGATAGGTTAAATTCCTTGTCGAAGATACAAGTTAAGGAAGCAGAGCAAGGTGACTTAGTGCAATCCGGAACTGCATACATTGCACCTGGTGATTACCAAATGAAAGTGATCACAAAAGGAAAAGACCGTTTCATTGAACTTGCCCATACAGGACAAGTCAATGGACACAGGCCTTCTATTGAAGTATTGTTTGATAGTTTGGTGGAAACATACGGTGGAGACCATCTTTTATCCATGATCATGACTGGTATGGGAAAAGACGGATCACAGTCAATCACCAACATTCACGCCAAAGGTGGTATTACTCTGGCGCAGAATGAAGCAACATCGGTAGTATACGGAATGAACCGAGTTGCTGTAGAATTGGGAGGCATTGATTTTGTCCTTCCGGTGGAAGAATTAGTACCAAAGATGATTGAATTATTAAAGTCGAGAGGGAATTAACATGGCAAGAATTTTGGTTGTAGATGATGCAAAATTCATGAGAACGCTCGTAAAAGATGCGTTAGTTGGAGCGGGTCACGAGATCGTAGGTGAAGCTGAGAACGGTAATATTGCGGTAGAACAATACAAAAACCTCAAACCGGATTTGGTAACTATGGACATTACCATGCGTGAAAAAGATGGAATCGAGGCTACAAAAGAGATTATCAAATTTGATGCTTCTGCTAAGATCATTATGGTAACGGCTCTTGGTCAGGAAGATTTACTGGCAAAAGCAATTAAGATGGGTGTGAAAGATTTTGTTGTAAAACCTTTCCCTCCAGAAAGATTGCAACAAGCAGCAGCTAAAGCACTAGGTTTATAAGCCGTGTCCCATACCCCGGAGTTTATCGTCCGGTGGCAGAACCAGGACGGAGGACTGACAGAAGGACCTTTAACGGTTTTATGGTCTCTGATTGATAGTTATAAGGTTGATATTTTTGAAGTCTCCCTTTCGCGTATCACATCTGATTTCATTCAATTCTTGAGAACCAGTCAGTCCTTATCGATTGAGTTAACTTCTGAGTTTGCCGTGATGGCATCTCATTTGGTGTATTTAAAATCCAAAGCCTTATTACCGGATCCTGGTTTTGAGGAAGAGGATTATGATCCACCCCTACCTAAAGAACTCGTCGATAAATTACTCGAACACAAAAAGTTTCAAATGGCCGGACAACGTCTGGCGGAACTGGACAGACTGACCGCAGGTATGTTCACCAGAGAAACCAACCAAGTTTTGGATGAAACAGAAGTTTGGTTGGATGTGAGCCTTGTGGATTTGATTTCTGCCTTCAATTCAATTTTGGAACAAGAGAGTTCCAATGAAATCGAAGACCTCCTCCCTGTCTACGAGGGTGTGGCCCAATACTCCGTAGAAGATAAAATGGCCTATATACAAAATCTTTTAGAAAAAACCGGGGAAATCCACTTTATGGATTTGTTCGAAACAGAAAAACCGGAAAAAAAAGAAATCGTCGCTGCCTTCCTTGCCGTATTAGAAGTTGTTAAAATCCGAGTTTGCAAAGTCCTTCAACATGCAGTTTTCGGTGAAATCAAAATAGTCAAGGTTTAGTCCATTTGGAAGAAAGAACTTATACCAAGGGCCTTCTTGAGGCGCTTCTTTTTTTATCTTCAGATCCAATCAAATTGTCTGCACTTGCCAAGTCTGCTGGGATCGAAAAAACAGAAGCCCGGGAACTCCTTGATGAACTCATCCTCGATTACCAAGAAAAAGAAGGCGGATTTTTACTGAGAGAAATCGCCGGTGGTTACCAATTCATCACCAACCAAAAATACAGCGAAATCTTGGCGCATATCTTTAAAGATAAAAAAAGAGAAACCCTTTCTCGTGGAACTTTGGACACTCTTGCCATCATTGCCTACAAACAACCCATCACATTGACAGAGTTAGATGAAATCCGCGGTGTGTCTTCGCGTGCTATGGTTGCGAGCCTTATGTCTAAAAAATTGGTAAAAGCCGTGGGCCAAAAAGAAGTTCCTGGAAGACCTACTTTGTATGGAACAACCAACGAATTCTTGTTACACTTTGGCCTCAGCAAACTTACCGATCTTCCTACACCTGTAGAAGTGAAAGAACTTAAGTTTGAGGAATTCACACCAGAGTCTATCATTGTGACTGATGAAACAGAAATGAATCCTGATTTTGATACAAGTACACTACCGGAAGAATTACAAGAAGAGGCCTGAAATGAGTAGTGCAGAAGAAGAATTAAAAAAACTCCGTGCAGGTATTGATTCATTAGACACAGAAATTATCGCACTCATTCAAAAACGGGCTGGTTTCGCACAAGAAATTGGTCGTGTCAAAAAAGAATCTGGTGGCCCTATCTATCGTCCTGATCGTGAAAAAGATGTATATGAGAAGGTAACAAAACTGTCTGGTGGACCACTCCCAGCATCTGTGATTCGTGCTATTTATAGAGAGATGATGTCGGGAACGATTGCCTTAGAACATCCGTTAAAGATTGGATTTTTAGGACCCGAAGGTAGTTTTTCTCATTCCGCACTACGTGCAAAATTTGGATCTTCTATTGAAGCGGTTCCACAAACTTCTATCCCTGATGTGTTTCGAATGGTAGAAGAGGGGAAGTTGGACTACGGAGTGGTTCCTGTAGAAAATTCCACTGAAGGCCAAGTCAGTTCCACCTTAGATATGTTCTTAGAAACAGATCTTTTCGTCTACTCTGAGTTATACCAAAGAATTTCTTTTTCGTTACTTGGATTTGAAACTGATCTTTCGGCTGTGAAAAAAATCTACGGAATTCGGATTGGGAATGAACAGTGCCGCAATTGGATTTCAGCTAACCTTCCGAGTGTAGAGGTTGTGGATACATCCTCTACAGCTATGGCGGCAAAATTGGTTTCGGAAAAAAAAGACGGGCTTGCCATTGCATCCAAAATTGCCGGTGAAATTTATGGTTTGAATGTGATTGCAGAAGGAATCGAAGATTATTCTGGAAACACCACAAGATTTTTAGTGATCGGTAAAACAGAATCTCCTAAAACGAAAGAAGATAAAACATCTATCGTTTTTTCCATTCCAAACCAAACCGGTTCTTTGTTTGCCATCTTAAAAACTTTTAATGAAATTCCTGTGAATCTGACAAAGATTGAATCAAGACCTCTCAAACGAAACTTGTGGGAGTATCATTTTTTTGTGGATTTTATTGGACACAAAGAAGATCCAAAAATTGCAGAATTACTCGAAAAGGTAAAATCACAATGTACCTTGTTTAAACTTTTGGGTTCCTATCCAACTGCCGGATCTTTTCCGACATGAAGTTATCCAGAGTTTTGATTTATGGAATGGGGCTTATGGGTGGATCCTTAGCCCTTGCCATTCGTCAGAAATTTTCGGATGCAGAAATCACCGCAGTCGTTCGTTCCGAAAAAAGTAAAAAAACAATCCTTACGAAAAACTTAAGCCACCAAGTTTTTTTAGAATCAGAGTTTACTTCTCCCAACTGGAATCAATACGATTTGGTGGTCTTTAGCACTCCTGTTGCATCCATTTTGAAAATCATCCCTACACTTCCTAAATCGGGGAATACGATCTTTATCGATTTAGGATCTACTAAAGAAACCATTGTTTCTGCTGTGGAATCTCATTACGGAGATGCGACCCATCATTATATTTCGACCCATCCAATGTGTGGATCAGAACAAGTGGGCCCTGAGGCTGCGGTTCCTGATTTGTATGTGGATAAACTATGTATTCTTACTTCCCCTAAGTCGGCATCTAACGCGAGTTTGGAGTCGGTTCGTTTGTTTTGGGAAAAAATTGGTTCTTGGACCATGGAGATGGATTCCAAGTCCCACGATGAAACTTTGGCCTATCTATCTCATCTTCCTCATGTGATCTCTACTTTACTTGTCAATGTTGCGGGATCGAATCCCACAACAAAAAAAGAAATCACCGGCATTTCCAAACCAATCACTGGTGGTGGGTTTCGGGATATGTCGAGGATTGCCGGATCCAATCCGGATATGTGGATTTCGATTTTTAAAGAAAACCAAGTTTTTTTACGAAAGTCGATTGATGATTTGATCAAACAACTCTTAGAATTTCGGGAACTATTTGGTTCCAATGGTTCTTTTGAGGAAGATAAAATTCGTAAAATTTGGGAATTGGCTCTGGTCAATAAAGAAGAAATTCGAAAGATACATGAAGTTTCTAAAAAACATAAATAAGTTAAGCGGCTGTAAGGCGGCTATTCTCACCAACCAAAGTGCATTTGGTTTTAATGGAAAGTACCACTTCCAAACCTATGCGGAGATTTTTGATCTTAAAACTATCTTTTTACCTGAACATGGGCTTTTTGCTGAATTACAAGACCAGGTCAGTGGGGATGAACTCAAATATCTTTTTGGAGATATGCAGATTATAAATCTCTATGGAAAAGAAGAGAAGAGTCTTGTTCCTCCCAGAGAAAGTCTGACAGGAGTGGATGTCATCATCATTGATATCAAAGATGTGGGATCTCGTTATTATACTTTTTTAACCACGGCCTATTATATTCTTTTGGAAATCTCTCGTTTAAAAAAAGAAACGGGTAAAGCTCCGATTTTTTTAGTAATCGATTCACCGAATCCCATTGGCAAAAAAGTAGAAGGGACACCCCTCCAAAAAGAATTTGAATCCTTTGTAGGTGTCACTTCTGTATTACATCGGCATGGGCTTACCCCCGGGGGATTATTATCATATTATAATGAAACCTTCCACTTAAAAGTGGATGTGGTGGTGGTTCCTGTGGGAGTTTTCCATCCAAAGTCTATTTCTCAATTTGAATGGGTTCCACCATCTCCGAATATTCCCACACAAAGTACTTGTTTGGTGTATCCAGGGATGTGTCTTTTGGAAGGAACCAATCTTTCCGAAGGAAGAGGGACAACAAAACCCTTTGAAACTTTTGGAGCTCCCTATTTAGTCGGTAAAGCAAAAGAAGAATTGGACAAAAGAATGGACTCACACCAGTCCGATGATTTTCGTTTGCGGGGTTTACGTTTTTTGCCAACCTTTCATAAATACACTGGAACGATTTGTGAAGGTTACCAACTTATGGTATTAAAACCAAAACAGTTTCATTCTCTTTATTTTATTTTGTATTTTCTAAAACAACTCGGTGAATTATTTCCCAAAGAATTCGAATACTTAAAAGGAGTGTACGAGTTTCGTTCAGACAGGCCAGCGATTGAACTTCTTGCTGGAGACAGTGTTCTACTTGATTATTTATACGGCAAATTATCGGAATCTGCGCTCAGTGAGTACTTAGACCAGTCAGAAAGTAGTTGGACTCGGCTCACAAAACCGTATCGATATTAAATTTTTTAACAAATTGGTGTTGCAGACCGACTAAAGACTAGGTATACAATGACCATGACAAGAATGTTTCGAACCGTTTTTCTGGTTTCCTTAATGGCAACCTTATTAACCAACTGCGGTTATAACCGCATCCAAGAGTTGGATGAAGAAGTAACTGCTTCTTGGGCAGAAGTTCTCAACCAATACAAAAGAAGATCTGATTTAGTTCCGAATTTGGTTTCCGCCGTAAAAGGATTTGCCAACCAAGAAAAAGAAATTATGACAGGAATTGCAGAAGCGCGTGCTAAAATTGGATCCATCCAAGCAACTCCAGAACTTGTGAACAACCCAGAGAGTTTGAAAAAATTTGACCAAGCACAAGGACAATTGGGTTCTGCGTTATCAAGACTCTTAATGATCCAAGAAAACTACCCACAATTGAAATCTGACCAACATTTTTCTGATTTGATGGCACAGTTGGAAGGAACTGAAAATAGAATCACTGTTGCTAGAAACCGATTCATCAAATCAACAAAAGAATTCAATGTGTACATCCGTCAGTTCCCTGCGGTTCTAACAGCAAAAGCTTTTGGTTACGATGCAAAAGCAACCTTTACTGTAGAAGATGAAAAAGCCATTGAGAATGCTCCGAAAGTAGAATTCTAAATCAATTGATTTCGAATTTTAAAAGGAAGCCGGTAAGTGATTGCCGGCTTTTTTATTTAGAATTGAAAGTAGAGGAATGGACTTGATACCGTCACACTATAAATAATAAACGAAGTGATATAGAGTAGGATACAAGCTGGAATCAGAAAATATAAATTGTCTGTGATAAAGGCAAATCTCTCTTCTTTTTTATCTTGGAGGATATCCACCAAAAACAAAAATCCAACAAGGATCACTAAACTCACACTCATCTGAGGAAAAATTCCACCCGCACCAGTAAAGGCGCGTTCTAACATAATTTTGGTAATGCCCATACCTGTCGGAACTTCCGGAGTGGCTTTGGCTCTGAAGAAAAAACAAGACAATACGAACACACCTACTGGATACAATGGTTGGAGGGAACGCGGCACTCGGTTCCAGGCATTCCGCATGGTTTCAAATTTGAATACAAATTTTTCTACGACCATCATGGTGGAGTGAAGTGTTCCCCACAAAACAAATGTCCAGTCGGCACCATGCCAAATTCCTGAAACAAAAGTAGTGATAAAAAGATTCACATAGGCCATAATCTCACCACGTCTATTTCCACCAAGAGTGATGTACACATAGTCACGCAACCAAGAACTAAAAGAAATATGCCAACGTCTCCAAAGTTCGGTTAGTGTTCCCGATAAAAAAGGACGGTCAAAGTTTTTTGGAATATGAAATCCAAGTATCCTTGCGGTTCCAATTGCTATGTCGGAGTATCCGGAAAAATCACAATAAATTTGAACGGCAAATAAAAACGCAGCAATCCACATCGCAATCCAATTGTATTCCGTAGGGTTGGCATACATAGGATCAATCACATAGGAAACAGGATCAGCAATGAAGGTCTTTTTAAAAACTCCCCAGAACAGTTGTTTGAGGCCTTGTTTTAGATTTTCTTTTGTAAAGTCTTTGGAATCTAAAAATTGATGAAGGACATCGCTTGCACGTAAGATGGGGCCTGCCACAAGTTGTGGGAAAAAAGCCAAAAAAAGTCCAAAGTGGAAAATGGATTTGGCTCTTTCCACCACACCTCTATATACATCGACTGCATAGGATACAGCTTGTAAGGTGAAAAAACTAATCCCCATCGGAAGAAGAATCCCTGACTTTTGTACAAAATCTGGATCACAAGGAGTGAGTGAAAAGGTTTGGTTCCAGACGGTGATGGAAAAATCCAGATACTTAAAAACAAATAGTAAACTTAAATTGCTCCATACAGCCACATTCAACCAAAAGAGCTTTTTTGGTTTAGAGGAAGCTCGTTCCATATAGTCGACAGCAAGTTTTGTGACAACAAAGGAGAATACGAGTAAAATTAGGAAGGGGATTCTGAAAATTGCATAAAAATACAAACTAACAATGAATAACCAAAGCCCTTGGAATCTTTTCGGAATTACAAAGTAAACTAAGATAACAACGGGAGCAAAAATCAAATAGTGAACAGAATTAAAAAGCATATTATTTGATTTCCTTTAAGGCAAGACCAATCGATTCGGCTGCCCATAAGTTTCCTAGTTTTGTTAGGTGGCCATCACCAGGAATGTAATAGTCTTGGATTCCTGCTTTTTTTGTTTTTCCATTTAGAATAAATTCACGACCGCACATTTTGTCAGTATAGGGAAGGATATCCAGAGTTTGGATTCCTTTTGAATCTAAATACTTTTTGGCACGAATGGCATAACCACCAAGTGCATTATACTTTCCTAACTGCCTACAGTATACTTCTTCAATCTGCATCGGAAGTAAAACTGGCACAAACTTGTATCCTTTTTCTTTGGAAAGAGAGATCATCAAATCATAGGCTCTTGTTGTGGTTTCGGGTAAGGGTTCTAAAGAGTTTGGATCCACTGGTGAGTCGGAACAAATCACACTTAAATTTTGGAGAGGAGTTGGGCAAATGAATTCATCCTTTTCTTCGCATTTTTGATGTTTGATGGGAAGGATAAATGTTTCTCGCAAATAAACTAGTGGTGAAGAGAAAAGAAGTTCCGTATCGGCTGCGACTAGGTATTTGGTTTGAGCAAATTTGACTTTAGTTTGTTCATAAGCAAGTTTGAGTGCTTGCAAAAGATATGAAACTCTAGTGAGTTCAAATTGAATGCGAAAGTTTTTTTTCCAAACCGGATCGTTTTCATGGAGGGCATCATTTTCGTCATCAGGTAGGATTCCTTGTGCACGTAATTCTTCGGGCATCGTAAAATCATTTGGTGAGATAAAAAATAAAACTGTTTGGATATTATCAATTTTACCTGACATATCTTTTAGGCGTTTGAAAGAACCAAGAGATCCGTAGGCATCTACACCGAAATTTAGGCTTTGGTAATCTTTTCCATTTTCTGGAGATCCACCTAGGATTGAACAAAAAGTATCTTCATCGGAAACACCAAATCCCATGACCAAACTATCCCCAAGACAAACGAGTTTTGGTTTTCCAGGTATGGGTTCTTCTTTTCCTCGAAGACCCAAAGAATTGGTGGTGAACTGGCCTTGCCAAAGGTCGGCATAGTGGCGGACAAAACGACTTTCGTTTGGTTCCAGAGTCACTCCATATTCAGGATGGTAGGCATGTAAAAGTTTAACATCGCGGTAATAACGTAAGGCAGGTGGATTGGAAGTGCGTAAAATCAATTCCAAAACAAGTAAAGCCAACGGGAAAAATAGGACAATGGCTCCCCATCGTTTCCAGTTTTGAATCATATCCCTCTAAACTTTAGAAATCAAGATAGGAATCAAGCATTTCTAAGGCAAATTTAAGAAGTCCTTGGCAATGGCATCGGCAAAAAGTTCTGCGAGGGCTGGGCCAGGGTGGCCATCTCCAGGGATATAAACTTGTTTTTGTTCTTGAAACAAGGTTTCCGTTTTTGTTCGAAGGTCCTTGTGTTTGATTCCTTGGCCT
The DNA here is from genome assembly GCF_004770265.1 of Leptospira congkakensis. Taxonomy (NCBI): domain Bacteria; kingdom Pseudomonadati; phylum Spirochaetota; class Leptospiria; order Leptospirales; family Leptospiraceae; genus Leptospira; species Leptospira congkakensis. Next base: position 203,787 of record NZ_RQGQ01000009.1, read on the forward strand.
ATAAAAAACTTTTTTGCCTCTTCGTAGTTGGGATCTTTTGTATCGGGTTTTCCTTCTCTTGACATCCCCCAACTGAAAAGAATGTTTAGTTTCTCTTTGGGTAGTGTTTGATCATTGAAAAACTTAACTAGGTTGGAATAGGTGATATGGTCTTTGGGATATAGGATCGGAATTCCGGACGAAGTGTACACATTGGTCTTCTGAGTAGGGATGAGTTTTTGGTAAAGATATGAATTTCGGATGAGATGGTAGTGGATGGGATAAATGTATTTTTTGATCCCTTTTTTTTCCCTTTCGTCATCGATAAAGTCGGAAGGATTCCAAATCCAATAGATCTTTTTGGGGTGGTCTTCCTGTTTTGTAGAATCCAAACCATCTTTTAAAAGCTTAAAGATACCATTGGTGCCAATGGCATCCACCGCAAGCACACGTGCTTCTATATTATATTTTGATTTTAAATAAAAGGCGGGAGTTTCGTTTGTTGGTAAACCATAACCCATTGCCATCGAGTCACCAATGAGCCAAAGATCCTTTGGATAACTTTCTTCGGAAAGGATTCGTTCTCCAATAGAATTGGTTTGGATGTCCCAAGTTTTTCCATCCACTCGTATAAAACTTTCCTTTCTATTGGAACAAAGACGAATCAAATCGAATTCATACAAACAATGAAATTTTCGATAACGAATCTCATCGGGATCGTTTTCATTTTGGAAACGAAGAAAACCTTCTCCTAGAGATAAACTTAAGAGAAGGGAAATTGATAGATAAAATAAGGGTTTAAAGAATTTTTTCAATGAGGAGGTAAAAGAAAGAAAGATTTCCAATATAAAGAAGCATTACCAAGAACCCCATAGCAATTTGAATGATATAGGCAGAATAGGAGAATCCTTGGTAGGCTAGATAAGTAGTGATTCCTAAAATCATCTCAGGAACTAACACATAGTAGGCTACTTTCCCCCACATCTTTACATTTTGTGCATACCAAGATCCGAGTACCCACATTGTGGCTTCAGAAGTTCCAAAGATAAGTAAAGCTGTGATTCCAACCCAAAGTCCAGTTCCAATGATGGATACGGACATTTCTTCCAGTTTGATTCCTGTATACACACAGATAAACAATGGGATGACCCAAAGTCCTGCCATATAACCGGCAACCGTTCCGATTTTTAAAAATCCATCTTCAGGAAATACTAATATTTGTAAGGCGCTAGACAGAAACCAATCCGGAAAAACCATAAAAATAGATAAGGGAACGAGAAATTTCCAAATCCGAAATGGTGTATGCCACCGAAGGCCAAGAGAGAATCCAACAAAACTAATGTGAAAAAGAAGGGTAAGCGCAGCGAGTTTGACTCCCGAAGGACTTTCTCCAAAGTACAAAACAAATCCGGAAACTATACTAAAGACCAAAAAATACAAAGCCAGTAGGAATTCTTCTGCGAGGAACTTGGGTTTCATCGCTTAGCACTGTAATGAATCTGTTATGAGATGCAAGTCGAAACTTTGTTTGGTAAGGTTAAAAAATGGTAACAGAAAGTTTGTGGATGTTACTTGGTGGGAGATACTGGGTTCGAACCAGTGACCTCTACCATGTCAAGGTAGCGCTCTAACCAACTGAGCTAATCCCCCAAGGTAAAACCACTTCACCAGAGCCGAGCCCACCGTAAAGTACGATTTCTGAATCGGTTCCTGATTGAAAAATCAGCACTCATTTTATCGGCAAGACGAGTTGGTTTGGTTTTGTCTGGGATGAGTAGTACTAAATTGTCTTTTGCTCTGGATAGACCCACGTAAAGGATCCTTCGTTCTTCGGCTTCATTGATTCCTTCGCCGTCTTCGCTCCATCCAAGAACTAAATCCAGGATGACACTCGAAAATTCTAATCCCTTGGCACTGTGGATTGTCATCACTTGGGCAGAAGGTAGGCCCTGATCTAACCAAGTTTGTTTTCGGTAATTGCTTCGGGTTAGGAGAATACAACTTGGATCTTTTTTGTACCATTCCTTCCATATCTCGAGTGGTCTTGTTTCTTTGTCTTTGATTCGTTCCACTAGAAAAATCCCCTTTTCTTTTCGGAAGGTTTTTACCTGTTTCGGAATTTTGTCTTTGTTTGGTTTTAAGGGGACTAGGGAGGCTTGGATGATGGAATCCTTGGAACGGTAGTTAGTGGATAGAAAGTATTGTATGACACCAGGAAAATGGTTTGGAAAATCTAAAAATGGTTTTGGGGTGGCGCCTCGAAATCCGTAAATGGCCTGCCAATCATCCCCTACAACAGTGATGGATTCAAAATTCATTTTTTGTATGATCTTAAGTTGTATTTCGTCGGTGTCTTGGAACTCGTCGATAATCAGAGACTTCCACTTTTCCTTTACGACCAGTGCTGACTTTGTATCCAAAAACTGGAGGAAGTGGAAAATCAAATCATCAAATTCAAAAAAATAATTTTCCTCTTTCCATAACTTAAACTTTGATTGGAAAAACTCAAATCTATCTTCGCTAAGTTCACGAAAATATTTTCCATCATTTTTGAAAAGAACAGGAAAAGGAATTCCTCCAACTAAATATCTATATTGAAAAAGAATTTCCTTTGTGATTTTCCATTTTTTGGATTCACTTAGGAGTTTGTATTTTGCCCAATCTTTAGTGGTATCGTAATTCTTTAGAACATGGTAACAAAACGCATGAAAGGTGGAAATATGATACTTATTAGAGAGTTCTTTTTTTTCACATCTTTCCTTAAATTCCCGAGTGGCTTTTTTGGTAAATGTAACAATAATCGTGTTTTCTGGAGGGATGGATTTGTTTTTTTCTCTTTCTTCTAATAGGCCAATCATTGTGGCCGTTTTCCCGGAACCGGCACCAGCAATCACTTGTTTGATGGGATGATTCGAATGGATGATGGATTTTTGTTCTTCACTCCACATTGATTGTAGAGTGGTGGATCCCTTAGGTTTGGTTCTAAATTTTTACTTATTGTTTGAAAACTGTTGAATCTTCATCCTCTTCTTCTTTGAGGTCATAATATCCATAAATAAAACTAGAACTTGCTTTTACTTCCATCCCATAAAAATGTTCAGAGATTCTTCCAGATTTTGTGACTTCTAATTTGTATTCTTCTGCGAGGAATTTCATTTTATCCATCGATATCTTTTCATTGATTTTGGGGCCAAATCCAGATTCTGTTTTTGACCAATCAATGATGAAAAGTCGTCCGCCTGATTTCATGGATCGAATGAGGCCATCCATCGCCAAACCAGGGTTTGGGAAAGTGGAAAGTGATAGAGAAGCAAAAATAATTTCAGGAACCGGAACCCATTCAGGAAGGAGGGGGTGGTCGGACTGGTCCATATGAAAAGGGGTGAGTTGTTCAATCCCTTCCATGAGTTTACGACGAAGGATCATGTCGATGATCTCTTGTTGGCATTCTGCAGCCCAAATCCAGACATGGGGAAACCATTTTCTAAATTCATTAAAATAGAATCCAAGTCCACTCCCAAAGTCGACTATGTTGTTTAAGCCTTTCCAATTGAAAAATGCATACACATCTTCGGGAGGACAAACCTCTCTTCTGTGGCTGGAAAGTAGGTATTCCTGGTAACTTTGGGAACGGTAGTATTCCGTTTCGGACATAATGACAATTCTCACAGAAAACCTAGGAAAGTACAAACGAAAAATTCAATTAGGGGTTGTCTGCCACCGAAAATCTAAGTATGAAGTTCTCGATTCAATTCTGGATGGTTGTACTGCTATTCTCATTATTTCCGGTTTCGGCAGATTCTGGGTTTGAGGAAAGCCGTTATCCAACGATAGCAAAGGCAATCCATGCTAGCCTTCTACCTGATAAAAAATCGATTCGTTTGGATTGGGATCCGCCCAAACAAGATGGTGAAATCATCGTGGCTCGTTCTTCCGTGATGATTGACAGCCCAGAAAAATTATACATTGCGGACTCGCTTGGTCGTTACAAAGCATCCGGTTCTAACGCCACTCGTCTTTATTTTGATTACAATTTGAAACCAGGCACTTACTACTATGCGATCATAATGGTAACCGATGTTCGTCGTAGAGAAGTAAAACTTTTTTCTAACCAAAATTATACTGTTGTTCCCGTTCATATTGCAGAAGAAAACGGAACTCCTGTTGTGGGACAAAATCCAGATTTCCCTGCCTTTCCTGCGGATGCGGGAATTCAATCTATGGTGGGTGGGGTTTCCAATATTACTGCAAATGTTGAAAGGAAATTTGTTCGTTTGAATTGGACACCACCAAACGGTGCGACTGCGGGACGAACTTTGTATACTGTTTACAGATCAAATTCTCCTTTAACCAGTTTGCCTCTAATGCAAAAAGCTGAGAAACTAGCAGAACTAACTCATCCTGTGAATACTTTTTTAGACCAGGATTTGGAGAAATCTCAAACTTTATATTATGGAGTTTCCGTAAAACAAGTGGGAGGTGAAGAATCGCTTCCATTAGAAGATAAAAAATCTACTCTTCGTGTGTTTTATATCAAACAAACAGAAAAAACGAATGCGGAAGTCATTGTCGAAGATTCTCCTAAAAAACCAAAACAAGAAGTAGCATCCAATGACACTCGCACTGATTTAGGTGGTGTGATGCATGTTCGTGGTCTAGGTTACGAACGTGTTGGTAAAGGTGCAGTCATTAGTTGGATTAGTCCAGAAGCGGCTGACGAAACAACAGTTTATAGTTTATATGCATCCGTAAAACCATTAAACCAAGGATCCTCTTCCTTTGGGCAAGGTTCTGTTGTAAAGGTTGCAACCGTAGTACATCCAAAAACAAACTTTTTTATCAAAGAATTAAAAGAAATCGATGAATTGTATTTCGGGGTCACAGCCAAATCCAATGGAATTCCAGAAGATTATAATTTAAGAGAAAACGTATCTTATTTTAAATATGATTTTTCAAAAGACAACTTACCACCGGAAGAACCAAATGTGGTAGCAGAGTCTCATCCCAAAAAAGAACCAGAAAAATCCGAACTTTATAAAAATGAACATTCTGTATTACCTACAGAGACTTTACCGCCGAGAGAAAATTCGGAACCTGTGAATGACTTTCGGGAAGAATCATCGGCTACGGTAAATTATGATTTAGGCCAAACAGATCTAAATCAAATCATCAAAGAAACGGTCATTAGAAAAAAATATGAAACCGCCGTATACCGGTTAGAAGAATATTTAAAAAATGAATCGAATGGATACTTACGAGGGAAAGCAATGTTTTTCCTTGGAGTGAGTGCATTAAAAACTGGTGATACAAAAAAAGCCTTAAAATGTTTTTTAAAAAGGGAAACTAAATCCTATTCTCCATCAAGAGTGGAATTTTGGACAAATCAAACCTTGAGTCAGGCGGGTAGAGGGAATTTATGAATCGAATCATTGTTAGTTTAGCAGGTCTTTTGTTTATTGTTGCTGGTCTTTCGACTGTATACTACCAAACGAATATTTCTGCAAAAGAAGACCAGTCACAAATCATTTTGGAAAAAATTGCAGAAGGGGAAGAATACTTAAAACAATCCAACCCACAAAGTAAAGAAAAGGCAATCTCCATATTTTCGGAGTTAGCTGGTAAACGTGGATTAGAAAAATTTGAGTTTCAAATTAAATACAACCAAGCAAGGGCTCTTGAAAAAAATTCTGACTTTTATCCGGCTCTTGATATTTATAAAGACTTAAAAAAGAACCAAAGTTTAAAACCAGAGGAAAAAGAAAAACTTAGTTACTCTCTTGGAAACTTACTTTTGAAAATTGGAAATGAATCGGAAGGTAAGGCACATTTAGAATCTGTTTTACAACTTAGTTCTGACAACAAACTAAGATCCAAATCTTTTCTTTCCCTTGGTGATTTTTATTATAAAACCGGACATTTTGAAACTGCACGCAAAAATTATACCTTAGCCTTACAAGAAGATCCTAACAATACGGAATCCAGAATTGGTTGGGGAAGGGCTCTTCGTAAACTAGGAAAAGATTGGGCATCCTTTGATGTTTTTGACGAATACATTGAAACCGCTGACCAATTGGCTGGGGCTGACGAAAAGGTAGTTGGTGAATACAAAGACTCTGTTTTGAAAGATGCAAAAGAAAATTATACGAAAAAACAATATGGAAAGGCAATCGAACTTTTCCAAAAAGTAGTGAGTGTCAATCCAAGTCCTAAAAAGGAAGAAGAAGCATTGTATTACATTGCGCTTTCTTATGATGCAATAGGAAAACAAGTGGAATCACTTACTTATATTAATAAAGCTTTGAATAACAGCGATTACTCGCTTGACCAAGCAGCTTTATACAAAAAAGGAACTATTTATTTCAGACAAGGAAAGTTTGAAAAAGCAGCAGGTATCTTTCAGACAATTGTAGATAAATACCCTAAAAACCAGATTACCGACAAGGCGATTGCATGGAAAAAAGAATCACTCGATCAGTTTACCGACCACAATGATCTAGATGATTCAGATGTAACGTCTGATTCTAATTCATCTAAACCAAGTTCGGTTTCAAACAAACCGGAATCAGGAAGTGATTTAGAATTTTAGTCGGACTTAATTAGAAATTCATTCGTTTTGGTATTGTGGAGGGCTTCCTCCATTCCGAAAGTTTTATATATTTCGGGAACAATGTCGGCAAGCGAATGTATATTTTCAGCGAAGCGGTCAGCATCCTTACCATATAGGATGGTGGCCGCCGGGTTTTCCGTATGATTCTTTTGGCTTAAGTCTTCCATATTCCCATGATCACTCGATACAATGAGTAAATCTTTTTCTGGATCTAAATTTTCTAGTAATCCACGAAAAAATTCTTCTAAGTTTCGAATGATATGTTCTGCCTTTTCCCAATCCATGGCATGACCAACTTTGTCAGTAAGAAAGTATTCATACAAACCTAGTTTGTAATGGGCAAACCGAGAGAAAGATTGTTTCCCAAGTTCATAAGGATCTCTTCTTTCGAGTAGTGGGTCCCCTGGTTTTAACATATCAATCCCGAGTGTACCCATAATTTCATGAGTTAAGTCCATATAAAGCCCACGTTCATTTTTTAGGTCATCGAAAGTTTTTAAGGGGCGACCACTGGCTAACTGGACTAAGGTGGATGCAGAAACAAGTTTTGGTTTTTCTTCCACGTGTTTGAGATAGGGCGGTGAAAAACAATTTAGAAAATCACTAAGATGACCATTTTCATTTAGGACTTTGATGAGGGAATATTTTGCGATGATTTTGCGAAGTGTGATGGTTGGAAATCCACTCACATGACGATCGAGGACTTTGGGTCCAGGAATCCCTGTCCAAAGGGCTGTTTGGCCTGTGGCTGACTGGGGTAGGCCAGGAACACCCATATGAGCGTCCGTTTTGATATAATGCAATGACGATGGGGAAATAGGTAAGTCGGCATCTGCCTTCGGAATCCCTCCGACAGGGGCTAAAAAACCTTTGGCAAAACGGCTAAAGGGATTGGATTTGGGATCGTAATCGGCGATTCCGACTCCATCCAAAAATACATAAAAAATCATTCCTTTCCTTGGACTGATTGGTTTTTGCCAATGACAACCCGATAATTAGAATGATGAAACGGAATTTCGGAAACCTGTCTATTCTTTTTGGATACCTAGTGGTTTCTCTCCTGGTTACCTCCGTTTTATTCGGATATTTTGAATGGATTCGTCCTCTGCGACTGAAATCAAATTTGATTTCTGCTTTGGAACGTTTTGATGAAGACAAAACAAAAGAACACCTAAATACCTTAGAGTTCTTTTTTCGAGAGTCCGCACTTCCTTACAGAGCAGCGCAAGTCACAAGTCGGATCAAAGAAACTCTTGGATTCAGTTATGTACGATTGTATGATGATTCGTTACGACTCATCCATAGCACAAATGAAACAAATGAAATTTTTCAAGAAGAACTAAGGCAAGATCCTTCTGGATTATTAGAAGGAAAATTAAAAATACTTTCTAACGGCGATTATGTGTATCGCGATCTTTCAGGAAAATTCTTTGTTGTATTTCCAAAAGGCCCTAGTTTGCCGATTCAAATCCAAAATGCAAATTTGGAATATGGATATCTGTATTGGGCGTTCGATCCAAAATCACAAAAAGTTTTGTATACCAATGATGAATCCATTCTTACTGGTGATTTGGAAAGTAATCAAATTTTAAGACTTTTTTCTGGTAAAGAAGGGCAAACCATTACATGGAAGTTAGATGGTGAAAATTCGAAACTGATTTTAGAAATTAGGGATCGTTTTTCCGTTTATTTACTCAGACAATCAGATACCGAATCAGAAGAAATGCGATTTGGTTGTTTTATCCTTTTTCTTGTTACCTTTACTGGACTTTTTTATATCCGTTTTGTTTGGATCGTCACTCATAATCCTGGATTTCAATTCAAACGTAGAATTTTATTACCTGTAATTGTTTATTTGATTTTGCTTTTGTTTTATCAAAAAAGTTGGGAACTATTTCCTGACTACAGGTATTACAAACCATGGGCCAAACATAGATTAGTCCAATTTGAAGAAACACTTTCTGTTCTTGAAAAAAATCTCAAAAAGGAAGGTTTGGGAGAAGGAGAGAGTCTTGGAGAAACAGAAAAAATTGTTTCTGAACTTTATCTTTGGAAAAAAGGAAAATCTGATACCACAACCATTCAAAACCGATTTGGAACAGAAATTTTTGGATTGTTTGAAAGGATAGAAAACCATCCTGTTTCCATTTTACTCGAATCAGAATTTGATTTAGTATATTTAATTCCTAAAAGAAATGAGAAAGATACATCCTTATCCATTCTAATTGCAGTTCTTGATTCCAATCTTTTGCAGGCGAAAAAAGAAAAAGATCGTGATGAGTTTTATTTTCCAGTTGTTTCTGCTAAATTGTCGGATAACAAAAGTAAGGAACAGATAACATTCAATCCGCGTGCTTGGAAAGGAAACGATTCGATAAAGTTTTTACACTTAGAGGCGGCCAAACAATCTGTAGGTTTTTTACATCATAAATTTCATACTTATTTTATTTCTAAAGAACAAGGAAAACCAGGAATTTTGTCGGGGTTATCCATATATCGTTATTCTTCTTTTCCTCCTTATTTACTGAGTTTTGGATATTTATTCATAGGGCCTTGGATCTTTTTTGTTTTGTGGGCTTCTATCAAACGAAGACTTGTCGAAAAACATCCAGAGATGTTAGGGGAATCCCTTTTTGTGAGTCATGATTCACCGGCTATCGTGCAAGAGATAAAAAAAACTCTCTCTCCTAAAGAAGGAATTGAAACAAAAATGGAACCCGTTATAAACAATCCTAATCCTGTGAAAAAAACGAGTTTTAAAATTTTACCCCCGGCAACATGGAGACGTGTTGCGATTTTAGATGCCGTTCAAAAGAAACGTGAGACTATTTTTAATCCTGAGTTAGAAAAACTCGTTCACTCAGTCACAAAAAAATCAGAACCACAAGAAGAGGCTCCGGCCACAGAAAATTTCTTCACAATCATCCCGGAAGAAAAACGAGTCGAGTATAGTTTACTCGATAAAATTTATAGAGAGAACGAAATCTCTTATGATGGAATTGTGGGTTATACAAAAAACTTTATTTCAAGGCTTGGATCTCCACGTTTTTCCTATCTTTTTTTAAATGATGCACTTGGTTCTTTTCATAATCAAATTTCTTCAGGACTTGACTATAACACCCGTTCTAATCTAATTTTTTTACATCATGATCCATATTTACCATTTGATGAAACTGGGTTTGCACTACTGGATGTGGATGATACGGTAAGACTCGATCGTTTTATTGCCAAAAAGTTTTCATGGGAAATTCTTTTACAAACAGAGGCCATCATTGCTTTTCATATGGAATCACTTGGTTTTCCTGGAATTTTTCTTGTACTTTTGAACAAAGAAGAAAGAAGTAAGTTTTTGGATTCTCACAAACGAATGATCCAGGAAAAACTCCGCCAAGTCATTCCTGCCCTCCATGTCCTTGTAGAAAAAGAGGAACGAAAACCTGAATTTTTAAAAGACAGTTTGTCTTGGATGATTCGTTCTTTTATGCAGGCAACCTTCGGTGGCAAAAGGGCCACTTCCGTCCTTCGCATCCAATGGCCTGATTACCAACCAACTCCAGAGTGGGAAGGTTCCAAAAGACATTTTGTGGATTCCATCCAAGGTTATTTGGAAAGCAAAGATCGATTGATTGAAACATCACCCAATTCTATGTTGATTGTAACGGCAAAAGATTTGTATCTTTCTGTGATCCAAAGATTACAGGAACTTCCATTCCGCCATGAAATCAAATCGATGAAATTTCCAGATGATGGTCAAAACTTCTACTTATACTTTTAAATTTGTTTTTATTTTACTTTTAACCTCCCAAACCTGGGCCGGTGGTAGCAAAAAAAAAGAAGAAACAACTGCTCTCAGGAAACAAATTTACAACCTCCACAAAGTTGATGAAGAAACATCATCCATTCCTTATTTGGAAAGGTATTTGGAATTAAGTCAAAACGAGTTGTATTTTAAATTACTCTACGCAAAAGCACTTCTATACAGAACCGATTTATCCGTCCCTAGACCAAATGAACCTGCAGAAGATCGAATCAATAAAACCAAACTCATTCAAAAAAACTACAATCTTTCTTCTAAACTTTTCCAAGAAAATGTTTTACATCTACAAAAAGTAAGACCAAGGGATCCAAACCTAGGTCGGTGGTATTATCTTTGGGCGTTTAGTGAATGGTATTCGGATAACAAAGAAAAGTCGATCAAACTCTTCCAAAAGGCAGTGAAGTTAGACTATCGTTTGACCGAATCTTATTATAATATTGCAGCCCTTTACGAATCATTAGGGCAATGGCAAGATGCCAATTTGTATTGGCGTAAATTTGAAAAGGCCGAAAAAGAATTAGAAGAAGAAGACTAATGGCAAAAATTGATAAACGATTCCAAATTCTACTTTCTGAAGAAGAACAAATTTTATTAAAAAATGAAGCATCTAGACGAGGGGTTTCTGGGGGGGAACTCATCCGAATGGCATTAAAAAATGAAATCATACAAAAATCAGAACTTGTCAGAAGAAATGCACTCATCGCCTTAACGGAGTTACTGGATTGAAAGTATTTCTCACTTCCTCTCTTTTGTTTGCATTAGTTCGTTCTGCCCGTAAACCAAAAATACAAAAACTTTTGTTAGAAGTTTTAGATTCCCATGAAAGATTTTTCACATCCTCTGTTTCTGTGTATTTATTGTTTCAACAGTTAGAAGGTATTTCGGTAGATAGAAAAAAACAAATTTTAAGGTTAATAGAAGATCTAACTGATTCCATTTTTGACTTAGATACGGAAAGTCTTAGGACCCAACTTTTTATGTCTGAAACCTGTGATCTTGAAATGGCAATTGCTCTTAAAGAGGGGATGGACGTAGTTTTTGTGGATTTGGAAAGGGAGATAACCTCCCTGCCTTTACTTGTTGTTCGAAACTTCTTTGGGGAAACTAAATGAAATTGCTTGCGAAAGCGGGCTTTTTTGGTCCTTAGAATCCCATTCGTTCAGATAACGATTGTAAGCTGAAATTCTAAAATAATAGGTCAAACCGGGTTGGAAAAGAAGACCTCTTTTTTCCATTCTGGAAGTATCAACTTGGTCTGCAATCGGACGGTATTCACTGGTATTTAATTCCCCTTCAGGAATGTAAATATTATTCACGAGTGCTTCTTCGTTCACACAAAAACGTTTGTTTCTGAAACTACTTTCTTCTTCGTTCCCATCTAGTTTGGTCAAATTATCGTTTTTATCTTTTTTGACAAAGATAGAACCTAACATTCGATTCGGGGTAAGTCCATAATGGATGATATAACCCCCTCCATTTTGTACTTCTTTTTCATGATTTGAGTTCCATAAAAAACAAATGGGATGGCCTTGTGATGGATTGGAATCCAAACGAAACCTTGTAGGGACATCTGGAGGAGTTTGTTCTGTATACTCGAAAGATAACGATTGTATGTTGGGAACTGATTTTCCCATTGGATCGGGTCTAAACCATAATTTCCATTGGTAGTATTTGAATTTGTTTTTGGGAAGATCTTTCTCTAGGGATTTAATCCTAACCCAAGGAAGGTTTATGTTTGATTCCACAAATTTTTCATTTGTCGCTCGGAAATACAGTTCGAGCATTGTATCTTTCGGTTGTTCTGTTTTCCAATGGATACGAGTTAAACTAGAGTTACTGTATTTTGTTTCTAAAACAGGAGATAGGGCTGTGTTTCCTTCCATATATCCAATTTTGGTTTCATCATCATAACGAACGGATTCAAACTTAGTGTATTCCACTTCGGGTTCACCTTTATGGATATGAAATCCATCCAGGTTTCCATAAAACGATTTTCCAAGGACAAGTGGAGTGGAATCATTTTCTGGAAAAGCAAATCCTAAGGTATCTGCTTGTTTGTTTTCGTATTCTGCCGTTTCGATTCCATTTTGGTACAGGATGTATTTATGATTCAATGTATCAAAATAAAGGGAAATCACTTCCCAAGTTTTGCGTTTGAGTTTCACCGGTGATTCTAAAATGAAACTAGTTGTTCTACCATCTGATTTTTGAAGAAGGTTATTTACGTATAATGTTGGTTTACTTTCATTTAACTCGAGTGAGATGCCGTATTTTTTTCCTTTCACATAAACAGTCCTATCCAAAATAACAGAACCTGCTCCTTGTTCTCCCAACCGAACGGGAATGGAAATGGTAAAGGGATCGGGATGGGTGCCGAATAGAGAATTTCCAGAAACGGAAAGATGGATTTGGTTTCTGCGGCCTGAAAAATAAGCCGACCTTTTCCCAAAAAAATAAGTTTGGTCATCGGTTAAATAAGAAGAGGAAACAACGGAGATTGATTTGGATTTAAAAGGAAATCCTGCTTCAGTGATTTGTGGCTCTCTCACCTCTCCTTCAAAGTCGAAAAATAGTTCGCCGTGTTTGGGTGTATTTTCTTTGGGTTTGAGAAAGTTCTTTTTCCCTGGTTCAGAGTTTTGAACCACACCGATTTTTTTCCAGAGGCTAAGGTTTAGGATTTCTTGTTTTGGGACTTCCCATCCAAATAAGGGTAGGCCCCAAACAAGGAATAAAATTACGACTGTTCTTCGATGAGTCCCAATCGTTTTTGGTGCCGTCCACCTTCGAATTCTGTTTCTATCCATTTTTTTACGATTCTCTGTGCTAAATCTGTTCCGAGAACCCTTCCCCCTAAAACGAGTACATTGGCATTGTTATGGCGTTTGGACATTTCTGCCGTAAACTCATCATGGCAAAGGGCCGCGCGAATGCCTTTGAAACGGTTGGCAGCAATGGATGCTCCAATGCCTGTCCCGCAAAGGGCGATGAGTCTGGGAACTTCACCGGAAAGAACCTTTCGGCAGGCATCTCCAATGATGGTGGGGTAGTCTACAGACTCTTCGCTCTTAGTACCGTAATCGACAATTTCGTAAGTTTCCTCGAGACTTTTCCTGAGGAATTCTTTGAGAGCAAATCCTCCGTGATCAGATGCGATTCCAATTTTTTCTTTCATTCTGCTTTCTCCTTTCTTTGTTTTAGGGCATCGGTGTATGATTTCAATGATTCCAGTGAGATTGAAAGTAGGAACTTATCTCTCTCCCTGAGTAAACTTCCATAGTATCCAGTGAATAAATCCAAATAACGAGCTTGTTTGTCTTTTGGATTTTTTTCTGTTAGATATTCGATGGAAAGATTTGTAATTTCGGTTTTGATTTCTGTATGAGACTCAAACCATTGTTTTGCGATATTAACTTCGCCAGGGGTCAGTGGATAAGGTCTAGAATCTGAAAGTAAAATTCTCCATTCATAGAAAAAAAGATTTTTTTCCCACTCTTGTCCTAGCAGGAGGGAAGAACGAAAATACTCCCCAAGGTTGCCTGATTCTGAATTTTCGAGAGATACATTTTTAACTTTTTCAAAAAAACAATCTAAGGAAGCGAGACGGAGTTCTGCTGATTCTTTTGCATATTCTCCCATTCTCGTCCGATCCAAATTGAGGACATTGGGACTGATGGCACCGGGAGGAATTTCCTTTTTTAATGGCAAATAACAATCCAAAGCTTCCTTCCATCCTAAATTTCCTTCTGGAATCCAAAGCGAATGCGCAGAAAGAGAATAGGATAAAATGAGAAGGAAAACTAAATAGGATTTTCGAAATTTACCCATGAGTTCTTTCAAATTCTTTGATAAAGGAAATGAGAGAATCCACACCTTCTTCAGGCATTGCATTGTAGATACTAGCTCTAAATCCACCCATGTCGCGGTATCCTTTGAGTCCAGCAAACCCTTGTTCTTCGGCAAGAGAAAGAAATTTCGAATCCAAACTTTCGTTATGACTTCTAAAAACTACGTTCATTGCGGAACGAAAATCTTCTGGAACCGGTGCATAAAATAGATTTGAGGCATCGATTGTATCATACAATTTTTTTGCTTTTCTTTCGTTTGTGGCTTCCATCACTGCAAGACCACCCTTTGATTTTAAATATTTAAAAACAAGACCAGCGATGTAGATGGAATAAGTAGGAGGTGTGTTGTACAAAGATCCATTTTTTTCCATCAGAGCAAAGTTCATTAGGTTGGGGATGGGATGGTCGAGTGCGGGTAATTTTTCTTTGTCGTAAATGACAAGTGTGAGTCCAGAAGGCCCAATGTTTTTTTGTGCTCCCGCAAAGATCACAGAAAAATCCTCGATGGGGAGTTTTCGACTCAGGAGTTCACTTGTCATATCTGCAAAAAGAGGAGCCTTTTTTAATTTTGGAAATGTTTTGTAACGAGTCCCATAAATGGTATTGTTAGAAGTGATATAAACATATTTGGCTCCCTCATTCACGATCTCATCGGTGATGGTGGGAAGTTCCATATATTTGGAATCGGCCCCATTGAAAATGGATTTTACATTTGGGTAAAATTTCTTTGCTTCTTCAAAGGCTTTTTTCGCCCAAACGCCAGTTAGAGCAAAATCAGCAGAATCTCCCGCTTTTAAATAATTAAAAGGAATTGCAGAAAATTGTAAAGTTGCCCCACCAGGGAAATAAACCACCGCATAACGAGAAGGTAGGCCAAGCAATTCTCTTAGGTCATGGAGAGATTCGTCCAAAATATTTTGGAAAACATTTCCTCTATGGCTCATTTCCATAACAGACATTCCGGTTCCTTTGTAATTTAGGAACTCAGACTTTGCTTCCTCCATGACTTCCGTAGGCAACATGGCAGGACCGGCATTAAAATTGAAGACTCTGTGCGTAAATGTAGGCATTCTCCCACAGAATTTTGAATATCCACCCCCTGGTAAATAGATTTTTATTCTAAAACTTGCTTTGCAGAATCACAAAGGTTGTTAATCTTGTGGGCATCCTAGACCCTAATTTTCGTGAGGAAACAATGAGAATTTCTCGTTCCATTATCATTTGCCTAACTTTCGTCAGTCTTTCGCTGACGGCGCAGTCCAAAGCCCCACTCGGTGAGTCCGAAATCAAGGGTTCCAAAAAAATCGAATTCATCAACCGTTCCTTACGTAAGGCATCTGATGACATTATCCAAGAAAATACCGAAATCGGTCGTAAACTCGCTGAAACTTTGGCAAAAGAAAATACAGCCACTGTGGATGGAGTCAAAATCCAAAGAGTTGCGCCTGGTGCTGATGGAAAACTGGGAGCAGACATTCTGACTCTTTCGGAGTCACAAAGTTTTGACCATGTCAATTCCATTGCTCGAATCATTGCCTCGTATGTAGAAAAATCTTTCCAATACAAAGCAGGGAACTCTGAGACTTTGGCGCAGTACGTCCTCTATTACAATGCAACTCATAGAAAAGACTCCAAGTTTTTTAGTAAAAAATATACAGAGGGAGTGATTGCAGCTACTTCCCCTGACAAATTAGGAATTGATACTGTTTATAAAAATTGGCCAGGCAAAACCCAAATCATCATTCCAATAGAAGGAAATATCTTAAAAGATAGTGGAAAGGATCTCACCACAGATGAGTTAGAAAAAGACGTCAACAAAACGGTGAAGGATAAAGAAAAAGATCCTGCCACCAAACAGAAGATGGAAGACGAAGCCAAAAAAATGGATAAGTTGCAAACTGATAAACTCAAAGAAGAGAAAAAAGTTTTGCAAGATAAAAAACAAGAAGTAGCTAACGAACAAAAAGATCTCCAAGACAAAAAAGACGCTCTGAAGAAAAAGGAACAAGAAACTGTCGCAAGTCTGAATGAGTTAAAAAAAGATCCTGTGAAAAACAAAGCAGAGATTGAAAAGAAAACAGAAGAAGTCAAAAAAATCGAACAAGAGAAAAAAGACACTGATAAAAAATCAGAAGCTGTAGAAGCAAAAAAAGAAGAACTCAGTAAAAAAGAAGAACAAATCGCTAAAAAAGAAGAAGCAAGAACCGGAACCACCACTTCTGGCGATACAGCCAAAAAAGATGATACCGTTCAAAAGGTTGAAGCGAAAGTAGAAGAGTTAAAAACAGAACTCGCACAAACCAAAGAAGAACTGAAGAAAAAAGAAGAACAAAGTGACAATGTTGTGAACAACAAAATTCTTTTTATGAAGTTTATCAAATATGATACAGATGGTCATTATTCCAATGAACTTTGGGCGATTGATCCGGCAAAAGATGATGCTCTTTTCAAAAGTCCATACAACAATATTTGTTCCAAGGAATTTAAAGAAATTGCGAACCAAGGAGTGCTTGTTCTCGGTTATGACGGAGAAAAAGTAGAAAACCGTAAACACAAACTTGTGTTGCTTGATCCAGACAAACTAGGTGTGAAAAAAACAAGTGAGTCTGCAGATATTTTCTGGAGAACTCCTATGATCAATCGTGAAGACAAAATTTACGTGATTGAAAAGGTAAAAGACAAATATCATGTTTCTCGTTTTAAATCAGACTTAACTTTTGAAAAAAGAACGGAAGAAGCCGTGGAAGAAAACTCGGAACTTACATTTTTTGGGGATAAAGTCTATGTGACCGGTAAACCGAAAGAAGGTGATAAAACGACCATTAAAGTATTCAAAAAAGATGATTTAAGCCTACTCAAAACCATCGCTCCGTAAGGGGCATGGTTTACCTGGTTTCATTACCGAAAAGAAACCAACCTTTGGTTTTGGCCTTAGGTTGGATTTTTTTTAATCTTTTAAATATTCAATCCTTTCGCGGATGGATTCATTCGAAGGATTTTTCTTCGCTAAATCTTCTAGAAGTTTGATGGCCTGTGGTTTTTTACCCATAATGTCCCAAAGATCAGAAAGCTCTAGGGCAGGTCTTGGATCACTTGGCGATTTCGAGAGTAGGCCTAAATAAATTTCCTCAGCCTTTTCTAGGTCACCAATCAAACGTAATGCGGCCGCTTTTCCTAGTAAGGCAAAGTAATCGTCCCCACTTGCAAGAATTTTATTAAAACATTCCAAAGCTTTGTCATAGTTCCCAAGTCCACGGAGGGAATCAGCATACCGGTTGATAATGAGTTTGTTGTCAGGATCTGATTCGAGAATTTTTTCCCAATAGGTGATGGCAGTTTTAAAATCTTTTTTACCACGATAGGATTCGGCAAGGCCATAAAGAGCAAAAAAGTTTTTAGGATCCAGTTCTTTGGCCCTTTCATAATAAAGGACTGCTTTGTCGAAGTCTTTAATTTTGCGGTAACTGTTTCCAATTTCTGTTAGGATTTTGATATTGTTCGGTTGGCTTGAAAGTAATTTTTCCCACCACTGGATGGCATCTACATACCTTGGGCATGCAAAATACAAATGCCCAAGACCCACAATGACATACTGATCACTGGGATTGATTTGTAATGCTTCCATATAATAAACTTCTGATTCTTTGAAGTTTTTGAGTTTTCTGTGGGCATCGGCCACACGAGAAAGGATACTTGCATCTGTGATTGTTATGTGATGAAATTCTTCTGCGACTTCGATGATTCGTTTTAGGCTATTCAAATCTCTATAAGCATTCATAAGCCCCATAAGAGAAAACTTATTGGTTGTATCACCGACCAAACATTTGCGATAGTATTGGATGGCTTGTTCCGGTTGTTTGGTTTTTGCGTAATAATCACCAAGTCCCACAAGTCCGTAAGTATTGGAAGGGTCTTCGTCAAGTAATATGTCTAATCGCTCTTTGGCTTCTTTAAATCGGCCCTGATCAAGAAAACGATACGCCTCTTTTGCAAGGGCTTTTATTTTTGTGAATTTTTCATCTTCTTGTGGTTTTTCAATCTCAGCATTTTCCATATTCTCTGTCCAATTTTCAGCATTCCTATTTAGACAGTAAAAATCGACTCAAAAACGTGAGAACATTGACAGCAGGCTCTTTTTTGCAGAAATGACAATAGGGGGGAAACGTATGTCATCTACAACCGAAGCAATTACTGGCGGTCGGCTTATGGTCGAATTATTGGAAGAAGCGGGTGTTGAAATCGTCTTTGGATACCCTGGTGGTGCCATCCTCCCATTCTATGACGAACTCTATCATAGTAAAAAAATTAAACATATTCTTGTTCGTCACGAACAAGGTGCCATCCATATGGCAGAAGGTTATGCACGTTCTACAGGAAAGTTAGGTGTTTGTATCGCCACTTCCGGGCCAGGTGCTACAAATTTAATCACTGGTCTTACTGATGCCAAATTAGATTCCATTCCCATCCTTGCCATCACTGGTCAAGTTTCCACTGACGCCATTGGAACCGATGCTTTCCAAGAAGCTGATATTTTTGGAATCACGATCCCCATTACCAAATACAATGCTTTAATCAAAAAAGCAGATGATCTTTCTCGCCATTTTGAAGAAGCCATTAAAATTGCAATGGGTGGAAGACCGGGACCTGTGTTACTCGACTTTCCAAAAGATGTTCAATTGGAAAAAACATCAGTTAGAAAAGCTTCTTCTTTAAAAATTGCTCCTCATCATTATGAAAGACCAAAAGTAAAAGGGGATCCACAAGAATTTGCAGAAGCTTTAAACCAAGCCAAACGCCCGTTACTCTATGTGGGTGGTGGTGCTATTAATTCTTTTGCCTCAGCAGAAATTAAACTTTTGGCAGAAAAAGCAAATGCACCTGTGACCACAACTCTTATGGGACTTGGTGCTTTTCCGGGAACTCATCCACTTTCGGTGGGGATGCTCGGAATGCATGGAACTGCTTATGCCAACAAAGCAGTGTTAGAGTGTGATTATATTTTAAATTTAGGTGCAAGGTTTGATGACCGAGTTGCCAAATACCAAGACTTTGCGCCGAATGCAGTTCGTGCCCATGTAGACATTGATGCCGCGGAGTTTAACAAACGCATCAATGTGGATTATATCCTTCATGGGGATCTAAAGGATGCCATTCGAGAAATCCTTCCATTTGTGAAAGGGGGAGATCGTAATTCTTGGATTGAAAACATCCAAAGTTTAAAGAAAAACCATCCACTCGATTTTGATAACAGTGGAGACAGCATCAAACCACAAGACTTCTTGCAAAGGGTTTATACCAAAACGAAGGGTGAAGCTATTGTTTCCACTGACGTTGGCCAACACCAAATGTGGGCAGCTCAGTATTATCTTTTCGACAAACCAAATACTTGGTTAACCTCAGGGGGCCTTGGCACTATGGGATACGGACTTCCTGCCGCCATCGGTGCTAAATTTGGAAACCCTGATAAAATGGTCATTTGTGTTACGGGAGATGGATCCTTCCAAATGTGTATCCAGGAACTAGCAACAATCGCACAGTCAAAGTTAGGTGTGAAAATTCTACTTTTTAATAATAATTTTCTCGGAATGGTTCGCCAATGGCAGGAACTATTTTATGAAGAAAGATTCAGTGAGTCCCAATGGACTTACAATCCTAACTTTGTAAAACTAGCGGAAGCATACGGAATTCCAGCCATGCGGATCGAACATAAATCCGAAATCGAAAAGGGTGTGGATTTTTTCCTAAAAGACAATGGATCTGCTCTCATCGAAGTGATGATCCCTGCGGAAGAAAAAGTTTTCCCAATGATCCCTGCTGGGAAATCACAACAAGACTTAATTGAATTCAAAGACTTGGGGAAATTAAAAAAATGAAACACACTCTAAGTATTTTAGTAAATAACCACCCAGGTGTGATGAGCCATGTTTCTGGTCTATTCACACGTCGCGGATACAATATTGATTCGATTGCAGTTGGTGTGACTGAGAATGCAGATGTGTCTTCCATGACAATTGTTCTGAATGGAGATGATTTTATAGTTGGCCAGGTGAAAAACCAACTCCTCAAATTGCCCGATGTATTAAAAGTCCAAGACATGGCTTATGCGAGTTCCGTACAAAGAGAACTTGTCTTAATTTCTTTTTCCATCACCGAAACAAACCGAAGTGAAGCTCTTACCATTTGTAATGGATTTGATGTTAAAATTTTAGAAATGACGGAAGATTCACTTCTGATCGAATTCTCTGGAAATTCAAGACAAGTTACGAATGTAATTTCTGTAATCAAACCATTCGGAATCCTTGAAATTTCTCGAACAGGTCAGATTGCCATTGCCTATCGGAACCAAAACTCCGTTTAGAATCCACTTGACAGAGCCTAATTTTTAGGGAAACATGAGTGCGTTAAGTGAGACTTACCCACACCCATGGATCGGAAACTATTTACCCTTGCCTTTTTTCTCCTAACGACTGTTATTTATTCTGATTCAGAACGTACCGCGGTTCCCCTCAAACGGGGGCAGGGTTCTGATGTCTTGTATTTTGATTTCGGGGAAACGGCTCCCACTTCCTCTCTAACTGTCGAAAGGCTCCAAGAACCTAAACTCGAAGATTTAAAATTAGGATTTTTAGAACCAGCGCCTGGTTATTACAATGGGCCGGATGGTGGTGAAGTTTACCAATGGGCGAAAAACCATTACCAGTGGAAACGTGCCGATGGTAGTGTTTATACAGAATGGGTAAATGGAACTTTTAAGTTAGATTTCCCTTCTGGAGTTGGATTCACCTCTGTTCCTCAGTCGTGTAATGGATGTTCGCCGACCCTGGTTTGGAATTATCCTGATTTAACAAAAATCACAAAGTATTGGATGGCCCATAGAAAAGAATATGATTTCACCTACCAAAAACCTTTGAATTTTGAAAACTATCTTCTTGTCAAAGAATCTCAGTTTGGAAAACCAAAACTTGAATTAGGTAACTATGTATTGTATGGTTCTGAAAAATGGTCGGAATACATACGTGCGTTTGGTGGAAATTTTAAAATCAAACCTTTCCTTCAATATGTAAAATCAGAATTTTCATTAGAAAACCGAGGGAAAGTTCCTGTATTGTTATTTGATGAATATGAGGATATTAAGAAGTACATTGGCGCTGATATCCCTGGTGGATCCGAAGAGGGTGGGTTTGGCGGAAGAGATTCCATCACTATGTGTTGTGGGGACAAAATGCCCCAAGCTACAGGAAATCCAGAGTTTGATGCGGATGCCCTTCGTCGTTTCCACTTTGGAGTGTTTTATCATGAAGCCGTTCATAATTTAGAACAAATTTCTTGTTTAAAAATCCAATCAGAAACAGGAAAAACTCCACAAACCGATATTTTGGATCCTTGGTTTGAAGAAGGCCTTGCCAATTATGTAGAAGCTAAATTTTACGAAAGAAAACAATTCCATATCTATAATGATGCAGAGAAGTTGATTCGGGAAAACAAAGTTCCCAAAACCTTCAAAGCATTGTTAGATGCTAAATATAGAGATTTACTTCCTTATTCCATTGGCCCACTACTCATCAAACATATCCATGAAACTTATGGAAAAGAGGCCATCATTTCTTACCAAAAGGATACTTGTGTCGGAACATCTCCGGCCCTGGCATTACAAAACGCAACAGGTGTTTCTCCCGACCAAATTTTGAAAGATAGTTTGTCTCGTTTTGAAAAAGAAAAAGATCTTTTTTTAAAAGATGGCAAAAAACTCCAGTTAGCTGGATATACTGTGATGAATTCTAAATTCCCTCTTGAATTAAAAACTTTTTTAGACAAAGGTTTTTCTCTCCCTGAATCAGCTTTGGAGATCAAGTCTTATACTGAGTTACCGAGTTTACAAAAAATCTTTCCAGCAAATGTGGAATCTTATTCGGGAAAATTGGAAGGGGATTTCCTTGGGCCAAATTCTAGTTATTTTTATCTTTGGAAAAAAGGAAACTACCGCTGGTATGGGGATTCATGGGAAGCCAATGTATTTCCTGGAAACCAAATTCTATTTCGAGGATCTGGTTTTACTCTTATCGAATGGGAAGATGGGAAAAAACAATACATATCACCGAAGGGAGATTCGGTGATATTTTTTAGTTTGGAATCAAAATCTTATTTGAATGCGGATGGAAAGCCGGTCACTCCTTAGTGACCTTCTAACCAACGTTCTGCTTCAAGAGCTGCCATACAACCACTACCAGCTGCTGTGATAGCCTGGCGGTACACTTTGTCCTGAACATCACCTGCGGCAAACACACCTTCCACATTGGTTTGTGTGGTTCCTGGTTTTGTGATGATATAACCGGTTTCATCTAAGGTCAATTGGCCTTGGAACACTTGGGTATTGGGAACATGGCCAATCGCATAAAAGAGTCCACCTACTTCTAAATCTTTTTTGGATTTGTCTTTTGTACTTTCGAGGACAATGGAGGTAAGCCCTCCGACTCCGCCTTTGGCTTCCACAACCGTTTGGCTCCATAGGATTTCAATTTTAGGATGTTCTAAGGCACGTTTTTGCATGATTTGGGAAGCGCGAAGTTGGTCACGTCGTACGACCAAATATACTTTGGATGCAAATTTAGTGAGATGGTTTGCTTCTTCTACTGCGGAGTCACCACCACCCACAACAGCGAGAGCTTTGTTTCGGTAGATGGGGAGGGCACCGTCGCAAACGGCGCAGGCAGAGATTCCGCGTTGCCAGTAGGTTTCTTCTCCCGGGACATGCATCCGTTTCGCAGTGGCACCTGTAGCAATGATGATGGAATCTGCTTTGATTTCTTCGTCGTCAGACCAAATGGTAAAAGGGCGTTTGGAAAAATCCACCTTGGTGATGGTTTGGGTGTGGATGGTGGTTCCGTATTTTACGGATTGTTCCCGGAAGAGTTGTGTGAGTTTCGTTCCATCGATTCCTTCTGGGAAACCAGGAAAGTTTTCCACTTCCGTAGTAGTGGTGAGCTGTCCACCGGCAGCAACTCCCCCTGCCATAAATCCTTCATACATCACCGGGTTTAGATTGGCTCTGGCTGCGTAAATGGCCGCTGTATGTCCTGCGGGACCGGATCCGATGATGACAACTTTATGGTTCATAATTTCTCCTATTCTGTATCTTGTTCTTTATTGTTTAGACGGGATTTCCAGGATTCCTGTCTATTTTGTTTCACAAGCCCGGACCCAAGGTGCATAGTAGGGATCCCCTGCGAGAGGGCTTTTTTCTAAGGTCAGTAGGTATTCTTTCTGTTTGAATCCTCTGGTAAGGCAAAGGTAGGTGGTTTCAAAAAACTCCAAAGTTTCTTTTTTCCCTTGGAAACGAATTTCTTCTAAAATTTCAAGCGCTTCCTTTTCGTATCCTGTGGTAAGATAGAGTCGGAAGAGTTCACGTTGTACTTCTGTGTCGTCCTTTTTTTGTTTGTGATATTTTTCCAAATAAAAAATGGCTGTGGCGATGGATTGGTTACTTTCTGCGAGTAGTAATCCATTGCGTTTTAGAACAGGATCGTAATCAGGGTTTTCACGGAGCGAAAGTTCGTAGTAGTAGAGGGCTTTGGTTTTCTCACCTACCATTTCCCATTTTTTTCCCTTTTCAAAAAGGGACCGTTCCTTTCGGCCGCAATTAACGACTAACAATAGTCCAAACGTGAGTAAAAAAATAAGGGAGTTTCTATGAACCACATCTCCTTTTTTCCTGACATAGCCATTTGTGGCAAAAAAAATAATAAGTCTCTTTAAGCTTTTTGTCCGACTCTTTAAGTAACATAAGAGAGTAAAGATGGGTTCCAAATTGCCAGTTTCTCAAAATCAGCTTTTACAAACATTCCAAGAGTACCTGTCCGTAGAAAAAGGACTGAGCGATAATTCGATATATTCCTACGGGTACGATCTCAATAAGTTTGCGATCTTCTTGGAAAAAGAACATATCAACTTCTTAGAAGTAAAAGCCAACGACATTATGCGTTTTCTCGAAGAAGAAAGAGAACGTAAAATCTCTGCAAAAACACTGGCTCGCGAAGTGGTTGCAATCAGGCAATTTTATAAGTATCTCCGCGATGAAAAACGATTGGATTCCAATCCAACCGAAAAGATTGAAACTCCAGAAGTCGCAAGAACCATTCCTGATTATTTAACACAAACCGAAATTGAAGAACTCTTTCGTAATATCAAAGAGGACAATTTGTACGAACTTCGTGACAAATGTATCTTTGAACTTCTTTATTCTTCCGGTCTTCGTATCTCGGAAGCATGTAATTTAAAAATGACAGACATCGACATGGAAAACATGACGATTACTGTGGAAGGAAAAGGTGGAAGACAACGCCTCGTTCCTTTCGGTGAAAAATCTTTAGAGATTTTGAAAAAGTATTTAGTCGAAAGTCGCACAGAAATTTTGAAAAAAAGAACCTGTGAATTTGTTTTTGTTTCTAAAAAAGGTTCATATATCAACCGTAAGTCGGTATGGCGCCTTTTGAATCATTACATCAAACGCACAAAAATAAAGAAAAAAGTAACACCACACACTCTTCGCCACTCATTTGCTACTCACCTTCTTGAGAACCATGCAGATCTCAAATCGGTTCAGGAACTTTTGGGTCATATCGATATTTCGACGACTCAAATTTACACTCATATGGCAAATAAAACTCTGAAGGAAGTTCATAAGAAATTCCATCCGAGAGGATAATGTCGAACCAAAAGAAACCCACGGACTACAGTAAAGTAGTCCGTATTCAAATTCCCTCCAACCCCCGTTTTGTTTCCCACACCCGTAATTATTTTTTTAATCTTTGTTTAGAAAATGGATTTTCTCTTTTCGATTCCATGGACTTAAAACTTGTGATTGGTGAAGCTGTAGTGAATATCATTCGCCATGCTTATTCTGGCCAATCGGACAAACCAATTTTTATTGAATTACAATTTGATAAAGATCGAGTTGAAATCAAACTCAGAGATTATGGAAAAAAAGTAGAACCAAAAGACCTTCGTAGTTTTGACTTAAGTGATTACCGCGAACATGGGATTGGGCTTTTTTTGATCAAAGAACTCACTGATTATTATTTTTTAGACCAGTCTTTTGAAGTTGGGAACCAAATGGTTCTAATCAAAAGAAAGTAAACTCCATTTTTCTCGACAACTCTCACCATTTTGTAAATTTATCCGTATGGAAACAATTCATGCAACGACCATCCTTTCGGTTCGTAAAAACGGTAAAATTGCTGTAGGGGGAGACGGTCAAGTTTCCATGGGAAACACCGTGATGAAACATACTGCAAAAAAAGTCCGAAGACTTTACAACGGTAAGGTGATCGCTGGATTTGCCGGAAGTGCTGCCGATGCTTTTACTCTTTTTGAACTTTTCGAAAAAAAATTAATCGAACATGGTGGTTCTGTTTCGAGAGCAGCAGTGGAACTGGCTCGGGAATGGAGAATGGACCGGATGTTACGAAGGCTTGAAGCACTACTCATTGTTTGTGATGCCAATGAATCTTTTTTAATTTCTGGAACGGGGGACGTGATTTCACCCGATGATGGAGTCCTTGCCATTGGTTCTGGTGGGAATTTTGCCCTTTCGGCAGCTCGTGCCCTTGTGCAAAACACTGATATGGATCCGAGAGATATTATAACAAAAGCAATGCAAATTACAGCAGATATTTGCATATACACTAACCATAATTTGGTGATTGAGGAATTATAAAATGACATACCCAACCATTCTTGCTGAAGTTGTCGGTTCAGGAAATCAAGCAGAGGAGTTAACACCTCGTCAAATTGTAGAAAAATTAGATGAACATATCATTGGTCAAACCAAAGCCAAACGAGCTGTTGCCGTTGCTCTTCGCAATCGTTCGAGACGCCGTAAACTCGATGAGTCACTCCGAGAAGAAATTTATCCCAAAAATATCATTATGATTGGACCGACCGGTGTAGGGAAAACAGAAATTGCTCGTCGTCTGTCTAAGTTATGTGGAGCTCCTTTTCTAAAAGTGGAAGCCACAAAGTATACTGAAGTGGGTTATGTAGGCCGTGACGTAGAGTCGATGATTCGTGATTTGGCAATGGGTGCTCTCAATTTGGTCAAAGCAGAATTTCGTGATCGTGTCAAAGACAAAGCCATTGAAAAAGCCGAAGAGATTGTCCTCGATGCAATTTTACCTCCCATCTTCCATAAAAAAGAAGAAGATCTAAATCCAGAAGAAAAAGAAAGACAAACTAGTTATAAAGAGTCGAGAGAAAAGTTCAGAGAAAAACTTCGGAAAGGACTTCTTAACGAACAAGAAATCGAAATTGATATTCCGAAACCTTCGGCACCGTCTGGAATGCCCATGTTGCAAGTGTTTGGTGCTGGGAATATGGAAGATATGGACAACCAATTACAAAGTTTGCTTGGTGATTTGATGCCCAAAAAATCAGGAAAACGAAAGGTAAAAGTAATTGAGGCACAAAAACTTCTCACCGAATCGGAAGCAGAAAAACTAATCGATGCGGACAAAATCCAATCAGAAGCAGTTCGTCGTGTGGAGGAGATGGGGATTATCTTTTTAGATGAAATCGATAAAATTGCTGGCCGTGAAGGTAGACAAGGAGCTGATGTTTCACGAGAAGGAGTCCAAAGAGATTTACTTCCCATCGTTGAAGGTTCAACAGTCAATACAAAGATTGGGCCGATCAAAACAGATCATATTCTTTTTATTGCTGCTGGTGCCTTTCACATGACAAAACCTTCAGACCTCATTCCCGAGCTCCAAGGAAGGTTTCCGATTCGTGTGGAGCTTGAAACATTAACAGAATCTGATTTTATCAAAATCTTAACCACTCCCAAATCTTCTCTCACTAAACAATACGAGGCACTTCTTGCTACAGAAGGTGTCAAGATTGAATACACAACAGATGGGATTGCCGAGATCGCCAAACTTGCGTTCCAGATGAATGAAAAAAATGAAAACATTGGTGCTAGAAGACTCAATACCATTATGGAAAAACTTTTGGAAGATACAAGTTTTGATGCACCGGATCTTCCACCGGACCAAAAACAAATTGTCATTAACGAAAGTTATGTGTCTTCCAAACTAAAAGGAATTGTAGAAGATAAGGATTTAAGTCGGTTCATTCTCTAAGGGATGAGAACAAACAGGTGAAATATCATTTTACCTGTTTGTTTTTAGGTGCTTGTAACGAATTCCACTCGTTCAAAACCGCGAAGTGAATTTCCTACAAGGATTTCATCGGCAGTTTCTAAATCGGATTTGAAAAGGATAGTTTCTTTCACCCATCTCTTTCGGACAAGCGCTTCCCGAAAGACACCGGGAAGCCCGCCGGTTTCTAGTCGCGGCGTGAACCAAATCTTTCCTTTGCGTACAAAAAGATTTCGGATATTGGTTTCTAGGATTTGATCATGGATATCAAATAAAATACAATCATCCCAGGACTTTTTCTTACATTCTTCCATCATCTCATTATAAAAGTTTCGATTCGTTGTTTTATGGTATAAAAATAAATTTTTAGAATCTACTGGTTTGTTAGCAAATCCAAGACGAATGGTAGGTCTCGTTTTTGGTTTTGTGAATACAAAACTTTCAATATTGAATTCTCCGCGTTCGTTTAGTAAAAAACGAATTCGAAAGTTACCGTTGGTTTGATTGGCCATCACTTTTAAGGTAGTCTCTGCATTTTGTTTTGAAAATGGATATCCAAATCGGTTGGCAGTTTGTTCCATTCGTTCTAAATGGAGATTTTTTAAAAAGTAACGTCCTTGATGAAGCCGAATTGTTTCCAGAATTTCAAATGGAGGAAGGTTTGGATTTGTGATGAATTTTAATTTAGATAGGCATTCTTCATATTCTGCATCGACGTCTGAGAGAACCGTAATCCCACTTCCCACTCCATAATTCCCAATCCAGCGGTTCCCTTCTTTTTTTAGATATATGGTTCTGATTGTGACACTAGAACGAATCCAAGGTTTTCCATCTAACATCTCTGATACGAATAGTGCTCCCGTATAGAGACCTCTATCATTTTTTTCGATTTCACGTAAAAGTTCGAAAGATCTTTTTTTGGGGGCGCCAATCACGGATCCTGACGGGAAAAGAGCTTGGAGAATCGGGAACCATTCAAATGGATTTTTTAATTTGGCTTCTACTTTTGAAACCATCTGCCAAACAGTTTCCAGGCCTTTTACCAAAAAAAGTTCTGTTACCTGAACTGTTCCTTGTTTGGCGATCCTTCCCAAATCATTCCGGTAGAGATCTGTAATCATTACATTCTCGGCTCTTTCTTTGGCCGAAGATTGGAGAATGAGTTTATTCGTTTCATCTTGTTTGGATGTAGTTCCGCGAAGAATGGTTCCCTTCATTGGTTCTGTTTGGATTTTATCTCCCGTGACTTCAAAAAATAATTCAGGAGAGAATGATAAAGTTTTTGTATCTCCAAAAGGATAATAGGCAGAGTATTTTGTTTTTTGTTTTGATTTTAAAGATTGGTAGTATAAAAACAAATCTTCTTCCACAGATAAAGAAACGGGAAAACATAAATTTAATTCATAACTTTCACCGAGTAGTAAGGCTTCTTTTGTTTTTTCCCATCTCTCTTTGTAAGTATCTTTTGTCCAAAGGATATCTAGTTTTTGTGAATGGATATTATCTGTTTGGTGGAAATTTGGATTTGTGTATTGGATTCTTTTTTTTTGTTTATAGATTGTGTATTGGAGAAGGGGAGTTCCCTCTGCGAGTTCAGCGGAACTTAAGGCCAATCCTTCGATAAAAAAGTATCCCAATTCAAAAAACAAGGCGCCACAAGGATAAAAACCTTGGTTTCGGTAATCATCTAACTTTGATAAGCTAGTTTTTATTGTTTCCGATAGTTTTTCTTTTTCGGAGTAAAGGATTTGAACTTCTTCAATCGGATCAAAATACCAATCACAAATAGTATCACCTGGAATGGAAAGAGAATCCTCGAAGAGAAAACCACCGGTGTTTCGGTATTTTTCTTCGAAAGATTCCCATGTCATTGGATCTGTCTGTATCAAAACTCCATCTTTTGAAGAGCTTCTAGTGGATAGTTGAGGTAAACTGTTGTTGTTTTTTTACTGGTTTGGATATCAAAACATTCGAGAGGATCAAGGCCTAAGTTATAAAATCCTTCATCAATCATCGCAATTCCAAACCCAGCACTTTCTTTTTCATCCAAAAAGTCGGGACGAAAAAACTCTGCAGAATTTCCTTGTTTAGCAAGTTCGGCATGTCTTTCTCTACTTTTGCGAATTCGATTTAAATCCATTCCCATGATAGGAGAATCATTTCTAATCCTGATATAAACTGAAGCTGGTCTAATTTCAATTTTCATTGAAATTTTAAGATTATATTTTTTAACTTTTTCTCTAACGATGGTTAAAAAATCTTTTTCATCGATAGAAAGATTGTGTTTTTTTGATCTTCTTTTGTCAGACAAAGTTAGAATCTTTTGAACTACTTTTTTGATTTTGTCAGGAACGATATAACGTTGCATGGCATCTCGTAACGGTTCTGTTTCTAAAATAATGTCGAGTAACTCTTCTGCTTCTTCTTCCGGAGTTTGTCCCTGTGATGTGAGTTTATTCAAAAGTTCATCTTGAAATATCACAAAACGTGTATTTGCTTTTACTGCATTTAAGAGGGCTTCCATAAGACCGCTAAATAAATGAAATGAAGTGAGAGGGTTTGCCCCCACTCGGTTTAAGATTCCTTGAACCACTTCATTGACGATGTCCCTTGTAGACTTGGTGAGCCCTCGGAGTTCAAAATGGAAATAGTCCTTTTGAATCAGTCGGTCCAAGTTTTCGATGATTTCGGTGCCTTTGTATTTGATTTTCTCGTTTGCCATTGAGGTTCGCTAAACTTTTATGTTAAAAAAACGGGAAAACAGGGTTTTGTAAACCAGTTTTCATTTCCGTGGCAAAGGATTGTGTCCATGAAAGAATTCCTTTTAAAAACTCCTGATTTGGGTGATACAGAAAAGATAGAATTGGTTCGTTGGCTCCGAAAGGTGGGTGATTCCGTTACAGTTGGGGACGAAATGATCGAACTTGTGACTGACAAAGCGGCCTTTCCCGTGGAATCTCCCTATGCCGGAACCTTAAAAAAAATCATAACGCCAGAAGGATCGGTGGTGAAAAAAGGAGATATCCTCGGAATTATGGATATTAACGAATGAAAATCCTTCACATTTCCGACTTACATTTCCCGAAGAAACTTCCTTTGTTTTCTCTTCGTGGAAAAGCCATTGTCGGTTATCTCAGCTACAGGTTGAGACGTAAATCAAAACATCCTTTAGTGCTTGTTTCTGCGATGGTTGAAGCCATTAGTAAATTAGAATATGATGCTCTTGTTATTTCTGGAGATTTAACAAATGTTTCTCACCCAGGTGAGTTTGAAAATGCAAAAGAAATTTTAAAACCTTTATTAACAGAGAAAACATTTTTAATTCCCGGGAATCATGATCGTTACCAAAAACGGGCAATTGGACCAAATCCATTGTTTGAAAAAACATTTAGCGAGTGGATGGGCACCTCTCTTGATTCAGAACTATACATTCGTTCTAAAAAAATTGGTGGCAAAGTATTTATCGGCTGGGATTCCAATTTTGCCATCCCTCGGATCACTGCCAATGGTTATGTGGCACCTGAAGTAATCTCAAAAACAATTCAATCAGTCAAAGAACCTTATATACTAGTTTGCCATCATCCTCTTTGGAATCCCAAAACGGAAATTGAATCGAGAGGGCATCGGATGTTAAATCGTTCAGAAGTAGTCGAACGACTCAAAACCAATCCACCGCAGTTATATTTACACGGACATACTCACACCAATTGGGTCAAACTACCTGGTCCCAAAGCACATTTTCCTATCGTCAATTCTGCATCGAGCACAAGGTTATCCGATAGAAGTCACGAGTGTGGATTTCATATGATTGAGATAGGGAAGTCTATCCAATATCGTCGTTTTATTTATTCAGAAGACAAATTCATTGAGACGAATCCGATTTTTTATGAAGAATCGGAAGGGGTCATTTAAAGGAAAAATTATGGCTGATGCAAAAGTAGATTTAACAACCATCCAAAGACAACTCATGCAGGTGAAACATCCTGAATTAAAAAAAGACATCGTAAGTTTGGGAATGGTTGCGGCAGTAACACCCACAGATGATGGGATTGAAATTTTAATCAAAACTCCAAATGCCGACAGACGATTACAAATCGGACTTGAAGCACAAACAAGACAACTCATCTCCAAAATTGAAGGTGCCGGTAAGGTCAAAATCAAATTTGAAGTCGATCAAAACCTAAAGATGGAAGATGGGAACAGAATCATTGGTGTAAAAAAAGTCATCGCTGTGGGTTCTGGAAAAGGTGGGGTCGGAAAATCAACAGTCACTGCCAACCTAGCCTCGACACTTGCACGTAACGGAAAGAAGGTGGGAATTCTTGATGCAGATATTTATGGCCCATCTCTTGGAAAGATGTTTGGAATCAATGGTCGTGTTGCCTTAAAATCAGAAGAAGATAAAATTTATCCCATTGAAAAACATGGAATCAAACTTATTTCTTTTTCGTTTCTTGTGACAGAGGACCAACCAGTCGTTTGGCGCGGACCAATGCTTGGAAAAGCCATCGAACAGTTCTTATATGATGTTGTCTGGGGAGAGTTAGATTATCTTTTCATAGACTTACCTCCAGGAACGGGGGATGTCCAACTATCTCTCGCCCAACTCATTGATTTGGATGGAGCTGTGATTGTGACAACTCCGCAAGAAGTAGCAGTTCTTGATGCAGGTCGTGCTGCAGCCATGTTCAAACAAGTAAAAGTACCAATCCTTGGAATTGTGGAAAATATGTCTGGATTTGCCTGCCCCAAATGCGGCCATGTAACAGATGTTTTCTCGAAGGGTGGAGGGGAAAAACTCTCCAAACAAGTAGGAGTTCCTGAACTTGGATCGGTGCCATTGACATTGGATGTCATGAGTTCTGGTGAGTCCGGCAAACCGGCACTCCTAGAAGCAGGTGATTCTCCATTAAAAGAAGCTTATTTCCGCATTGCAAAAAATTTGGAAAACCAAATCGCAGAGTGGGAAGATTAAAAATCACTTGTTTCTTCAGAGCTTTTTCTTAGTCTAAAGGATACACTATGAATTTTGAACGCGGTTCCAAACCAAACCCTACCGGTAACTTAATCGCATACTGCCATGTATTCGGTGAAAATCCGATTGCGCCCGGCGGTAAAATCATAGCATCCAATGTGGTTGTCAGTTTCTTAAAAATTGGGGACAATTACCCAGTCGTCACCTTTCCCCCTGTTGGTTTACCTTCCAAAGAGGAACTGATGAAGATCCTTGCTGACAACATCCATCTTTATGATGTAGTACAACTCCCAGACTTTCAAATGCCGGACAACAAGGAGCTAGCAAACCAATACATCCAGGAAAGAATGGAACAATTCAACTCCATGGTTATGCGGTATGTTGAGTTTTGTAAGGCCAAAGAAAAGAAAACACAAACCACCAGTCTTACAGAACATCTAGAACAAGTCAGTGAACCTTTAGAAACTTTAGCGAGTCTTTCACTCGAATTTAGAAACACTTCTGGAATTGCTAGGGAAGCTACTAGACTTAAGATGGAACGTATCGTTGATTATTTTCATAACAATCATCCAACCCTTGACATCGATAATTTTAAAAAAGCATTGTCAGTGCCAGGAAAGATGGGAGATGAACTAGTTGGATTGTACATTCAAAAGTTTAACGCCATTCAAATCGAAAATTATGAAACAGCTTCTGACTTGCGTAAACGCATTTTAGAAATTGAATCTTCTACTCCTTAAGTTTTAGGAAAAAAATTTCTTGACCAAATTTCTCTAAGGCCTAACGTAAATGCCCTTAACCTTTCCTGTTTCTGTAACAAAGAATCTATCACTACAGAAACGGATGGAAGTACTAGGAATTTCTGAAAAAGACCTAAGCGAACGATTCATTAAGTCCGGCGGCAAAGGCGGACAAAACGTAAATAAAGTTTCCACTGCGGTGCATTTGGTACATCTACCCACAGGAAAACAAATCAAATGTTCCGTCTATAGAACCCAAGGTCTCAATCGTTACAAAGCGAGAGACTTGTTGTGTTTAGAGTTAGAACGGAACTTGAATCAAACGGAATCGGATGCAATTGTCCAAAAACTTCGAAAGAAAAAACAGGACAAACATCGTAAGTCTTTGAAGAAGAAACTGGAGAAAGAAAAATCAGAATGGAACGAACCTATGTAAAATTATTTTTTTTGATTTTATTACCGCTATTTTGTTTTACCTCTTGTTTTGATTCTTTATTGCCGTATAAGTCTGTTAAGTGGTCCCATGGATGGGAATTTCGATTCCTTACAGAAGATGAGTTAACTTATTTCCAACCTGCTATCGAAGACCTTTCTTTAGAATACCAACCTTATCACATTCCTTATATAAGTTTGGAAAAACCAATGCATAAATACCTTTCGGCGCGGATTCGTTTCCGAGATCCCATTGGTTATTCCGAACCATCGCTTCTCCTTCGGGGTCTAGTTACTTATTTTGATGCTTACTGCGGCGATACTAAATTACAATCCGAGTTTTTTCATTCGCAAGATTCTGATCTTCCCAATGAAAAAAGATCAATCACTTACAATAGAAGTTTTGTTCCCATTTTGCATTTACCAAAAGATTGTTTGGGAAGTTATGTTTATATAGTCTTTTTTTCCGATGGAATTTTACCTTTAGGTTTTTCGGAACCACCTTTATACGGAGATCCTACCGACCACCACAAAGCAATTGCTAATCGAACCCAGTCTTTTGCTTCCCTTGGATTTCTATTTTTGATTCTGGGACTTTTTTCTTTTTATCTTTTTGAAAGACGAAAGAAAAAACAATTACTTGCCTTTACTTGGTTTTCTTCGATATCGGGAATCCACTTTTTATCTCAGTCTGGATTTTTTGGACTTTTTTATTACGATTCCATCCTTCCTAGTTTTATCATTTTTATTTTCACTCTATTTTTGATACCCATCAGCTGTTTGTATTTTTTTGATCAGTTGGTCGGAGTGAGTCGGTGGAATGTCATTCGAATGTTATGGCAGTTTCATGTTTTATTTTCTATTGTTATTTTGTCCTTGGCATTTACAGAAACCATTTCGATGTCAGTTGGTTTAGTGACATTCATTTGGTTGTGTTTACCAACACTGGTCATTCAAATCATTGTGGCTTGGGCTCAAGTAGTCGCGAAAAAACCTAAGGCCATTTTACTTGTGGTGGGCGCTTCTGCTCTTTTTATCCTGAACGCACATGACATTCTTTCTTCTCTTGGTATTTTAGATTCCGTCCCAAGGTCCTCTCATTGGGGATTTTTTATTTTTGTGATTTGCCTCACTCTTTATGGCGAAAATCTTTTTCGAAATTCAGAAATCAAATTTGGCACTTTACAAAAAGAAATTGTAACGGCTGCCAGAATCCAAAGTGCCATCCTTCCTCCCTCACCACCTTGTTGGGAACCAATGGATATCAATGTTTATTACCAACCTTCCCATGAAGTAGGAGGGGATTTTTATGATTTTCAGGCGTTAGGTGGCAGAAAGTTTGGAATCCTCATCGCTGATGTTGTAGGGCATGGTCTCGGTGCTTCCATCATCGCATCACTTTCCAAATTTGCCTTTTTCCAACATTATAAACATTGGTCGAATCCATCTTTTTTACTTTCTGCAATGAACGAAGATTTGGTGAAAAAATCCTTTGGTCGTTTTACAACCGCTACATACTTTCATATCGATTTAGAATCGAGGAAGTTTATGGTATCAAGTGCCGGCCACCCTTCCTTTTTTCATTGGAAAGCAGAGTCCAAAGAACTTGTCGAAATCAAACCCAAAGGAAAACCTCTCGGAATCTTACCAGGGCTTACTTATGGGGAAGAAGAATATTTTTTCAAAAAAGGGGATCAATTTTTGTTTTATACGGATGGTCTTACTGAAGAAGAAAATGCAGACCGGTTGGAATACGGCGAAAAACGTTTAGCCAAATCCTTTCTTGAAACAATCGCCAAACAATCAATCGATCCTATGGCAAACATGTTAGAAAACTTCCATTACTTTACTGGTCTTTCGGGAGCACCCCATGATGATATCACCATCATTCATTTGCATGTGAAGGCATAAAAAAAGCCTTGGATTTGACTCCAAGGCTTTGGTGTGGGAAAAGAAAATTCATTTCCCAAGGTGAATAGGGGATGATTTACATCATGCCGCCCATTCCTCCCATGCCACCCATTCCTCCCATACCGCCCATTCCAGCACCTGCATCTTTCGGTTCTGGTTTGTCAGTAATGGTTACTTCAGTTGTGAGGATCATAGCTCCGATAGAAGCTGCGTTTTGAAGAGCAGAACGAACCACTTTCGCAGGGTCAACAACACCAGCTTTGATTAGGTCTTCCCAAACCATAGTGAGTGCGTTGAATCCTTCGTTTCCTTTACGGGCACGAGCTTGTTCTACGATGACTGATCCTTCAAGACCAGCATTGGAAGTGATCATGCGGATAGGTTCTTCTAATGCACGTAAGATGATATTCGCACCAGTTTGTTCGTCACCACTTAGTTTAAGAGCTTTTACAGCGTCTTGTGCACGAAGAAGTGTGAGTCCACCACCAGGAACAATCCCTTCTTCTACAGCCGCACGAGTTGCAGAAAGAGCATCTTCTACACGAGCTTTTTTCTCTTTCATTTCTACTTCAGTAGCTGCACCAACGTGGATTACCGCAACACCACCAGCAAGTTTTGCAAGGCGTTCTTGGAGTTTTTCACGATCGTAATCAGATGTAGTATCTTCGATTTGTTTTTTGATTTGGTTGACTCGGCCTTGGATGTCTTTAGAAGCACCAGCACCTTCGATGATGGTTGTGTTTTCTTTGTCCACTACCACTTTTTTCGCACGACCAAGCATCTTCACATCAGCGTTTTCTAGTTTCATTCCGAGGTCTTCAGAAATCACTTGTCCACCAGTGAGGATGGCAATGTCTTCAAGCATTGCTTTTCTTCTATCACCAAAACCAGGAGCTTTTACAGCCACACATTGGATGGTTTTACGAAGAGTGTTCACAACGATAGTTGCAAGAGCTTCCCCTTCCACTTCTTCTGCGATGATTACGAGTGGTCTTCCTGCTTGTGCAATTTTTTCGAGCACAGGAAGAAGGTCTTTCATAGACGCAATTTTTTTGTCGTAAATCAAGATGAATGGATCGTTAAAAGTTGCGATCATTGCTTCTGGATCAGTTACCATATAAGGTGATACGTATCCACGATCAAATTGCATACCTTCTACGATATCAAGAGTGGTTTCAATTGATTTTGCTTCATCAACAGTGATCACACCTTCTTTACCTACTTTGTCAAAAGCTTGAGCAATGAGGTTACCGATTTCTGGATCATTGTTTGCGGAGATAGTAGCAACGTTTGCGTATTCTGCTTTGCTATTGATTTTGATAGCGTGTTTTTTGATTTCTTCTACAGCAGAAAGAACTGCTTTGTCAATTCCGTGTTTGAGTGCCATTGGGTTTGCACCCGCAGTTACGTTTTTCAAACCTTCATTGATGATTGCTTGTGCAAGGATGGTAGCCGTTGTTGTTCCGTCCCCTGCGATGTCGTTAGTTTTTGTAGAAACTTCCTTCACCATTTGCGCGCCCATGTTTTCGATTGCGTCTTCTAGTTCGATTTCTTTCGCAACAGTTACACCGTCTTTAGTGATAGTAGGTGCACCAAATTTTTTATCGATGACTACGTTACGACCTTTTGGTCCAAGAGTTACTTTTACTGCGTTAGCAAGTTTGTTCACTCCGCTAAGAAGTTTTCTACGAGCTGTTTCATCAAATTCAATTGTTTTAGCCATGATTGATTATTTCCTTCTATTATTAATTTGTAACAACACCGAGGATGTCGCTTTCACGGATGATGAGTAAATCACGTCCGCCTTGTTTGATCTCAGTTCCAGAATATTTTCCGTAGAGAACTGTATCTCCTACCTTTACTTCTAAAGGAACGAGTTTTCCGTCTTCATAACGACCTTGTCCAACTGCAATGACTTTCCCTTCTTGTGGTTTTTCTTTCGCAGTGTCTGGTACGATGATGGATCCGATTTTTTCTTCCGACTCATTCTTTGGCTCTACGACCACTCGGTCGCCTAAAGGTTTGATTGATGCCATGAGTAACTCCTTGTATGCAATCTGTTGATGATTCCGAGTTTAGCACCAATTCAAAAAGAGTGCTAAACTCAGATACCATAAAATGATCGGTCGAAAGAACCGTCAAGCACTTTCAGTCAAAGAGTGCTAATTTGGGTCTAGAAGCCGAAAAGGCCGGTTTTTTTGCGTTTGGAGCCTCGTTTGGGGGTGACCCCGAGCATTCCCAGAAGTCCCCTTGTGACCTCTTTGGCAACTGTTCTGCCTACTTCCCGGGCGAGTGGGTTTTTGGAAAGGGTTTCCACAAAACTAGGATCTTCTTTTTCTTTGCTGCGTTTGTTTTTTGTTTTTTTCTCGCCTGACTCTTCTTCGGCGGCCTCAGTTTCATCGGCAATGGTTTCCATTTTTTTAGAAAGCATTTCGTGGGCACTTTCCCGATCGAGTGTGGTTTCGTATTTTTTGACCAGGTCTGATTTTTTAATTTTAGAGTCCAATTCCTCTGGTTTCAAAATTCCCATTCGGGATGCCGGCGGGGCAAGGAGGGTGTGGACTAGGGGAGTGGGACTTCCTTTGGGACTGAGGGCCGTGATGAAAGCCTCGCCAATTCCGAGTGTGGTGATGACTTCCTTTGTGTCATAAAATTCTGTTTCTGGATAATTTTCAGAAGCGGTTTTGATCGCCTTGCGGTCGTTTGCTGTGAAGGCTCTGAGTGCATGTTGGATCTTTAATCCCAATTGCCCCAAAATTTCTTTGGGTAGGTCTGTTGGCGATTGGGTACAAAAAATAATCCCTACACCTTTCGAACGAATGAGTCGTACCATCGTTTCCAATTGTTTGAGTAAATCATTCGATGCTTCATCAAACACTAAATGTGCTTCATCAATGAATAAAACGAGTTTTGGTTTTTCCAAATCTCCTTCTTCTGGAAAGGTCGCATAGATTTCCGTGAGAAGAGATAACATAAAAGTAGAAAAAAGACGAGGTTTGGTTTGGATGTCTGTCAAACGAATGATGGATACGTTTCCTTTTTTGGATTCTGAATGCATCAGATCATTCACATCAAAGGATGGTTCTCCAAAAAAATCTTCCCCACCTTGGCCTTCCAGTTCAATGAGTTTTCGTAAAATGATGGAGATACTTTGCGAAGAAACAGTTCCATATTCTTTTTCCAATTCAGCTTTTCCCGCATCATTGATGTATTGGAGGGCTTTTTTAAAATCTTTTGTATCAAGGATCGGAAGACCCAAATCATCACAGTATTTGAAAACAAGGGATACCACACTGCTTTGCGTATCATTCAGTTCTAAAATGCGAGAGATGAGAACGGGGCCAAACTCGGCAATGGTCGCACGAAGGCGAACCCCAGGTTCTTTGGATAAAGACAAAAATTCCACTGGATAAGATGCGGCTTTCCAATCAATTCCAAGAGCCTTGGTTCGTTCTTTGATTTTATCATTCTCTTCACCGGCCTCTGCTAGTCCAGAGAGGTCTCCTTTGATGTCCATAAGGACTACGGGAACACCCGCCTCCGATAAGGCTTCTGTCAGAAGTTGTAAGGTTTTGGTTTTACCAGTTCCTGTGGCACCAGCGATGAGTCCATGTCGGTTGAGAGTGGAAAGGGGTATGGAAACAGACGCTTCTTTATATGTTTCTCCGTCGAAAACTCCTGCTCCAAGGTAGAGCGATCCTTTGGATGGATATCCTTCGCTGATTTTAGAAACAAATACATCTGATTTTTTTGCCATTAGAGTCCCCTGTGAATCCTCTACTTCTTTTGATTTTTGTTCCCAAGTCAATGTTTTCTAAAGACAGTGAATGGTCGTTCTGACCCGAAAACGACCGCAGAAAGAATAAATTTCTCGTACTCCTACTAATATGATTTGAGTTTTTCGAAATTCCTTCTAAGGTTTGGATGTGGTGCGTTCCCCTATTTTTTCCGTTTCCAAACTGGTTCTTTTTTCTCTCTTCGTTTTTGTTTTTGCCCAATGCAATAGGTCCATTCCGTCTTTGGCACCTGCAAAGTCCATCCAGGCTGGTGTCCTTGACCTTTCTAAGGAAGATCCAAAAACCTTAGATCCTTTTCCTCTTGCAGGAGAATGGGAAGCCTTCCCGGGGGAATTGCCTGAAACAGAAGAAGAGTTTAAGGCACTTGAAAAAAAGGAAGCAACTAAACTCAACGTTCCTGCCTATTGGGTGAACCAAAACTTGCCGGCACACGGGTTTGTTACGTATCGTTTGAAACTGACTGTGAAAGACCCCATCAACTTGATGTTCTATTTGCGGGAAACTTCCTCAGCTTACCGTGCCTATTACCATAATGCGGAAAGGGGACTTGTACTCCTTGGTTCCGCTGGAAAGGTTTCTAAAACGAAAGAAGGTTCTATTGGTTATTATTTAGAAACGGCTCGTTCTTTTCGTGCCACACCATCCACTGTCATCTACCTTCAAATTTCCAATTACCTTTATTCTCGTGGTGGCCCATACTACTCTCCTGTTTTAGGGGAAGTGGGAAAAACTCTTTTATACCTTCGTTTTAAAGAACGAAAAAAAGCATTTTTCTTTGCCACTTTCCTTGTCCTTGCCCTTTCTCATTTGTTTTTATTCATCCATCGAAGAAAGGACAAATCGCCACTTTGGTTTTCTTTGCTTTGTATTTCTTGGCTCATCCGCATTTTACTTTTTGATCGAGTTTCGAGGGATTGGTTTGTGGCTTCTGATTGGCTTGAGATGTTACAAATCCGATTGGAATACATTGCCTTTTGCGGAATTCAAATTTTTAGTCTTCTGTTTTTCTTTCAAAACCAAACAAACTTTTTTCCAGAAAAATACAAAAAGTATCTTCTAATTCCCATTCTTTTGGAATTTATCATCATCGCCACGGCACCGTACGCTGTGTACACAAAACTTCTTATTTTTAGCCAAACATATATGGCAATCATTCTTGTCATTGCTATGGTTGCAGCAGTTCGTTCCTGTTTCCAAAGGGAATCTAGATATATCGGAAGTATCATTTTGTTAGGAACAGTGGTGATGTTATCTGCAACCATATATGATTCTGTGGTCTTTTTTAAACGTTGGGATTTACCGATGCTTACGGAACT
Organism: Leptospira congkakensis; assembly: GCF_004770265.1. NCBI lineage: Bacteria > Pseudomonadati > Spirochaetota > Leptospiria > Leptospirales > Leptospiraceae > Leptospira > Leptospira congkakensis. The sequence goes on from NZ_RQGQ01000009.1 coordinate 244,357, forward strand.
TGCGTTTGCTATCTTTTGTATGTGCCTGGCCATTGTGATTTCCAAACAAAATGCTCACACTTGGGAAACTGCCGAATACCTAACTCTCAACTTACGAAAAGAAGTGGAATGGAAAACCATAGAACTGAGAAAAGAAAAAGAAAAAGCCGAAAAAACAGGGGAATTAAAGGATAAATTTATCTCCATTGTTTCCCATGACATTCGTTCTCCACTTTTTGGAATCTCTTCTGTTTTTAACTTACTGACAGAATCTCCTCCCTCTCTCTCTCCAGAAAGAGCCAAACAGGTACTCGGTGAGGCATCCACAGGACTCAAAAACATACTTAGTATGGTGGAAGAACTCATTAAATACTCAAGGTTCCAAAATGCTTCTGTATTTCCTGATTACCAACTTTTTGATTTTCGCCAAATCACAGACCAGCTCATCGAACGAGTTCAGGAGATGGCAAAACCCAAAAACATTTCCATCATCACCCATATCGAAGAATCCTCCATTGGAATTGGGGATCCTAATTTGATTGAACATTTGATTTGGAACCTCCTCACAAATGCAGTTAAATTCACCAAAGAATCAGGAACCGTGGAAATCTCTCTCTCAGAGAAGGATAAAAACTGGAGTTTGAAAGTTGTCGATACCGGAATTGGAATGTCACCGTATTGGGCAGAACATATTTTGGAAGAGGGGTTTCTTTTCGTACGTAAAGGGACAGCCGATGAGATGGGAGCGGGAGTGGGTCTTGCTTTTTGTAAAGAGGTAGCAGAGCGACATGGTGCCGAACTCAAAGTCCATTCAGAAGAAGACTTGGGAAGTTCTTTTGAATTTTTACTTCCTAATTACGAGAAGATTGTTCTTGTTCTGGATGATAACCCAGGTTACAGAAAACAGATTCGCAAAGTATTAAAAGACCTTCCTTGTATCCTTTGGGAAGAAGAGTATCCTGACCATGCCTTGTTATCGGTTGGTCGTTTGAAACCTGATCTGATCATTGTGGATTATTCCATGCCAGAAAGAACTGGAGTTGATTTCCTTCGGGATTTGTATTCCAACTCGGAGATGGAAGAAATCCGTTCCCTCTTAGTTTCCAGTTCCCATACAGATCCAAATACCGGTTACAAATTAGAAACAACAGTGATCGAAATTGGGGGAGATGCCTTTCTTACAAAAACATCTCCTGATGCGAAGTTGGTAGAACTCGTGAAGCGATTGTTAGATCTAGAAGTTTAGATTAACATTTGTTCTTTGGCACGGCCGATCAGTTCCGCTACGGTTTTAGCGTTGAATCGGTCTTTTAATCTACCGACATGGTATTCCACAGTTCTTTTGGAGAGACCAATTTCTGTACCAATTTCTTGGTAGGTTTTTCCGTGGCCAAGAAGGGTTAGAATTTGTTTTTCCTTTTTGTTGGCTACTTTTCCGTCCTGAGGTTTGCGATTGAAACTGAGTTTGAGATTTTTGGAATAAACCGTTTTTCCAGAAGCAATTTCGTTCAAATTTTTGGTGAGACTGCTTAGGTCGTCACTTTTCAAAAGATACCCATCCACACCCGCTTCAATCGCAGAATGAACAATCGGTTGTTCATCGAGCATGGTAAGAGTGACCACTTTGAGGTTTGGATGTTCTTTTTTCCAATCCTTCACCATATTGAGGACGTTTTCCCCTGGAATTCGCAAGTCGAGGAGGACAAAGTCAGGTCTCGTTTCATTTAAGAGGGTAACAATTTGAGAGGAATGTTCTGCTTCTCCCACAACTTCAAAATCGGCTGAAGAGTTCACGACATGTTTCACTCCAACTCGAGTCACGGCGTGGTCTTCAACAAGTAATACCTTCTTTTTAGATGTCATATATATCCCTTTTTTTGGAACCAGGAACCTTTTGTCCCTAGCGTTTCCCCCTAGTAGACGAGGAGAACTGAAAATATTAGTACTATTCCGTTCCATTTGTCCAGAAAAAATCATGAGTCTATCTACTTAATTTTCTCTTGCAAATTAGCGAAATTCCCCCATTTTCAGAGAAATCCTAGGAGTATGAATGAATACTAAAGTAGAGAGTCTCAAAAAAATATATCTCTTCCAAAAGTTAAACCAAGACGAACTGTTGCACATTGCTGAAAAGATCCAGGAAGTCCACCTACCTCCTCGAAATGTTTTGTATGATATAGGTGAAGAAGCAGAGTCCATGTACATTGTGAAATATGGAACTTTACAAATCTCCACCGCGACAAGCCACGGGGACGATGTGAACCTAATCACTCTTGGAGAAGGGGATCACTTTGGGGAATTGCCTTTTTTTGATGATGAAAAACGCTCCGCAAAAGTAGAAGCAAAAGAGAATTCTGAATTATACGAACTTCGCTATTCTGATTTACACGATATGTTTTCCAAAAACAAAGAAATGGAGCTCAAATTTTACAAGGAAGTGACCCATTATTACATCCGCAGACTCCGAAAGCTAACCCATGACTTGGCTTATGCTCGGGAGCTTCGGAAACGATTCGCGTAGAAGCCCAAAAAAGACAAAATTCAATCAAATCGGGATTTTTTATCGACCGCTTTCGAAAAAACCTTTTCCATTCCTCAGTTTCTTCCTATTACAGCTAAGGAATGGGTTTCGGAATCCGATACTATTTACGTAGGCAGGGAGAAGGAATGCATGGTGGACCCCGAAATCCTAACCGAGAAGATCGTAACACAAAATAAGACCTTCTTGGTGGATTTGAAGAAAAACCAGGCTGGATTCTACCTGAAAGTATCGGAATGGTCGAATAGCAAAAAATCCTCGATCTTTCTACCGGCGGAAGGAATCGATCGAATGATCGAAATCTTGAATCAATTTAAAAGCCGGATATCCGATAATGAGAATACGAAAGACCCGGAGTTAGGAGCCTTTTAGGAGTGAGTTTCATGGGGAAATTAGGATTGACCAAACTGTTGTTAGGCCTCTTCCTTTCAATAGGAATGTTGTACGCACAGGCAGATACTGGCGGACAAAATACAGCTAACAATGCAAATGATGAGGATAGCCCTCTTAGAAAAATCGTTTTAGATGATTTTGAAGAGGCTGAGGATTGGAGAGTAAAAGCTACCACTCCACTCGGAGAAACAAGAACTTTGAAACTCGTTCAACGCGGGCTCATCAAAGATGTATTCGATGAAAAAACCGTTCCAGAAGACGGCGGTGACAAACTCGAAAAGAACCATATTTTAGGAGTCAAAACACATTTTGCTGCTAAGGGACTGGATCGAGTGGAACTTTACCCACCACATGAATATATCATCAAAGGGAAAGTGAGACAAATCTCTGTTTGGGTTCTTGGTAGAAAGTTCAGACATACCCTTTTTGCAAAATTTAGAGATTATAAAGACGTAACACATAATATCCGTTTGGGTCGTTTGGATTTCTTCGGATGGAGAAAACTTACGGCTACCATTCCAGGATTTATTCCACAAAGTACAAGATTTGCACTTTTAGATAAAAACCTTCACTTCGTTTCTCTTTTTGTGACATCTGATGTTCATGAAGTAGCAGGGGACTTTTACTTTTATGTAGATGACCTCCAAGTGAGAACCGACAGATCCGAAGCAAAATACCCTGGATCTGAAATTAAGGACAATTGGTAAGCGGGAGAAAGGAACAATGGAAAACAACAAAACAAAAATCCTAACTTTAGTAGCCCTAACGTCCATCGCACTGATTGGTTTTGCACAAGCACAATACAAAGTATCCAATGGGGTGGCAACACCAATTGGAAATGATATTGGTGCTATGGAACTCAAAGCTATTACGATCGAATCTTGGGACTCTCCCGTTTCTTCCGCGCCTTATGGTTGGGAAGTATTCACTGACAAAGATGGAGTGAACAAAGACGGCACAGGTGATATGAAATACGATGAGAATAATAAATATTCTCCAGTTCTCAATGACCCTGTGAAGTCTCCTCTTGTGCTGAGAGAAGTAAAACTAGTTCCTGGTAAACCAGGCGATGTGAAAAACGTGGATGCTGGAAACGCAAAAGTATTGGCTGTAAAATTCCAATTCACTTTTCCAGGAAACAACGTAGTTACGGTTCGCCCTCCACGTGCTCCAGAATATGAAATCACACGTGCAAGACCTTATATCGATGCTGACAACAAAAAGAAATTGGAAAAAGTTTATGGGATTGAAACTCCAGGAAACGTAAAAGCCATTTCTGTTTGGGTTCTAGGTCGTGGTAACGAATACGATTTAGAAGGTTGGTTAGAAGACTATAATGGCAATAGCCATATTTTCCCTTTCGGATCCTTGGACTTTGTTGGTTGGAGACCTCTCCACATCGTCATCCCTCCAGGAATCCCGCAAGAGGCAAATGCCTTCCCGGCGACCAGAAACTTAATTTTCAAACAGTTTAAAATTCGTTCCCGGTTGAATACTGGTCCAGAGGCTGTTTACCTTTTCTTTGACGAACTCCGAGTTCTTGCTGATACCTTCGAAGTTCACTTTGATGGGGCAAACCTCGACTTTGATGAAGAAGATTGTAAAAGCAAAGTTAAGATGGAACAAATGCTTCAGAAGTCCGGAGCTATCTCCACAGGTGCGAAAATCCGCGATTGTGGTGGAAGTAACGGTTCTTCCCAAAACAAGTAGAATCCTCACTCACTTGAAAGAAGGGTTCCTTTGGGACCAACAAAAACCCAGTCAAATCGACTGGGTTTTTTGGCTTTACAGAATCGAACGGACCTGGAAAATGAACTCTAGGACTGTTCTTTTCGCGGATTCATCGCTAAATTTACCGTAACAACTTTATAGGAACTATGAACACCCTTTATTGGAAATACGAAGAGGGAGATTCTTTTCATGCCTGATACTATTACCGAAGACAAATCAAACAAAATCGCCGACAACGACAAACTAACTCCTCTCTTTAATGAGGAAATTTATGTACGTGCAGATGCAGGAACGGTTCCCGTTTCTAAATTCAAAATCTTTGACGATGTCATTGATGCATATAAGGCAGAAAATCGTTTAGCGGAAGCTAAACAAAAAATTGAAGACCATTTCAAAGAACATCCTGAGTCTATCTCCGCTAAATATATGTTAATGATTATTTCTTTCATGGAAGATTCCATGGGGGACGCAAATTTGGTGAAGAGTATTTTGGATGCTTTCAAGGCTCACGCTAAATGGACCATTATTGAATACATTACAGATTCTATTTTACGATTCGGTGATCATAGACTTGCTCTTCGCGTAAAAGCGGAAGCACTCGACAAACTCAAGAAAAACAAAGAACTGAAAGTGGTTCTTGAAAAACTCGCCAAACAAGATCGTAAAAACCCAGAGATTGCCAAAAAGTATGGTTTTTCCATTATGGAAGAAGACAAACCAAAAGCGATCTCCTATCTCAAACTTGCTGTTGAGATGTATGCAAAAAATAAAGAATACGTTCAGATGGAGGAGATTTGGCCTACCATCGTTCAAAACAATTACGAGGATGTTTCTTTCTTCGATAAAATTGAACGTATCCTACTTGGACAAAGAGAAAAAACTCGTTTAGTGGGACTTCTTTATCCAATCGTCGAACCTTTTAAGGCGATGGAAGATTGGGATCATGTCATCTACTTCTTAAAAAAGATTTTAGAACACGAACCAGCTTCTCAAAAAGCAAGAAACGAACTCATTCGTGCTTACAAACAAAAATACACAGCGCATTCACTTCTTGAAGATTTCCTCAAGATGAGTGAACTAGGTAACAACCGTAAACCGGTAAAACTTTGTATCACTAACTTCGAAAGAAATATCGTATTTGATACTGGTAACTATGTAATGCATAGAAACTGGGGTGTTGGTAAAATTACATCCATCTCCCAAACTGGAGATTCTATCTTTGTTGATTTTGAAGAAAAGAAAGATCACAAACTTTCAATCCAAATGGCTATCACTTCACTCAAACCGTTGAAGAAAGACCATATTTGGGTTCAACATTACGAAGACAAACAAGCCATCAATACAATGTTTGCTGAGAACTTAGCTGAGTTCTTAAAACAACTTCTTAAATCTTACGACAACCGAATGATCATTGCGGACATGAAGAACGAACTCATCGGAACGTTCTTAAAGGCAGACGAGTGGTCTAAATGGTGGGCGAAGGTAAAATCGGTTCTTAAAAAAGAAGCGAATATCGGAATGAATCCTAAGAAAAAGGATGAAGTTGTTTACCATGAAAAACCAATCACTCATTCGGAAACCTTAACTCAAAAATTCCAAGCTAGCAATGATACTAATAAAAAACTAGAAATTGCTATGGAAGCGGTTCGTGATGCTGATGAAGCAGCAGAAGCTGGTGATTTTTTCATATCGCATTACGGTGAAGAAGAAACAGCAAGAGATTCCATTCGTAAACTTTCTGCTTATTTGTATTTGGAAGAAGCAAGTAAAGCTTGGCCAATGGAAGAGTTCTCTCACAAAATTCGTGAACAAGAACTAACAACTCTCATCCAATCTCTTTCCAAAGAAGATGCGTTAAAAATTTCAAAAGCTTTGGAAAACACGGATATCAAAAAAGGATTTAAAGATCTGATTCGTGCTTACCATCCAGAAGCAATCAATATTCTAATTGGGTTATTGTTTGAAGTTCCAGTAAAGGTAAACCGTTCGGTTTTCCAAAACTTGGTTTCTGATGATAAGTTTGCAGAACTCAATTTGTTTGTGGAAACAGTTTGTAACAAATCCAAAGAAAACCCTGAAGTTTTCCTTTGGGTTGCTAAATCCATCCTTTCTCATACTTGGAAGTTTGATTGGTTAAAAGTCAGTGAAGAAGATTTAGTTCTTCGTGTGTTCCGTATTCTCAAGCCTCTCGCAAAGATTGAAGACAAAGGAACCAAACTCAAAAACCAAGCGATGGACATTCTTTTTGGAAAGGACAATAGCCTTCTTCGCGACATCCTAACCAATGCAGATGATGAATATGTTCGTAAACTATTTGCTCTATTCAAAGAAGTTCCTTATGTAACTGATTTAGAAAAAGACCAACTCTATGCTCTGATCAACGAACTCAAACCAAACATAGTTTGGGATGAATACGATTCAGAAGAAGATGCTGATGATGATCCTTTAGCAAACCTTCCTAGTGATGTGGTTCTAGTGACTCGTCGTGCCTTCAACGCTAAAAAACAAGAGTTTGAACACCTTGTGAACGTAGAGATGGCTGAGAACTCTCGTGATATCGGAGAGGCCCAAGAAAAAGGGGACTTACGAGAAAACGCAGAATACAAAGCGGCGATGGAAAAACAAGCTCAGTTACAAGCAGCTATCAAACGATTGGAAGCGGAACTGAAAAGTGCAAGGATCCTTGACCTTAGTGATGTTAAATCAGATAAAGTGGGAATCGGAACTACTATACGTTTAAAAAACAAACAAACTAGTGAAACTGTGACTTACTCAATTCTTGGTGCTTGGGATGCGGATACGGAAAAGAATATCATTTCTTACCAATCTCCGCTCGCAAAATCACTTCTTGGAAAACATACTGGAAACGAAGCAACACTTGTCTTCGGATCTACGGAAACTGTTTACGAAGTATTGGATATAACTCGTTATTCCATGACAGGACAAGAGGCCTGAAGTTCCTCTGCCCAGCCGTGAGTAGAAATTAAATCCACAAACGGTTCGGAAACATTTCCGGCAAAGTCGAAGGCCTTAGCTTCCAAAAGAAGATAAGGCCTTTCTTTTTGTAAACTCTTCGGAATCAGAACTCGGATGGCTCGTCTGTCTGGATCATATTCATAGGGAAAGGATTGTCCGTCTATCGTGAGTTCTACGTTTGTTCGAAATCCACTTCCTGTATCTCCAAGAACATAAAATCTTTCTTCAAAACATTGGTTTCTCACTTCAGGTAGTTCAATGTATCTGGCAAGGGAAGTCATTGGAAAAATGGTCGGGGGAGTTTCATCAGACAAAACCAAAACATACCCAAGTTTGGTGAGTTTGAAACTAAATCCATTTGGTTTTCTTTTGTGAGCAATGGATTGGAATTTGCCAATTGAGGAATCATAAAAATAGAGAGATTCTTTTATGGAAGTTGGATAGCTGAGAGTCCATTCTCCGATTCCTTCACCCTTCCAACTCATCTTTTTTGTATCCAATTGGTAGATTTTTCCTTTGAGAGGAAGGCCTGAGGGGATTTTGAAAGGAATGTCTTTTTCATTCACTTCTGTGATGAGTAAAATTCCTTCACCAGAAACTTCTGCTTTGGTTAGATCCACAATCAGCTTTCCATCGTTTGAGCTAAATTTGTTTCCACTCTTTTGTTTTCTGACAATCCTGCTGCTTTCGGTTTCATTTTTATCATGAATGATGGAAAAAAATACAGAGGATTTGTTTCCTGTCGCATCACGGAGGGAAACTTCTAGTGGTAATTTTTCTTTTGGTTTGTATCCATCCAAATCTAAAGAAAAACCTTCTTCTTTAAAGTTTTTAGACTGTTCATACATATGATAAAAATACACAGGTGGTGCAAGCGATGACCTGTTGATATCGTAGAACTGGTGTTTTTTGGAGCCATCTTCATAAGCTAAAAAATCGAAGTTACGACTGAAGATCGATTTTCCATCTACAAATAGATCCATTCCATACACATTGTTTTTGTTTCTAGAACGAATGAAATCATACCCACTCAAACGAAGACGAATCTTTCCTGTTAAAGAAATAGATTCAAAAAGATCTCCCGTATCAGTAAAAAGTTCATACCGGCCTTTTGATTTTTCCTTAGCAGTGAGTAGGATAGGATTTTCTAAATAATCTCCTTCTAAATACATAGAAAGGATTGTGGGAGGAGTGGTATCTTTTTGGTGGATTTCGGGAAAGTAGAGTGGATTGATGATTCCTTTTTCTGCTCGAAACTCTAAGTGAAGATGCGAAATTCCCGATCCAGATTCCCCAGTTTTTCCAAGAGCTGTTCCTTTTTTTGCGGAAAACATTCCGGGTGGGAGTTTCAGTTGGAACCCAGCGGGATCACCCATCAGAAGAACAGCACGGCGAAGGAGTTCTAAATCATACAAACTACCACCAAAGGAATGTAAGTGGGCATATTTGGATTTGAGTTTGTATTTCGGACTATAAAGATTGAGAGATAACCCATACCCAGTTTTAGAATAACTGATTTCTTCAATATACCCATCAAACGTGGCTAAGATGCTATGGCCATTTAGACCATAAGATTTGAAATCAGAACCTAAATGTAAGTTGTGGTTTCGGATTTCTGCGAAAGTTCCAGAAACAGGAGAGTAATAAGGTAGGGGAAATCCTACCTCGTTTGGAGGTATCTCTGGGATTTTGGACTGTCCCCAAAGAAGACCCGAAGAAAAACAAATGAGAAAACTAAGTTTACGAAGAAGAGATATCTCCATGGGAGAATCAGAATCCTCCCACTTCCTTTGTCATGCCTTTCCCGAAATCGAAAGAAATTCCCTTCGTTTCGATTCCCTTGACAAACTAGACTTGGCACTTAAGATGACAGGGAACATTTCTCTATGAAATTAGGCATTGTATCCTTCCTATTATTTGCAGTTTCTGGTTGTGCCTTTTTATTCAAGGAACCGGGCAGGCCTCCCAAAATCGATGGGGTTCCCGTCCCTGACTCCAAACGTTTGATTTATATCCAAAACGTAAGAAACAATACTTATTCCCCAGGAATGCATACCCGTCTCACCCAAATGATTATGGAAGAAATTGATAGACGGGGCAGGTTTATCACCACTCGTGAAAAAACTCTCGCGAAATACCGGTTGTATGCAGAGATTGTCCACTACCAACAAGTCGGAGATCTTATGGATCTTGCGGACAGACAAATTACTTCGGAACTATTTGTAGTCGCTCGAGTGGAAATCATTGAGGCGGAGACGGGAAATAAAATTCCAATGGAACGCAATGAAATTCCTGGACGAGTTCATTTTTCTACTCAAATTGGATTTCGGGAATCAGAATTGGAAGCTCAAAATCGTCTCCTTCGGGTGATGGCGCTTCGAATTGCAGAAGAATCAGAAAGAGCATGGTATTATTCTCTTTCTGGTGTATTGAACTAAGTTGAATCATGAGGAGATAAACCTTGCAAAACGATCCTATTTCCAGCGAAGATACAAAAAAAGAGATGCTTGCTTTCGAGGAGTATCTTAAAGAAAAAGGTCTCAAAATAACCAACCAACGTCTGTTGGTTGCACAAAAGATTTTTTCTTCACACAATCATTTTACTGCCGAAGGTCTTTTAGATGAATTAAAAGACAATAAGGATCGTATCTCCAAAGCAACTATCTACAGAATCCTTGCCATTATGGTTGAGGCAGGCCTACTAGAAGAACATGACTTTGGTAAAGATTACAAATATTACGAACATATTATCGGACATGAACACCACGATCATATCATTTGTATGCAGTGTGGTCGTATTGTAGAATTTATTGATGAAAGAATTGAAGAACTACAAAACAAAGCTGCATCCGAAAACGGATTTACCATCACTGGACATAGTTTGAATATTTTTGGAAACTGTTTGAATTTTGCTAATTGTGAACATAAAACAAAAAAATAGTGTCTTCTATTTTTAAAGAAAGATCAAAAGACCCCGGTTCTTACGCAAGGACCGGAACTCTCCACTTAAATGGAATCCAAGTTGAAACTCCTATCTTTATGCCGGTGGGAACTAGAGGAAGTATCAAATCCCTTTCTTCATCAGACATTGATGAATTGGGTTACAACTTAATCCTAGCGAATACCTATCATTTATACTTAAAACCAGGTAAAGAAGTGATGGATCACTTCCATGGTTTAAAAAATTTCATGTCTTACAAAAGAGCCTTACTCACTGATTCTGGTGGGTTTCAGGTCTTTAGTCTTGCTAGTCTTTTTAAGTTTGAGGAAGATGGGGTTCGGTTCCAGTCCCATATCGATGGAAGCCATCATAAATTCACTCCTGCTTCTGTCATCGATATGCAACGTTCCATTGGATCCGATATTATGATGGTTTTAGACGATTGTGCTCCTTATGGAAGTGATCTAAAACGCTTGGAATTAGCCCTGGATAGAACCCATAGATGGGCCAAAGAATCTTATGAATATTGGATGGAGAATCCAAATGGACAAAATGTATTCCCGATTGTCCAGGGGGGAGTCAATGAATCCCTTCGAAAACGAAGTTTAGATACATTACAGAATATAAATTTTCCAGGAATTGCCATCGGGGGACTCAGCGTTGGGGAACCTAGACCAGAATACATTCGTATTTTAGAATGTATGGCACCATTTTTTGATAGTGTTCGTCCCCGTTACCTAATGGGTGTGGGGACCGTCGTTGACATATTGGAAGGTGTTAAGAATGGAATCGATATGTTTGATTGTGTTTTACCGACGAGAAATGCGCGAAATGGGCAAGTATTCACCTCGCTCGGCAAAATCAATTTAAGGAATGAAAGCCATCGTCTGGCAGAAGGACCTATCGACCCTGAATGTGGGTGTAAGGTTTGTAAAACATATAGCCTCGGCTACATACGTCATCTTCATAAGGTGAAGGAACTGACAGCATTTTCGCTCTCAACGTATCACAACTTATATTTTATGCAAAGCTTCATGGAAAAGATGCGAAAGTCCATAGAAATAGGCAATTTTCAGGGCTTTTATGACCATTGGAAAAATTTGTTTGGTAGCTAAAATTATTAGGTTGACGTACCCAATTTTTTTGAATGCAATTGTACCGTCATTTCTACATTGATTGTAGCTTCATTGAGGAGTCTCTAGACACACATGGAAATCACCAGAAGGGAAAAAGATAAAATCGTAGTCCTCGATATTAACGGGGAGATCGACCTTTATAACGCGCCTGAGATCAAGGATGTAATTGCCAAATTGATCGAAGAACAAAAATATTGCATCGTCATCAATCTCGAGAAGGTATCTTACATCGACTCCTCCGGAATTGGAGCTTTAATTTCAAGTTTGTCCAACTTGAAGAAATACCAAGGTGGGCTTAAAATCATCAACGTAGCTGGTTCCGTTCGCAAGGTATTTGAACTGACTAAGTTGACTTCATTTTTTGAGATTTTCGACAGCGAAGACGAAGCCGTCACTGCTTTTAAGTAAACGAGGAGCGTGTATTGCGCTTCTCTCTTACAAAACCCCCCGAAGAAAAGTTAAGGAGTTTGTTATGTTAAGAAAGAAAAAGACAGCAGTCTTTCTCTCTGGATTGGTATTGTTTTCCATTGGATTTGTTAATTGTGCACAAGAATTGCCAAAGAAAGAACTTGAATTAGCAAAATCACAAGTAGAAAGAGCGGAAAGACTTTCTGCAGAAGAGTATGCTCCTGAAGAATATTCAGAAGCCAAAAAAAGTCTCATCTCTGCTAACGAATTTGCATCTCAAGAAAATGCATCTGATTCTAAAAAAAGTGCAGATTATGCAATTTCTAAAGCTTACGACGCATTAGAAAAAACTTTACCAAAGCTTGCTGCAAAGTCTCGTGAAGAAGCGGTTGCTTCTATCGATGCGGCTGACGAAGCATATGCTTCCGAATACACTCCTGAAGAATTTAAAAAAGCTGTGACTGCGCGTGATGCTGGTGAAACCAAATTGGCACAAGCAGATGCGAGCCTTGCTTCTTACCTTCGTGAAGACAAAGACGAAACAGCAAAAGAATTAAAACGCACAGTAGCTTTGCAAGAGTATGAAGATGCTCACAATCATTTTGCGGAAGCTTCCAAAATCAGCCAGGATGCAAAAAAAGTGGCTCTAGACAGATCGGGATCTGTTCGTCAATCCGCTGATGAAGTAGATGCAGTATTAGAAAAAGCTTATACATATTCCAAAGGTGGAAATCCTGCCATCGATGAAGAAAAAGCAAGAGTGGCTTCTGCTCGTGAAGACATCGAAGCTGGTCGTTTGAAAACTGCTGATGAAAAAATTAAAGCAGCTCGTTTGGCATCTGCTTCTCTACTTGCAAATGCAGTCAAAGACCATGCAAAGAACCGCAATGTTCAAGCTCGTGAAGTTGTAGAAGATGCAAACGCACGTTTTGGTGAATTGAGTGCTGAAACTTACCTCAAGTCTAACGCAAAAGAATCTTATGCAAGCACTCAAGAAAACCTAGGTGCCTCCAATGAATCTTTACAAGCTTCTGGAAACCTTTTAGAACAAGAAAAATTTGATGATTCGATTGCTCAATCAGAAGAAGCCATCCGACTAGCAGAAATTTCTATTGATCAAATTGAAACTTTGAAAGGTAAAAATACAGTAGCGAAAAAAGATCGCAAAACTACAGAACCTGATACAACAACTACTGCCACTAAAACTGAAGAAACAAACGATAAAGCAAGTTCCTCTCAAGTGGAAGAACTTTCTGGTGGTTGGAAAAGATATACTGTAGAAAAATCAAATCCTACAGATTGCCTTTGGAGAATTGCGGATAGAGAAGACATCTACAACGATGCAAAACTTTGGCCAAGAATTTTTGAAGCCAATCGTAAATCGATTCGCAACAAAAACCTGATTTATCCAAAACAAAAATTGAATATCCCTCCTAAAACAGGGAAAATCGGAACTGCCCCTAAGGAGTAAACAAGCCTTAGGTGTTCGAAAAAAAGCTGTCGTAAGGGCAGCTTTTTTTTTGTCTAAAGAATAGGACCATATGACTCGAGGATACACAACACCTGTCACTGAAATTTCGGAAAAGGACTTTGAGGCATTAGTAAGTCTCGCATTAACCGAAGATTTGCCTGCCGGAGACATCACTACAGATTCTCTATTTGACTCTAATGAAATCTGCAAAGCGGAATTACTAGCCAAGGAAGAAGGTGTTTTGTGTGGACTTGCTGTACTACCTTGTCTCATCTCCCTCACGAAGGCAAATGTGAAATGGAAACCCGTTTTATCTGATGGAGCAACTCTTTCCAAAGGAACCATCATTGGTGGTTTGGAAGGTTCCTTGAAAGATATTTTAAAAATGGAACGGATTCTTTTAAATTTTATCCAGTACCTTTCTGGAATAGCAACAAATGCAAGTAAGGTGACAAAAGAATTCCCTAATCTTCTTATTTTAGATACTAGAAAAACATTACCTGGATATCGAAAACTTGCAAAGTATGCTGTCTATACGGGTGGGGGAGCCAACCACCGATTGAATTTGTCTGAGATGGCAATGTTAAAAGATAATCATATAGCAAAAGCAGGATCCATCCAGTCGGCTGTACAAATTGTTCGAAATGCTAATCCAGGGAAAAAAATAGAACTAGAAATTGATGGCCTATCACAACTTAGTGAAGCTATCACATCAAATCCTGATATTATTTTGTTAGATAATTTTTCTGATTCGGATACCGAAAAAGCAATAGAAATCATTAAGGGGAAATCACCACAAATTCGTATCGAATGTTCCGGTGGAATCACTCCAGAAAAATTAAAGTTTCTATCTAAATTTCAAGACATTGGTGTGAGTATGGGTTATTTAACTCATACTGTAAAATTTTTAGATATAAGTTTGGATATTAAATAATGGGATTATACCAAGACATAAAGGATAAACAGGAGTTATTCGAAGCAGTTCAAAAAAGACTCGGACCAGAAAAAGCCACATTAATAGAAAAGGCATATGCTATTGCAGATAAAATGCATTCGGGGCAAAAACGTTTGTCTGGCGAACCGTATATCATTCATCCCATGAACGTAGCCTCCGTTTTGGATGAACTTGGATTGGATGAAAGAGCCATTGCCGCCGGTCTTTTGCATGATGTTGTGGAAGACACAAGTTATAGTAAAGAAGATATGACTCGTGAATTTGGTGAGGATATAGCAGCACTTGTTGAAGGTGTAACCAAAATTTCTGAAATTAAATCCCAATCCAAAGAAACGGAAGCTGCTGAAAATATCAGAAAGATGTTACTCGCAACTATCAAAGATGTGCGGGTGATGTTAATCAAATTGGCAGACAAAACACATAACGTCCGTACACTAAAATTCCAACCGGAAGAAAAACAAAAACGAATTGCGAAAGAAGTATTGGCTTTGTATGCGCCTATTGCCGGCCGCCTAGGTGTTTATAAAGTTAAGTTTGAGTTGGAAGATTTGGCATTTCAGTCTCTTCATCCAGAAGAATATCAGGAAATTAAAAAACGTGTATCCGCAAAAAAATCGGAACGCGATGAATACATAGAAAAAATTAAAATCATTCTCAAACAAAGGTTGGCTGAGATTAGTATTGATGCTCGCATTGATGGAAGGGCCAAACATTTTTATTCAATTTATAGAAAGATGGTTACAAAGGAAAAATCATTTTCTGAGATTTTTGACCTAAGGGCAGTTCGAATCATCACCAATGAAATTAAAGATTGTTATGGGGTACTTGGAATTGTTCATACTCTCTGGACTCCGATTCCCGGAAGGTTCAAAGATTATATAGCCACTCCGAAAACTAACCTTTATCAGTCTTTACATACAACTGTTTTTGGACCTGATGGCCGCCCCATGGAAGTGCAGATCCGAACTAAGGATATGAATGCCATTGCTGAGAATGGGGTCGCGGCACACTGGGCTTACAAAGAGTCCACCAATCTTTCTAAAACTTCCGTCATTTTGCAGAACGGTGTAGAAAATGCCTTCCGTATGAAGTGGTTGGAAATTTTGAAATCATGGCAAGACCCAAGCCTTGATTCCAAAGAATTTATGGAAGAACTACAATATGATCTCCATGAAGATGAGGTCTTTGTTTTTACTCCTAAAGGCGAAATTATCGAAATGCCAAAGGGCGCGACGGTTCTAGACTATGCATTCCGAATCCATACAGATGTGGGATTACATGCTAGGGGTGGTAAAGTTAATGGGCGAATGGTTACACTTCGTACGGAATTAAAATCAGGAGATCAAGTAGAGATCATTACTGAAAAAAGTTCCAAACCATCACCTATTTGGTTACGTATTGTAAAAACTTCTGGCGCAAGACAAAAGTTACGTGCTTATTTTCGGAAATTACAAGAAGACTCACAAAGGGAAACCATTGGTTCTGTTTTGGAAGCATCAACACCAGCCATTGATGAAAACACAATCAAAGAGATCAAAAAAGTTAAAATCAAAAAAACGAACAAATCAAATCAGCACCAAGAGGAATCAAAAGAGTTTGGGATTTCCGTGGCTGGTTGGAATGATGTTCCTGTTCGAGTAGCTTCTTGTTGTACACCCATCCCAGGTGATGAAATCATTGGTTTTATCACAAGAGGAAGAGGAGTGAGTGTTCATAAAAAAGATTGTACGACTGCGAACAAACAACTCGAGTGGATGAAAACCATTCCTGTTCGTTGGGAAGGGCCAGGAGAACCAATTCCTATCCAAATCGAAGTTCGTGCGAAAGATGTACAAGGAATTTACTTATCGATGGTAGAATCCATCTCCAGCACAGAAACAAATATTTTGGAAGCGGGTGCATCTTCACATCCGAATGGAACATTAACCGCCAAATTTATGTTAGAAGTGGATCATTTAGACCAACTCAAAGAAATTTTAGAAAACTTACGAATGATCCAAGGTGTGGTTTTTGCGGAAAGGGTTAAAAAATAAACCACTGGGCTTGGTTTGGATTTAGTTTGAAATAAATTCCTTCTTCGGATTTTGTTTGTGGGTATTCTGTTCCTGTTACGAGATCCGTTAAACTTGGTTTAAACTGGATTCCTTCTTGGAAAAAAATCCAACCCGAGACTTCTATATTGTTTTCATTCCAAAGGAAAAGTTCTGTTTGATTTTCGGTTTGGATGGATTTGATAAAAACTGAATGACCGTTAAACTCTTTGTAGTTTGGCCAAAAAGAAAATCCATTCGAATTTCTTTTGGCTGTGGTTTTTAAGGTTCTTTTGTAAAATTCTTCTGAATAGGGGTTTGTTTTTTCTAAATCCGTATGAATCATTTGCACTGGAATTTTTTTGGATAAACCTAGGTCCTGACCTTCATGGAATAATAAAATTGATTCACTGGCAGAGAGTAGGCTAAAATAACTATAAGATTTGTCACCAAATTGATGTTTGGCTCTTTCTTCGTCATGGTTTTCCAGAAATCTGATTTGGTTTCTGTTAGAATTTTGTCTCAAACTTTGAGAGACAAAGGGGAAATTGTTTTGTTTGAGAGCATCATAAAAGGATTTATCATAAGTGGCATCAAACCCTAAGTCCAGTAATCGATTTTCCATTTCCCAATAGGCTTCTGCATAAAATTTAAAATTTGGATAGTTTTGCCTTACTATATCAATGACTCGTTTCCAATCGTAAGCTGATTTTTTCCCATGAGTTCTTTCGAAAATATCGGGAAGGAGTAACATGGCCATATCACAACGAACACCATCACATTGTTTTGCGATCTCTTTCAGAATTTGGATATGTTTTTGTTCTACATTTGGATTTGAAAAATCCCATTGGATGGTATCTGTCCAACCATCAAAATAAGGATCTCGCCCATACACGTAACGGATTCCATTATGATGTAAAAAAGAATTTTTTGATGAAACGGAATCATTTGCCTTCAGAAATAAATTTGGATCAGAATCGATCAAAGGGGAATCAATTGCCATATGGTTTGGAACAAAATCTAAAATTAGTTTTTTATTCCAACTTTGCATCAGCTGATGAATATGTTTTAGATCTTTTTCCCCAGACACTATTGGGTCGGGTGTATAAGAGAAAACAGAATAAGGAGATCCATAAATATCTTCTGGGCCAAGGTTTTGTTTAACGGTATGAAAACCAGTCTGGAGTTCCGGCATGGAACGAGCGATCCATTGGGATTTTGGGCTATTTTTCCAGACACCCATCAGCCAAATTTCGTCGGCCCATTCAAACGGAGGGGAATGGATTAGGGTGGGGAGGCTAAGTTCGAGCGGTTCCGTCATTTTTGTACAAAAAAGCCTTGAGCCAATCTCGTACAAATGGATTTGATGGAAGGGATGTTTCATAACAAAGTTCAAATATTCAAGTATAGTTCCTCCTTACGCAAGATAGTTTTGGTTGGTTTGACAGGACTTTTGTCAATGGCTTTTGCCTTTAATTGTTCCGAAGAAGATAGGAATGAATCCTTATCAAAGGTAAACGATCTTCCTTGGGAAGGAGATGTTAATTCCATTCCGAATGCCCTTCGTTTGAAAAATCCAGTGGCAGATCCTAAAGCCAAAAAAGGTGGAAAGATTCGCATTTATTCTCACCAATTCCCAAAATCATTAAATTATTATTTGGATCAGTTCACCACTACAGCTCGGATCTTTACTAGTTTGTATGAACCGCTTACAGGTTACCATCCACTGACTTTGGAAACCATTCCTCATCTTGCAAGGGATTGGAAAATTTCTCCTGATAAAAAGAAATTTACTTTCTATTTGGATCCGAATGCACGTTGGTCGGATGGCAAATCAGTAACTGCAGATGATGTAATTTTCACTTATGATACAATCATGAATCCAAAAAATGGAACAGCAGTGTTTCGAGTTTCCTTATCTAGATTTTTAAAACCAGTGAAGTTGGATGATTTAACTGTAGTTTTTGAAGCAAAGGAAGTTCATTGGAATAATTTTAATGATGTAGCATCTTCCATTTTTATTTTGCCAAAACATCATTTCGAAGGAAAAGATTTTAATAAAGAAAATATGGAATTCCCTGTTGTATCGGGTCCTTACAAAATCACGGAAGTCAAAAAGAATCGTTACATCAAACTAGAGAGAAGAGGGGATTGGTGGCAAAGAGCCTATCCTTTTAACGAAGGGCGTAATAACTTTGATCAAATTGTTTATAAAGTTTATAACGAAGAGGCAGTAGCACTCCAAGCCTTCAAAAAAGGTGATATTGATATTTATCCAGTGTATTCCGCCTTTGTTTGGGTAGAGGAAGCCAAAGGAGATGCCTTTGATAAAAATTGGATCGCAAAACAAAGAATTTTTAATTTAAAACCAATTGGCTTCCAAGGTTGGGCTATGAATTCCAGACGTTCTATTTTTTCTGATAAACGTGTGAGAGAAGCTATGAACCTACTTGTGGATCGTAAATTAATGATCGACAAACTAGCGTATGGTGAATATGATCCAACAAATAGTTATTACCCGGATTTTTATTTGGGTGGTGAAAAAAATCCTAACCAACCAACAGAGTTTAGCATAGAAAAAGCAAGGAAACTGCTAGCAGAAGCAGGTTGGAAACCTAATAAGGAAGGGATCTTAGAAAAGGATGGAAAACCATTCCAATTCTCTATTTTAGATCGAGATAAAAAAACAGAAAAGTATTTCACCGTATTTCTAGAAAAAGCTAAGGAAGTGGGCATTCGTGCATCCATTGACACTTTGGATTTGGCTGCCTGGAGCGAACGAGTAGACAAATATGATTTTGATATGACCTGGGCTGCTTGGGGATCGGGAGTGTTTAAAGATCCAGAATCACAATGGCTTTCTAAATACGCAAACGAAGAGGGACAACCCAATTTACCTGGTCTAAAAATTTCAGAAGTAGACAAACTTATCGAAAAACAAAAAACAGAATTTTCTGTTTCCGCTCGTAATGAAATCATTAAACAAATCGATCGAATTGTTTATAAAGAATATCCTTATGTTTTGTTATGGCATTTGCCAAGTACAAGACTTCTGTATTGGCAAAAATATGGAGTTCCTAACTTGCCACTGGGTAAGTATGGAGATGAAAGTTTTTCTTCTGACTACTGGTGGTATGATGAAGAGAAAGATAAAAAATTATCAGAAGCATTGTCAAAGAAGGAAAAATTTACAGATTACGAAGCTGTAGTTCGTTGGAAGTAGAATTAAATCGTGTCTGAAAAAAAAGGCAGGATTGAAGGGATCCGAGATAGGATCTCACAACTTTGGAACCAATATCCAAACTGGGGAAAAATTCCCCAGTTTTTGGAGTTATTGGAGAAAGGTCTCGACAAAGAGTTGTTTGTCGATCCAAACAAACAAGAAATACCGATCCCCTTAGAGGATCTTCCTGTTGATGAAGTTTTACGAAGGTCTGGATTCTTTCGTAATTTGTATGAAAAACTTTTTCCTGTTTCCCATGTATTCAGAATCACATATCGTTATGACCGCGAATTTTTGGATAACTTTATGCCACTTTCTAAAGACGGATATATTGGGAGAGGTTCCTATAAATTTGTTTATAAACTTCCTTGGAACCAGGTGGTTAAAATTGGAAAATCAAAATTACCTTCCGATGCAATCTTTGGATCCTTATTCAAAGAAGTAGGTAAAGACCTATCCCGATTTTTGAAACCAGAAGAAATGGAACTACGAGAGTTTTTAAAAAAACAAACATCTCGTGATTCTAAAAAAGATGAAATCGACTTTAAATTCAAACGATTGGGGTTAGAAAGATTACATTATTGGAAATTAAAATCTCTCATACCTGACTTAGTTGTTCCCACCCGTTTTTTTATGGGTATGCGCGTGAGAAACAATCCGTTTGGAGTTCCCAATGTCACTCTCACTCCTTGTGACCAACAACCATTACTTGCGGGCAAACATTTAAAAGAATTCACCATACGAAATGAAAAGTTAGATCAAAATCCAATTATGGATAAGTTTTTCCCAAAATGGAAATTGAATTTTGACTCGCATCGGTTTGGAGTGATTTCTAAATCAAAACTTAAAAAAATTGCCGTTGATTTCAATCGTGTGATCGAAGTGACAAAGTTTTTGGCAGAAGAAGAAAAATTAATTTTTGATATCCATGCTGAAAATATCATCATCACACTGCCTGATTTTGAATTAAAAATTTTCGATTTTCACGTCTTTGATGATTATTTGTATGAACCTTCCGAAGAAAACCCAACGCCGGAGATGGATCATATTCTAATCATTGAAGAATTCATCAAATCATTTGAACTGGACTAATCCATGTTATTTTTGAGACGATTTTTTTTATCTTACAACTTCCTTGCCGCATTTTTTTTAGCCTTCGCATTTTATCAAAGTTTTAAATGGAGATGGATTTGTGATGATGCCTATATCAGTTTTGTATATGCGAGAAATTTATACGAAGGATTTGGATTTGTTTTTAATTGGGGAGAAAGGGTAGAGGGGTACACCAATTTTCTTTGGACCATTATACTTTCTTTAGGTTATAGTTTACAGATCAAACCACAAATTCTTTCCATCACATTAGGCATTTTCTTTTATCTCATGACTCTTTTTATTTTCTTCTATAAAGAAAGTCGCATCTCTTTAGGTAGAATTTACCCACTTCTTCTGGTTCATTTGGCCTTATTCTTTCATCTTCATATCTTTGCCACTTCTGGACTTGAAACTTCCCTTTTTACATTTTTAGTTTGTTTTGGATTGTTATTATGGGAAAAAGAGAGTTGGTATGTAATTCCTATTTTTTTTCTTTCTGCGCTTGTTCGACCAGAGGGAGCACTTTTTTTATTTATAGCTTCCATCGATTGGATGATTCGAAAACGGAGTTGGATACCCATTTTATTTGGATTTTTCTTTCTTTGTTTTTTGGGTTTCCGTTATTTTTATTATCAAGATATCCTTCCGAATACTTTCTATGCGAAGGGAAATAAGGGAGCCTATTTTTCGCAAGGGATCTATTACTTTTTTTATTTTCTAAAATCCTATCCGCTTTATCTTTTTGTTTTCGTTTTAGCTGGGGTCCAAATTTATAAATCTATATTACAAAAGGAATTTCTGCTTTTGTATTCTTCGATTCTTTTATACATTCTTTATGTTTTGTATGTCGGTGGAGATTTTATGGGAAATCGATTCTGGATTCCGATTTTGCCTTTTGTATCTTATTTAGCATTTCGGAAAATACATGAATGGGATATGGATTCTCAAATTGAATCGAAAAAAACATCCTTGTTTCTATCTATATATAAAAAGAACCAAATATTGATTTCTTTTTTGTTTATTTTATCTACTGCAGTTTATACAGATCCATTAAAAACCAATGAAACTAGAATTGCTGATTGGCATGGAATTGTCGAAGAACGAATGTTTTATGAAGATCATTTGATCCAAACTTCTGGATATGACAATGATGCGCTTTCTGATTTCCGAGTTGCTTTTTTTGGTGCGCAGGCTCATTTTATTTATTATTTAAGACCTTCGTTTTCCTTTGAAGCAGAATCAGGATTAACGGATAGAGAATTTGCAAAAAAGAAAGTTGCGGCAAGGGGGAGGATTGGGCACGAAAGTGAATTAGAATTACAAGATTTGTTAAATCGTAAAATTGAAATCCTTCTCGACAATCGACTTCATGGAACTAATTTACCTCATATCCAATACACTTGGAGAACGATTCCAATCAAGTTTTATCTTTTAACTTACAATCCGTTAAAAATGGAATCTCTTTGTACGCGTAGCGATTGGAATTGTTCCGATTTATTCCAAATTTTTGAAACCAATCATTGGGATAAAACGAAATCGAAGTCTTTTTGGAATAAAGATGGAATACAATAGAGAAATCACCGTCTCTTATGGAAAAGTCAAATTTGGAACTGCCGGTAAACAAGACCTAGATGGCTTAAAGGAAGTGTATCCTGTTTTTTCCAAAACCCCAGAGATTTGGAAAGAATACACAACGGTTTGGGCCAATAAGGAATTTGAAAACATACCACATAAAATTTGCACTCTAAACCAAGTTCATGGTGATTTTCTCCATCAGATATCCAGTGTTGCACCCGATTCGAATCCAGATCTAATTTTGACAGGTGACGGGTTGTATACGAATCTACCAAACAGATTACTTGTTGTTCGCACAGCAGACTGTGTTCCTATCTTTTTATATTCCGACAAACAACCATTTGTTGCTATGATCCATTCTGGTTGGAAGGGTACGAACTTAGGTATTACGGAACAAATGTTAGATACTGTGATTCAATTAGGTTATACAGAGGAAGAACTACATTTGGAAATTGGACCTTATATCCAAGGAAGAGATTATGAAGTGGGTGAAGATGTTGCCATATTATTCCAAGACTTAGGGGATAAGGTCTGTTTTCCAAATGGGAATGGAAAGTTTCAATTGGATGTGGGACTTGCTATTGAAGCACGAGTAAAAGTGAGGTTTCCGAATTTAAGCGAAATTAGAAACTCCCATACGAATGTTTTCCAGAGCCCTCTTTACTTTAGCCACAGAGCCAAAGAAGAAGGCAGGAATTTGAATTTTATACTTTGGGAATCTTAAGTAGGGTTTCTTTGATTTTCTCTAAGATCTTTTCTCGTTTGATGGGTTTGACGATATAGTCCATGGCCCCATTTTCGAGAAGTGCTTTGATGACCGAAGGAGTATTCTCTTCGGAAATAAAAAGAATCCTTGGAAGTACACCCATTTCTTTCATATCCCAGAAGGCAGCGTATCCATCGACTTCAGGAAGGAAAATTTCAATGGTGACAAGGTCAATCTGTTGACGATTGTCTTTATACATTTGCAAAAGTTCTTTCCCTGTTTCGGCAACACCGATGATTTTGAAACCTTCTGATTCCAAAATCTGTTGGAGTTGTTTGGATTGGAATTTGGAATTCTCGGCTATGAGAATTTGGTAAGGTCTGCCTGTCGGTCCGATGCCAGTTTGCATGATGTTCTCCGTAGTTTAGCCAAGTGCCTTTTCGATTTCAACACCAATTTCTTTCGTACCGAGGACAGATGTGCCTTCTTCGGCGATATCTCTCGTGCGAAAACCCTTCTTTAGAACCGTTCGAATGGCATTTTCGATCGCAACCGCTTCGGTTTCCAATCCAAAAGAGTACCTTAGCATAAGGGCTCCTGATAGGATTTGAGCAATGGGGTTTGCGATTCCTTTTCCTGCAATGTCGGGAGCTGATCCGCCCGATGGTTCATAAAGTCCAAAACCAGATTCAGATAGGGAAGCGGAAGGTAACATTCCAATGGATCCTGTGATGATGGACGCTTCATCAGAGAGAATGTCACCGAACATATTTTCACAGAGCATCACATCAAATTGTTTTGGTTTTACGATAAGTTGCATCGCAGCATTGTCTACGTAAAGGTGTTCCAAAACACAATCAGAGTATTCAGCTTTATGAAGGGCTACAACTACTTCTCTCCACAAAACGGATGTTGTTAAAACGTTAGCTTTATCAATGCTTGTTACTTTTTTATTTCGTTTTCTGGCTGCGTCAAAGGCAGTCCGTGCGATCCGTTCAATTTCACGACGAGAGTATCGCATGGTGTCAAAAGCAAATTCTTCTGGCCCAGTTCCTTCTCTACCCTTTGGTTTTCCAAAATAGATTCCTGAAGTTAATTCTCTGAGAATTAAGATATCGAGTCCATCTCCGATGATGTCGCCACGGATGGGACTTGCTTTTTTAAGTTCCGGGTAGATGATCGCAGGTCTAAGGTTTGCAAATAAATCAAAATGTTTGCGGAGTGGTAGGAGAGCTCCACGTTCTGGTTGTCTTTCAGGGGGAAGTGTTTCCCATTTAGGTCCACCCACAGAACCAAAAAAGATAGCACTAGATGATTCGCAAAGTTTTAGGGTTTCATCTGGAAGTGGAAATCCTGTGGCATCAATTGCCGCACCACCAACTAATGCATGTTCAAAGGTAAATTCGGAAGATTTGTTTCCTAATGCTTTTTTGACCACTGATAGGGCCACGTCCATAACTTCTGGACCGATTCCATCTCCGGCGAGTACTGCTACTTTTTTCATTTCATATCCTTTAATACTGATTCTAAAATATCCAATCCTTCTGTTGCTTTTTCGATGCTTAAGATGAGTGGAGGTATAATTCTAATAACATTCCCTGCTGTGCTATTCACAACAAGGCCACGTTTCAAACATTCTTCGACAACGGGTCTTGATTCGGAATACAATTCCACACCAATGTGTAAACCACGTCCTCGCACTTGTTTGATTTTTCCGGTTGATTCCATCATGGTTTTTAACCTTGCAAACATTTGTTCCGAGATAGTGGCAACGTGATCTAGTAGGTTACGTGATAAAATGATTTTGAATGTTTCATATGCTGCCACACAAGCCAAATGGTTTCCACCAAAAGTAGACCCGTGCATCCCTCGTTCCAAAACACCTTCGTATTCTTTGGCAACGACAAGAGCACCAATCGGAAATCCTGATCCAAGTCCTTTTGCAAGCGTGAAGGCATCAGGGTACATTCCGTAATGTTCAAAACAAAACATTTTTCCTGTTCTTCCCATTCCTGTTTGGATCTCGTCAAAAACAAGAAGGGAGTCTGTTTCTTCTGTGAGTTTGCGAGCTAGGTTCACAAAAGATTGGGTGAGTGGAACCACTCCACCTTCCCCCATGATGAGTTCCATAATGATTCCGGCAACAGAGTCACCATACTGTTCGAAGGCTTGGATGAGAGAGTCTTCGTTATTGGCTTCTACAAAGTAAACATCTGAGGCAAGTTCGCCAAATCCAGAACGAACGGATTCATTCCCAGTCATGGTCATGGCAGAAAGAGTTCTACCGTGAAAGCTTGAGTGGAGGGCAAGGATGACCGGTTTATCGATATTTTTTTTCACTCCATGTCTACGCATGAGTTTGAAAGCAGCTTCGTTTGCTTCTGTGCCTGAGTTACATAAAAATACTTTTCCAGGGATACTGTTTTCGATAATGACTTCGGCAAGTTTTGCTTGTTCTTCCGAATAGTAGAGGTTGGAAGAATGTAGGATTTTATCCATTTGGTTACGCATCGCTTCGATGAGGTCCGCTTCCCCGTGACCCAAATTGGATACAGCAATCCCTGCTAAAAAATCGATATAACCTTTGTTATCTTGATCGAAGATCATTTCTCCTACACCATATTCAAAAGCTACCGGATAACGATTGTATGTGTTGAGAAGGTATTTATCAGAAAGTTTTTTAATTTCTTCGAATTTGGTTTTTGTTTCTTGGCTCATTTTAGACCTGCAAGTTGTAAAAATTCAGTTTCTGCTTGGGAAATTTCTTTCCCGAGGGAATCCCAAAGACTTGGAATCTCTGATTGTTTTTTTGGTTTTTTCAAGGAAGCAAAGGAAGAATACACTTTTACCTTAGGTTCTGTTCCCGATGGGCGGATGGTCAGTTTGGCATTTCCTTCTAATTCCACTTGGATGACATTGGATTTGGGCATTCCTTTAAAAGCGGAAACCTTAGATTTTCCATCTGCTTTTTCTGTTTCATAATCCAGGACTCCCACAACCTTTCGACCACCAATGGATTTCCCAATTAAGTTTTCTGACCTGAGCGATTCGATTGCTTTTTTAATTTTGTCTTGTCCTGAACTTCCTTCGAGAGTCAAAGAATATAAACTTTCACGATAAAGCCCATATTTTAAATAAATGGCTTCTAAATAAGAAAGTAGATCACCTTTTTCGGCAAGTATCTCTACAAAAAGTAAAGCACTAGAAAGAGAATCTTTGTCGCGAACGAAGGATACGGGTAAATATCCATAAGACTCTTCACCACCAAACAAAAATACATGATTCTTCTTAGATTCAATTTGTTTCATCTCTTCTGCGATGAATTTAAAACCTGTAAGAACATTTTTGATTTTGATCCCATTTTTTTTTGCGATCGCTTCTTGTAAGTCAGTCGTTACGATTGTTTTTACCAAATGGTAGGTTTTGTTTTTTGATTTTTTTCTTTCCGAAAGGTAAGCTGCCATAATAGAACCAATTTGGTTTCCATTTAAGTATTCATATTCTCCGTCGGGACGGCGAACTCCCACACCCAGTCTATCGGCATCGGGGTCAGTGGCAATAAAGGTAGCTGCTTTTTTCTTTTTGGCATAGAACTCACATAAGGCGAGAGCTTCTTTTTCTTCTGGATTTGGATACTTAACTGTTGGGAATTCACCGTCTGGTTTCTTTTGTTCGGGAACAAGGAATACTGACTTATAACCAAAGAAATTTAACATTTCTTTCATATAGTCTCCACCAGTTCCATGTAACGGTGAGTAAACGATTCCTAAATCAGCTCTGGATTTTGGTTTTACGGAAGAAAGGATACCTGCTTGTTTCAGTTCCTTTAAATAAGTTTTGAAAACGGCTGGTCCAACAAGTTTTACGAACTTCTTATAATCTTTGTCTGTTTTTTTGACAATAGGGATACTAGACCAATCATTAATACCGCTAATCCTTCCTATGATGAGAGAATCATCTGGGGGAACAAGTTGTCCTCCATCGGCAAGATAGGCTTTGAATCCATTGTATTCAGGTGGGTTATGGGATGCCGTGATGACAATTCCACCACTTGCTTTGTAATAGCGAATGGCATATGATAAAAGAGGAGTGGGTGTTACCTTGGGGAAAATATAAACTTTCACACCAAGTTTGGCGGCGATACCGGCAGAAAGTTCTGCAAATTCTTTAGAGAGCCTTCTTGAGTCATAAGCAATGACGATGGAGGCATCTTTTTTAGTGTCTCTTAAATAACTGATGAAACCAAGTGCGGCGCGACCCACTGTATAGAGGTTCATTTTGCCGATTCCATTTCCTATCTTCCCGCGAATCCCACCAGTTCCGAAACTGAGAGGGGTAGCGTAGGCATCGACTAGTTCGGAACTGATCCCAGCCTTCCAATCTTCATAAGCCTTTTTGGCTTCATTCTGGATTTCCGATGAAAAAGGTGATTTCGTCCAAGATAGGATATTGTCTTCTGGTTTCAACATAGCTTACATACTAATCTTTTGAAGCTAAGTTGTCTGGAAATCAATTTTGGAACCTAGAGAATTTTTCATAGAAGACCGATTGGAACGATTTCGCCTAAAAGCATTTTGCAATTTAGGGGAGAGTGGGCTTGGGTTTTTTCGTTTGGAAGAAGTGTTAGAGATGGCAAAAATTACCTTTTCGGATCTTCTGGACCTTCCTATGAATGATGCACCGAACCAAGGTTCCCTGGAACTTCGCCAGGCAATTGCCAATTTGTATCCAGGTGTTTCCAAAGACCAAGTCCTTGTGACAACGGGAACGGGTGAGGCTTTGTACTTGGCATTTCATATGGCTCTTAAGCCCAAAATGAAGGTGGCTCTGATTTGGCCCGCCTTCCAGGCTCTATATGAAATTCCCAAAATGCTCGGAGCGGAGATTGTAAAAGTTCCCCATGAAAAGGCATTTCTCGCATCCACTTGGAAAGATATCGATGCTGATCTTTATATTTTGAACCATCCCCACAATCCCACGGGCAAAACTTTTTCAGATGGGGAATGGGAAACACTCATCACCGAATTTCGACAAAAGAAGAAACAAGTTCTCTTCGATGAACATTACCGATTTTTACCGAGTGAAGGTTTTATGGGACGAACCGGCGTGGATCCGAATCATTCTTTTTATGGAACGGGTTCCTTTACTAAATGTTTTGGCGTAACAGGCCTTAGGGTAGGTTGGCTTGTCGCAGAGGAATCTTTTCTGAAAAGGGCAAGGTCTTTTAAAGACTACTTAACTCATACCGTTTCACCCATCTCTGAACGCATTGCTCTCGGACTATTAAATACAAAAGAATCCTTCCTTCCTAAAATCCAATCACGAGTCAGAAAAAACATCCAAAGTTTTGATTCTATATGGATGGAACTTCCATATACCGAGTCTTTCACAACACCTGCCGGTGGGTTAGTGGGATGGCTAAAATTAAAACCAGGAATTTCATCGGAATACTATGCGGACAGATTGTTCGAAAAAACGGGTGTTTTTGTTCTCCCAGGAATTAATTTTGAAGAAGAAGGTTTCCTTCGCATTGGATTTGGGGAGAGAGAGGAAAGAATGAATGAAGGCCTTCTTCGATGGAGAAAATGTACGGATCTCATTTAAAATCTAGCCTCCAGCTGTTTCCAGGAATCGGAGAAAGAAAAGAGAAACAACTGTTTGGTGTTGGTGTATACGATTGGGAATCTCTTATTCAATACCAAAAACAAAAAAATGATCCCCTCCTTCCTGCGGTTTCCATTTTAGAGGAACGCTTAGAAGAATTAGAACATGAACTGTCCGAAGCTAATTTTCCCTTTTTTACAACCGAACTTCCGAGTCTTGAATACTGGAGGTTGTGGCAAAATTTTCCAGAAAGGTTTTGTTTTTTAGACATTGAAACCACTGGGATATCCGAATCCTCAGTGACGACGGTGGTTAGTCTATATCAAGACAAACGGATGTTAACTTTTGAAAGGGGAAAAGATTTAGAATTTCTTTTTGATTCTATCTCATCCGAAGACATTCTTGTGACTTATAACGGGAGAAGGTTTGATGTCCCTTTTTTAGAAAAGGAATTTCGTTATCGGGTAAAAAACCCCCAACTGGATTTGATGAATCTTTTGCATTCGATTGGAATCAAAGGCGGATTAAAAAAATCGGAGGTGTTGCTAGGTCTCGTTCGTCCAGAAGAGATTGCAGGCATCGATGGAAGACAAGCCCCTCTATTATGGTTCGAATACCAAAGAACGAATAACAAAGAAGCCTTAGAAAAACTAATCGCTTATAATAGAGAAGATACTAAAAACTTAGAAATTGTATTAGAAAAAACAATCGATAGGCTTACAGAAAACCGTTTGTTTTAGTGCGGCCCATACATATACTCTCTGAGTATACTCATCTCGGCTTGGGTTCTTGTTAGTTTTGTTTTGACAGCATCTCCAATCGAGATGAGACCAATGATTTTATCACCATCAAGAACGGGCATATGACGAAACCGTTTGGTGATCATATTGTTTAAGATATCATCTACATCTTCATCAGGGCCAGCGACTGTGAGTTGTGTGGTCATCACATCTTTCAATTTGACTTTGTCTAGGTTCACATGGTCTTTCGCGACGACACGCATCAAATCTCGTTCCGTAAAGATTCCTACTAGTTTTCCTTGGAAGGTTACAATGAGAGATCCTACTTTGGCACCAACCATCATCTGGGTGGCTTCCAATACATTTCTATCTTCTTCAATGGAAAGAACAGAGGAGGCTTTGTCTTTGAGGATATCTTTTACGGACATGTCTCATGGTTTATAGGAATTCTAAAGAGATAGCAAGAAATTTTTGGAAGTGGATCGGAAGAGATACGGGTTTTTGGAGCGTATCGGGATCGAACCGATGACCTTCTGAATGCAAATCAGATGCTCTCCCAGCTGAGCTAACGCCCCGTATCTTTATGGGCCTGACAAGATTTGAACTTGTGACCCCTCGCTTATCAAGCGAGTGCTCTAACCAACTGAGCTACAGGCCCGGGATACGAACAGTATTTTTCGAGAGGGGTCTCTGGGCAATCTTTTTTTAAGATTATTTTAAGAAAGATATCTAGAAAATTTAGAGTGAAATTTCTAAGATTA
Organism: Leptospira congkakensis; assembly: GCF_004770265.1. Classification (NCBI taxonomy): domain Bacteria; kingdom Pseudomonadati; phylum Spirochaetota; class Leptospiria; order Leptospirales; family Leptospiraceae; genus Leptospira; species Leptospira congkakensis. Next base: position 274,617 of record NZ_RQGQ01000009.1, read on the forward strand.
AGTCATCTAACAAGAGTAATGCCTCTGGTTTCCATTGAAACACGGCATCATCAATTCTACACAATCCTCTTTTTTCCCAACCTTCAATGGTTTTTAAATACTTAGATTTTGTTTTTGGATCTAAATAGGTTTCTATAAAATCCAAATACCGAAAGGGAGAAAAGAGTCGAAATAGTGTGAGACTTAGTTCCGTAGAAGGATCAATCATTTCATACTTGGTTGATGTTTCTTTTTTCTGATAGAGACTAGCATTTCTCGGATTGCTATACCGGTGGCCAGCGATCATTCCATGAGCACCGGGTCCAATGCCTAGGTAAGGTTCATAAGTCCAATACTTCAAATTGTGTAAGGATTCAAATCCTGGTTTTGCATAGTTGGATACTTCATACCAAAGGTATCCATTTTCTTTGAGTAAATTTGGTAATTGAGTGAGGATTTCGGATTGGAGATTTTCTTCCGGTTCTCCCTTTTTTTTATCAGAAACATCTCGAGAATACTGGGTTCCTTTTTCTAAAGTCAAAGAATACAAACTCAAATGGGGGAGGCCGGCATTCAAAAAAAGAGATAGGTCGGATAAAAAAGATTCTTTTGCGATACCTGGAATTCCATACATCAAATCGATTCCCACTCTTTTTATTGGAGAATTGGTGAGAACTTCCACTAGAGAATGGTAACGAACTTCGTCATAATGGCGGCCGAGGAATTCGAGTCCTTTTTTTTCTAAGGTTTGGACACCCACATTCACACGGTTGATCCCAATGGAATTGTATTCGGCGAGGAGGTCGGAACTTAAATCTTCGGGATTGACTTCGATAGAAATTTCAGGGTTGTCGGAAAAAGAAAACTCGGAACGTAAAAAATCTAAAAGTTCTTTCCAACGTTTTGCGGACGCTTTGGAAGGAGTGCCCCCACCAAAAAACACTGTATCTATTGTACGTTTTCTAATTTCCGGAAAATGATTTGCCCTATCTAAAATTTCTTTTTTGTAAGATTGGAATAGCGACTTTTCATCGTTAGCTGGCGCAGCACCAATTCCTTCTGAATAAAAATCACAATAATCGCATTTTTTAAAACAATAAGGGAAGTGGACATAGACTCCTAAATAAGAATTTCGGACTTGCCAGATGGACTCTTTGTTTAATAATTTCATGGAATGAAAGGAAATTTTTGGATTCTCGTTTTACTCGGAATCTCTACCTCATCTATCCTTTCACAGACACTTGTAGAACCAAACCAAAACTTTGTTTGGGAAAATTTTTCTTTTGTCTTTCCGGAAGCAGTGGTGGTCAAACAAAACTCTACCATGAGCAAAAAACTCACCGTGTATCCAGCCAAAAGAGATGGATTTTTTATGGTGGTGCGTACCCTTCCTTGGAAGGAACCCTTGGATGATAAAACTATTTGGAAAGATTCCGTATTCACAAAAGGGATCGAACCCAAACAGTTCCAGAAGGTGGTGGGGAATCTAAACTTTCAGATTTTTCAGGCAGACCAAGTCCGAAACCAAAACGCACTTCGGAACCAAGTATGGGTCAGTATAGATTCAAGTCCTAGTTTATGGATCTGGATCCAATGGAAGAGTGACCGTAAAGACCTTACCGAATTCTTTGAATCTAACCTCTTTCTTCCGCTTTAGGCTCCAATCTTTTGTTTTGTGCTTGTCTCTACTTATTTCCTCGAAAGATTGGAAGTCAGTGGGGCCTATAGCTCAGTTGGTTAGAGCAGCAGACTCATAATCTGCGGGTCGAAGGTTCGAGCCCTTCTGGGCCCACAAAACAGGAAAGGTAGCGATATTCTATGGAGTTTTATGAAGTAAAAATCTCTGATATCAGCCTGACCAATGTCGGCTTCGCAGTTTTCCTGCGTCCGAAGGATTCAGATGACAAACGTGTGGTTCCTATCTTTATCGGGCCATTAGAAACCCATTCCATTACCACTGTGATCGATGGAACCAAACCCCCAAGACCAATGACGCATGACCTTATGTTGTATATGTTGACATCCCTTGGTGCTACCGTCATCAAAATCACTATTGAAGAAATCATAGATAGCACTTTCTATGCAAAGATCCAACTCCAAAAAGAGGAAGAGATCATCACTTTGGATGCTAGGCCATCGGATTCCATTGCCCTTGCTTTAAGAGCCAATGCTCCTATATTTATCGCTAAAACAGTGTTAGATGAAACTGGGATCATTATGAAAGAAGAAGATATGCAAGGTGAGAGTGTTTCTTCGGAGAAAAAAATCCAAGCCCTTCCCAAGTCCAATCTTCAAATTTTGGAAGAAACCTTAGAAAATGCTCTCAAAACCGAAGATTACGAAACCGCAGCCAAAATTAGAGACCAAATCAAAAAGTTAATCGAAAACAGTTAAGACCAAACTCGGTCTTAACTATGTCTCATAGAAAATTGTTACTCTTTAATTTTTTAATTGTAATCCACACTTTTCTTTCCTAAACTTAGAATCCAAAAATAGGTGCGTTTGCCCTTTATAGGAAAGTTGTATGGAAAAATTGGTAATGGATGTTGTAAATGCTGGAATTGCTCTCTTTCGTTCCGGTGAAGAAAAGTTAAAAACCGCAGTTGTTGATTTAGAAAAAGTTTATAATGATCTAAAAGCAAAAGGTGAATTGGACAAATCGGCAGAATCACAAAAGATTCGTGACCTTTTAAACAAAACAATTGCAGATGCCCAAGGTGCGATTGGAAAAACTAACGCAAGTTATGATGAAGTTTTGGCTAAACTTCAAACAAATTACCAATCCATTTACCAACAAATTGATACGGCAATTCCTCCACAAGTGAAGGAAAAACTAAAACAAACGTTAGATGAATTGAAAGTTCTGATTGATAAAGCAAAAACTAAGTAAACCCTGGGTTTTCTAGTCAATTTTAAGAAAAAGCCGCAGAGTTTTCTGTGGCTTTTTTTATTTGTGCCTAGAGATTTGTCTAGATGAGTACGTCCCCCAAACGAATCAAATTCATACTTTTCCTAATTGTTTTTACAGACATGATGGGTTTTTCCCTTTTGTTTCCTCTCTTTCCCAAAACCTTAGAATTTTTCTTATTAAAAGGGGATGATGCTCTGTTCAGAATGTTCTATTCTGCCGCAAACCTTTTGTCTTTTGGTGGAGATACAAAATATACCTTTGTATTGTTTGGTGGGATATTGGGGAGTATTTATAGTTTTTTACAGTTCGTTGCTGCTCCTGTTTGGGGAAGATTTTCTGACCATTCGGGAAGGAGATCCATCTTACTTTTTACCACTTTAGGAAACACCATTGGATATCTTCTTTGGTTGTTCTCTTCACAGTTTTGGATGTTTGTCCTCAGTCGAGTGATCACGGGAATGATGGGTGGCAATTTATCTGTGGCCTCTGCAGCTATGGCTGACCAAACCGATGAAAAATCCAGAGCTGCTGGGATGGGATTTCTAGGAGCTGGCATCGGACTTGGATTTGTAATGGGTCCACTTCTCGGGGGAATTAGTTCCCAGTGGACATTTTTGGATTCCTTTTACAAAGAAGGATCTGTGGTTGTGTTTCCCGCTTCTGCTTTTTTTGCCATTTTGGTATCCCTTCTGACTGTGATTCTTGTATTTGTGTTTTTACCACATAACAAACCGGAAGTGGTTCCTGAAAAAGAAATCCATCCTTTTTTATCTTTAAAGAAAATTGAATCTCGTAATTTGGTTCGTATTTCTCTACTGAATTTACTTTTTGTGCTTAGTTTTTCTGGATTTGAATTTGTTGTGAACTTTTTTCTCTCTGATACCTTTCAGTTTTCACCAAAAGAAATTGGATTCACTTTTTTATACATTGGGATCATCATTATACTCGTACAAGGTGGAGTGGTTCGCAAGCTTTCCGGGAAAATTTCGGAAAAAAGAATTTCTCTTTATGGGGCAGTACTCGTTGTGATTGGGATGGGACTACTGGTTAGTTTCGGAACTAGTTTTACGGGACTCTTTATTTCTTTATTCTTTTTGGCTTTTGGAAGTGCACTTGTGAATCCAGGACTTTCCTCTTTTGCATCACTCGAAAGTGGGAAGGGAGATTTGGGGAGATCACTCGGACTCTTTCGAAGTTTTGGATCCCTCGGAAGAGCCGTGTCACCGGTCGTATTCTCTTTGTTATACTTTCAAAAAGGGCCAAGTTTGGCTTTTTTTGTATCCTTTCTCCTACTCATTGGATTTGGATTTTTACTGTTTACACAAAAAGAAAAAACAACTTAAAGAAAAGACTCTAACTTTGCACGTAACATAGGAAACATCAGTTTCTCATCCAACTTCTCTCCTGTAAGAGAAGTGCGAAGTAAAAAACTATCTCGAATTTTTCCGTCAAAACTATTGGCGGTAAAACTAATGATATCGATTCCTAAGTGGAAAAGAGACTCAGTAATTTGAAATAAAATCCCAACTGTGTCTTTCATTCGTAAATCCATAACTGTAAAATCAGAGGAGATTGGGTTATAGAGTTTGAGTGTTGCTTCTGTATCTCCCACTTTTCGAACGAGTACTTCTTCTTTTGCATTTTCACGTAAGTACATCGCCACAGTTTTTCCTTCATAAAAGAGGGAATATAGATCGGTTCGGATTTGAGACAAAAGTTCCTCTGTCATTTCTCCTCCGTCCCAACTGCGGATCACAAATAAATCCTGAACATGTCCGTCACTTGCTGTTTCTGCAACGGCTTCTAAAATATCCCAACCATGGTTGTAGAGCACTGAGGTGACCCGGTAGAGAATTCCCAAATCATCCTGGGAAAGGGAAATTTTGAGTAGGGTTGTATCTTTTCTTGGGACACAAGAAACATGTAGGATTGGTTTTTTGATTTCTTGCATAGTTTGCGCCATAGAATTCTCCCTTAAAATCGGCATTCTGCTTAGAACTTAAACAATCGACGCCAGGAAATCCCCAGATCGGTTCTAATAAAGCCGTTCTCTAACGAATTTGCAAAAACAGTGCCAAGACTTCGTTAGAAGGAAAATTTTGCTCCGAGCATCACGGATTGGACGTTTTGTGCCATAACCGCTTCGACTGTGAGTTTTGTGATGAGAGCATTGATCTCGATTCCTGCGATGAGAAAGTTAGTGGTGTTAGGTGCTTGTGCTTTCCCACTTAGATCCATAGTGAGAGTTCCGGTTTTGGTTTGTCCCAATGCGGATGCAGGTATGAGAGCTGCGATTTCCGGAGAGAGGGAAGCTGATATGGCAGAAGAATCTAAAGCCAGTGTTAGGGGACCCGAACGAGAGAGGTTTAGAGTGGAACTCCCAAAATTCATCGAGGCACCAGCGCCCGCAAAGATAGTAAAGAAATAGAACATTCTAAATCCTGTCCGAATGTCTAAAGGAACACTTGTGACCGTACTAGAATAGTTAAACGTTGTGGAACCACCCCAGGTTCCTATGGCAGGACCTAAAGTTAAGGTTTGTGTTTTTTTGTCATTATAAGTGACATCGATCTCTTGTCTTTGGTAGTGGAGACCAAGACCCATGGAGATTCCAGAAAATTCAAAAAGTCCAATCCCATCAGAATAGTTTTCTATGATATGAAATCGTAAAGTAAAACCGCCGTTCGTAATGTCCCCGCCAAGTTCTACGTTTTTATTTTGAGCTTCTACAGCTTTTTGAACATCTCCTTGGGCAAAGTTGAACTTGAATCCATGAAGGTATAAATTAAATCGATGAAGGAAGGTTTTGAGTTCAGGTTCGGTATCGGATGGACCTCCTCCCATAAGCCAACCTAGGTTTACCGCCACAATAAAGTTAGGTGCTAGGGACGCTCCCACGTTGGGAAGTTTTTGGAAACTCAAACTTTGGTAAGCCACATTGATGTCTTCTTTTTGTTGGCCTGCAACGGTCATACCAACACCAACTTGGAATCTGTTTACAATTCCAGGTCCCATCAGAGATGAGTTGATATTCGAAATCACGGCAGCTTCAGACATTGTGGAAAGGACTTTGTCTGTATATTGGAGTTGGAGGGCTGTGTCTACGCTATTGATTTGGGATTGGATGCTTGTAGGGAGAATGGTACAGGCGTCCCCAGTACAGGTCACTTTTGCTTGGAGAGAACCATTCAAAAGTAGGCAAGTGCCAAAAATAAAGAAAACAAAACCAAAACGTAATTTCATCTCGCCCCCATTATAACAGATATCGGAGATTGGTCTATGTTTTCTTAACAATTGGAGGTGGTTCTATTTCCTAGTTTACAATCTAGAATTTCCTAAGAATATGAGAGTATGGCACCCATCCAAGAAAAACGGAAATATGTCCGCGTACAACCACTGGAAAATGATCCTGTCGAAGTCCATTTGATGGGAACAGCCCTTCTGGATGTCCTAAAAGCGAGTGATATCAGTGTGGGTGGTATAGGGGTCATTGCTCCCAATCACTTTGATGAATGGGATATGAACGAAACGGTGGAAATCCTTGTGGCTCTCCCGGGGGATCTAGAAGATTTCCTTGCCAGAGGAGTGATCAAACAAATCGGAAAAAAATCCAAAGAATCTGGGGTTTACGGGGTTCAGTTCACCGAAATTGGCCCTAAAGGAAAACAGGATTTACAAGTTTATGTCAATCGAATGGTGCGACAAGGCCGCGAAGTAAAGTAATGCTACTGAGCTAAAAAGCCAAAAACAAATTGGCTTGCCAAAAAAATCTTTCCTCTTCATTTGAGAAATAACCGTTAGGGGTGCTATTTCCTTTGCTCTGAATAGATAAGAGCGGGGTTGGCTGAGATATACCCTTTTTGAACCTGATCCTGGTAATGCTTGCGAAGGGAAACGAGAATCGTGCAGAAATTCTATTTACGTTTAGTGATTTACATCCTTAACTTTTTTAGATCCTCTTTTTTGTTTTCCCGCTTATTTCTTATGGATCAGTTCCGGTTAAGGAAAACGGAACATGGAAACAAATCACAACCATCCCATCACCATCCCAGAAACTACCATTACACTTTCGAACCATACTAAGTTTCAATCATACCGAACGGAAGGTATGTTTTGTATCCATGAAAATGAATACGATTATAAAAATGGAATCCCAAAACTAAGAGAACCATGGATACAAACCAGAGAATCCAGAGGTGATCGGAATTTTTCCCAACTCTATTATGCCAAAAGAGATATCATCACAGAAGAAATGATGTATGTGGCAAAAAGGGAAGGGATGGCTCCTGAATTTGTTTTGAATGAAGTAAAAATTGGTCGAGCCATCATTCCATCGAACAAACGTCATACGGAACTAGAGCCAATGATCATTGGTAAAAAGTTTTTAGTGAAAATCAATGCCAATATTGGAAATTCTGCGATCCTTTCTTCCATTGATGATGAAGTAGAAAAACTTCGTTGGGCACTGCACTGGGGAGCAGACACGGTGATGGACCTCTCTACTGGAAAAAATATCCATGAAACGAGAGAATGGATTATCAGAAATTCTCCTGTTCCGATTGGAACTGTTCCTCTTTACCAAACTTTGGAAAAGGTAAAGGGAAAAGTAGAGGATTTAAACATAGATGTATTTTTAGAAACCTTAGAAGAACAAGCCGAACAAGGTGTGGATTATTTTACAATCCATGCTGGTGTCCTTCGGGATTATATCCACCTAACAGACAAACGAATTACAGGAATCGTATCACGAGGAGGATCTATCCTTGCAAAGTGGTGTAACCATCATAAAAAAGAAAATTTTCTCTATGAACATTTTGATTTAATCTCCAAGGTCATGCAAAAATACGGAGTTTCCTATTCCTTGGGAGATGGTCTCCGGCCTGGTTGTATCAATGATGCCAACGACGAAGCTCAGTTTGCAGAACTAAAGACTCTGGGAGAACTCACTAAACGTGCCTGGGCTGATGATGTCCAAGTCATGGTGGAGGGGCCTGGCCATGTTCCGATGCACCTGATCCAGGAAAATGTTCGTCTCCAAGAAGAGATTTGTATGGAAGCTCCCTTTTATACACTCGGGCCACTGGTCACAGACATTGCACCGGGGTATGATCATATCACTTCTGCCATTGGTGCTGCCATGATTGCTTGGTATGGAACAGCTATGCTTTGTTATGTGACTCCCAAAGAACATTTGGGACTTCCAAACAAACAAGATGTAAAAGATGGGGTGATTGCCTATAAAATTGCCGCTCATGCTGCCGATCTTGCCAAAGGCCATCCCGGCGCCAAAGAAAGAGATGATTTACTCAGCAAGGCTCGGTTTGAATTTCGTTGGGAAGATCAATTTGCCCTTTCACTAGATCCAGAACTAGCAAGGTCCTATCATGATGAATCCCTTCCTCAAGATGGGATGAAAAAAGCACATTTTTGTTCTATGTGTGGCCCGCATTTTTGTTCTATGCGACTGACAACGGATTTACGAAAGGAAACGGAAGAAGAAGTGGGTGCGGTAGAATCGAAAGACTAGGTTGAAGCTTTTTTTGATTTTGCGGAACTAAGCTCACCGATGTAAATTGACCCGGAGTCCTGAATGGGACTTTCGGGTTTTTGTAAGTTCTCTTATCTGAAAGGATTTATAATTTCCAAGTTTTCGATTTTCTGATTTGCTTGAAGATCTTCAGAATATAATTTTGAACATTTTAGTTCGAGCGCAGCATTTATGATTAGTGAATCATAATAACTAAATTTATATTTTTCTTTAACTTTAAGAGAATCGATATAAAAGCTTGGATCTGGAAAAAATTTGCACAAAGGTATTAGAATGTCTTCGATATATGTCTTTAATTCTTTGATTGAAAAATACCCCTTGTTTTTGTTAAGGGCTACGTTTGAAAATTCCTGAATTACTTGATAACTGATTGTAAATTTATTGGAATTTGTTGCCTCATCTAAGATATCAATTGCCCTGTTTTTCTTTTGAATATCGCTACTAAACTGATAAAGAATAATATTTGTATCTAAAAAAAATTTATCTTTCATTCATTTCATCACGTGAGAATTTCTTTTCTATTTTGATGTGTTTGAATTTGGTCAAGTATTTTTTGTAGTTAAAATTCTCTCCATTTTCGTTGGAAAAGTTTTTTAACCACTCAATAAATAAATCATTTAATGAGCGATTGATTGATGTAGCTTTCAGTTTTGCTTTCTCTATAAGCCTATCATCTTCTACTCTGAACGTAACATTTTTCATAGAAATCTAGCTTGCACATTATTTGTGCAAATGTCAATATTTTATCTGATTTTGGGTTAGGTTTTTGTCTATTGCGGATAACGAACAATTAATTTGTGTTTGTTGTTTCGCAAAAGCAGTACATAAAAAACCCGGGCCTTAAGCACCGGGTTCTCGATAAGACTTTTGCCAATTCTGTTTTGAGAATTGGTAATTTTGGTTTTGTTTGAGACTAAAGTCCCAAACTACGACCAATGATTTCTTTCATAATCTCTGTAGTTCCTGCATAGATGGTTTGGATCCTTGCGTCGAGGTAAGCTCTTGCAATTGGATATTCCATCATATAACCGTATCCACCAAAGAATTGTAAACACTCGTCTGTATGGCGTTTTTGCATTTCTGTTGTGTACCATTTACACATAGAGGCTTCTGCTGTTGTGTTTTCGCCTTTCATATGTTCTATCACAACTTTGTCGCAGAACACTTGTGCCATTTCTAGTTCCGTTGCCATTTCCGCCATTTTGAATTTGGTATTTTGGAAAGACCCGATCTTTTGACCAAAGGCTTTTCTTTCTTTGATGTATTGGAGGGTTAAGGATTGGACAAGTCTTGTTGCTTCCACTGCAGCCACAGAAAGAACCAATCGTTCTTGTGCTAACTTTTGCATGAGGTAACGAAAACCTTGTCCTTGTTTGCCGATAAGATTTGTTTTCGGAACAATCACATCGTTGAAGTAAAGTTCAGAAGTGTCTTGGGCTTTGAGTCCGATTTTATCTAAATTACGTCCTCTTTCAAAACCTTTCATTCCTTCTTCAATCATCACAAGGGAAATGGTTCCATTATCATGTTTCACTGCTGTGATGATAAGATCTGCCAATTGTCCGTTTGAGATAAATGTTTTTTGTCCATTCACCACAAAATGGTCACCCATATCAACGGCACTTGTACGTAAGGATTTAAGATCAGATCCGGCTCCGGGTTCTGTCATGGCAACCGCAAGGATGGATTCGCCTGTTGCACATTTTGGAAGCCAACGTTTCTTTTGTTCGTCACTCGCATAAGTTGAGATGTAGGGTGCGATCACGTCATTATGAAGAGAGATAAAGAATCCACTATTTCCCACGCGGGAAGATTCTTCGATGATGATGATGTTATAAAGGAAGTCGGCACCGGAACCACCGTATTCGGTAGGGACATCGGGACAGAGAAGGCCGTTTTCACCTGCCTTTCTCCAAACTTCTTTGGGCACGATATGGTTTTTTTCCCATTCTTCGTGATGTGGTTTTACTTCTGTTTCAAAAAATTTCCGAGCCATCTCGCGGAATTGATGGTGTTCTTCAGTAAAGGGGAGGATACGCTCCATATGATTTGTGACTCCTTGATATGGAAATGTTACAAAAATGGCGAATTGAGGTCAATTATAAACAGTGTTCAGCTTCATGTAGACACCGGGATTTTTCTTGATGTACTGAATTGCATCTTCTTCGGAAAGAACATACAATTCAGTTCCTGGCCAGGCAATGAAACTGAAATTGGAGGGAAGGTTTTTGGTTAAGGCATAGATTTCCCCAACAAAGTCACCAGCTCCCAGTTCCCGAATGGTTTTGTGGTTTTGCATGACCACAACTGTTCCGGATCTAACAATAAAGGCATTGTGGAAGGTATGTCCTTCATCGATGAGGGCAGCTTCCTTTTTTACCGTTTCCAGTTTGAGGATGAGTTCAAGTTGGGTGACTTGGTAACTGGTAAGGCCTCGGAAAGTTTGGGATTCCGTCAAAGTTTTCCAAGTATTGGTCTCTCGGATGCTATTCAGTTTGATTAAGTTTTCATGGAGTTTGGATCCGCGGATGAACTGAAAGAATCTTGTTTTTTCAATGGTGAGAGCAAGGACATCAGTCTCGGCAAATACATCGGCTTGGCGGGCAGTGTCCAAAATTAGGGATGCCTCTCCAAAGTATTCGTAAGTTCCATACCTTTTGACTGCGGAATGGTCTCCCGACAATCCTTCGAAACGAACATTTCCGGAAGCGATGATAAAAAATCTGTCCCCATGGGTTCCCTTTTTGATGATTTGTTCCCCACGACGAAATCTTTCTTCTTTTACGATTTGTAAAAATTCTTTGGCCTTCTCAATCGGGAATCCAGAGAAAATATCAATTTGGGAAAGGATTTCTAAAAGTTGGAAAGCCTCTTGGTGTTTGGGTGGAGTGATTTCCGGATATAAGGTATTTTCAATTCCAAATTTAGCAAGAGTAAGGTGGTTTCCTTCGGGCATATCTTTGGCAGCAATATGATAAACCGTAATTCTTTTTTGTACTTCTTCCGGTAGTGAGGCAAGGTAACTAATCTTTGTGTGCAGCGGGGGAACACCGGCTTCGTGATAAATGATTTTGCGATCCCAAGGAAAGTCTTTTAAAAACTGGTATCTCGTTTCAGGAAAGACTCCTTTTTTGTACATTTCTTCAAAGGCTTCCGGATCATTTAAGTGGTCAGACGTATAATAGAAGGACTGGTCTTGGAAAAAAAATTCGAAACCCACAGAAGGGATGGAATGGAGTGCATAGTGAAAATAAAACTCACCACCGTTGATGATGGTTGGCCTTCCGATCACAACAGGAATAAAATCAAATAAGTCTGTGATTTCCCTGCGCGGAATCTTTGTTAAACTACAGTATTTTTTAAGGAAAGATTCCATCACGGTTGCAGTAGCATAGATCGTGATTTTGGATTCTTCCAAAATCTTTTGGAAGGTTCCCGCATCATGGTCAGCATGGCAGTGGGTGAGAATGATGGAGTTGATGAACTTGGGATTTACATTGGATTCCCGTAACCACTCAGTGGAATTCACTGGTGGGTCCACCATGATCCCTTGGCCATTCAACCAAATGATAAAACCAGAAGTGTTGTCTGTGGGGTCAAAACCATGGGAAGGTCCAAGGCAAGTGATCCCGATGATGGGAGGTTGGAAAGGTTCTTCGAGTCTTTTTCCAATATCATACTTCACATGGAAGTCGACCTCTCCAGGAGTTTTGATTTTTTTATCTCCATCCACAATGAGAAATTCATTGGAGGGGAGTTGTTCGATAGTGATTTTTCCAAACTGGGCTTTGTGGTTTTCGTCGAATAAAACAAACTCAACCACTTCCTCCATAGTTTTGTAACTACGGAAATGTGCCATCTCGGCTTTGATATCAGGGAAACCAAAACTTTCCGTTCCATCAATAAACTCAGAAGCTAGGTTTAATTCCTGTGGCCCCATAAGAGATTCCCCAAGAACAATAGTTAGCTGTTCTTTTTGTTCGGGAGAACAAACGATAAAAGTTTTTTTGCCACCACGAAAGAAGAAGTTGAAGTAAATGGGAAATTCTAACTCCGCAATAGAGATCCCTTTTTCGACATGGAAGAATTTATTGGGAAGAACAAACACCAGAGGGGTTTTCTTTTCGAGCCCCATGGTGTCTTTAATTGTTTCCGGAGGGGATCCAATTTGGATGTACCCTTCGGATGTATCGACTAAATATCCCCCTCTAGGGAGAGCGGTAAAACCATTCGGTTCAGAACTGACCATTAGGGGATAATTTATTTCCTACTTGTGATTTTCTATAAATTTTTTAATTTGCGGCTTTGGTAAAGCGCCAATTGCCTTATCCACTAAAACTCCGTCTTTATAGAGAAGAAGAGTAGGGATCGATTGGATTCCCAATTCCTGTGCTGTCTTCTGATTGAAATCAACATTTAGCTTTGTAATTTTGATATCAGCCATTTCTTGCGATAATTCATCAAGAACAGGAGCCACCATTCGACAAGGTCCGCACCATTCCGCCCAACAATCCACGAGTACAACGCCTTTAGCAGTTTCTGCTTTGAAATTGGCGTCAGTGACTTCCGTAAGTGCCATATTTCGAAATCTCCTTTTGAAAAGTATTGCCCTTTCTATAAACTAGACTGGGGATTCTAGGGAAAAACGTCGATTATTGTTTCTTTTTTTTCTTTTTATCGTCGGATTCGAGATCCGTGATCTTCTGTTGGAAAGACTCAATGAGTGTTTTTGTTTTTTCCAAGTCATCATTTTCGCCAGTAATTTGGAAAATTTTACGGTTCATCTCTAACATTTCTACAGAATGTTTCAAATCTGTGGAATCTTGTGTAGACATTTCAAATTTTGTCCTATAATCCTGGGCAGCTTGGTTAGCAAGTTCTATGACAAGGTTGAAGTGTTCTTTGCGGATGTAGTAATATGGATTTTCGAGGTCTTGTTCCCTTTCATAAGCAATGAAATCGAAAAGGTTTTTCGTACATGCCGCAACTCGGAAGTTGATGTCTGGCCAAGACCATTTCCACTTGGAATTGGTACCAAAAGCGGCAGTGGTTTTTTTCATGGCTTGGAGTAGGCCTTTCACAAGATTCAGTCTTTGTGTGGGTGTGAACCTTTCGATTTTTGCAAGTAACTCTTTGTTTTCGGAAAGAGAACCATCTACGTTGTTTCCTACCGTTTTTTCGATATAAGAGATCGCGTTATAAATTTCTTTTCTAGCAGTTTCTAAGTAGTTGTTATTGTTGATTTCTAAAATGGCTGTAGAGAGTTCATTGATCACAATACAGGTGTTAATGGTTTTGATGGAGTTGATGGCAAGGGAGATATTGAAATAAGGTTCCATGTCCTTACTTTTTTTGGCTTGGACTTTGTATATATTAGCCTCTTTTTTCAGTTCCTCTAGGTAGTTTTTGAAATCTACCAGTTTGTCATTGAAGTCGGCCTTTTTTTCCTTTGTGATTGCCATGGTCTGGTATCATTTTCGGCAGATTCGATTCCTTTTGTCCATAAAAAACATCGACCAGGGGGGCAACTTGTCGAAACTGGAATAGAATGGACAATTCTCCCAGGAAACAAAGGGATCTACTCGATCTTCTCGATACCTATAAATACATGAACCAGGCTATTTTCTGGGATTTTTTGGATTTGGATGGTCGTTGGGATTTTGCAAACGGTTGGTTGCATTTGAACCATCCGGAAGACGAGTGGAGGGTGAGGGCTTCGGAACAATTTCCCCCCATCCGCCCGGAAGGCACTGACCACTAATCCTTTTGGATTTTCTTTCGGTCAGACGCCTAGATTCCAAGACCAAACCTGGTCTTGGATTTTACCAATTAGTAAGTAATCCTTAAATCAGAAATATCAATAAACTTTCTAAAGAGAAGGCTATTGGTTGGTTTCTTTGTATCAAACACAAGAACTGCTACTTTGTTAAAAGAAAGGAAGTTCGGTCGGTATTGTGTGTAGTGGTGGCTTGTGATGTTCACACGATACTTGTTATTGTAAATTGTATAAGTGTGTTTTGGAAGAGTTTCATGCACTTGGCGTTTTTTCTCATCTTCTGTTTGTGCTACATAGTTATACATTACTTGTTTATCTTTGGTAGGACCAGTTTCCCCAAATAGTGTAAACGGAAGTGCTTTTGCATTGTTTTTGCAAAGGTAATCTACTACTTCCGTGAATGTAGGTTCTGGCATTTCTGCTTCAAATCCAGCATAGTGGCGTTTTTCTACTTCTGCTTTTTTCTTAGCATATGTTTCTTCACCCCAAACTTCTTTCGCAGTCACTGGAGTTGGCATTACATTGGAAAAGTATAAAGTTCTATCTTCTTTTTCAGGATCGGCCTTTCTCCAAGCAGGATAAGGGATGAGTCTTCTTTCATCAGCATTGGTTCTGTCTGCTTCGTGACCCGCAAGAACATAAATTGCATATTCTTGATTGTCCGGAACTCTAGATTCTAGTTCCACTTGTACATCCAAAAATTCACCTTTTCCTGTGTCAGCATGTCTTCTAACAAAGGTTATGTTTTTTAAACGAATCCTTGTATCATACATAGAAAGAGGATACAGGTCACGGCCGTCTTTGGAGGCAACGGTGCCTTGTGTCCCTTGCGTATTCCCTGTTTCTTGAGCAAAAAGTGCACAAGTGAGTAGGGTGAATGAAATGGCGAATATTGTTTTGTTCATGTTCCGACTACCAATTTGGTTTATACAGTTAGTATCGAAGAAATGCCCTGGAAAAATTAGGGAAATTAGGCTTTTTTCGGGTGATTGTTCTCATCCACGAAGACTACCTTGGGTTTGTAATCTGCTGGAAGCTCTTTTTCTACCACTTGGCCGTAGGTAATAATGATGACTTTGTCCCCTTTCATACCGAGTCTTGCGGCAGCCCCGTTCAAACAAATGGTTCCCGAACCGCGTTCCCCGACGATGAGGTAGGTTTCAAACCGAGCTCCGTTATTTACGTTCACTACAGAAACTTGTTCATAGGGCTTCATTCCCGCCAAATCCATAAGGTCTTGGTCAACGGTGAGGCTACCTTCGTAGTGGAGTTCCGCCTCGGTGACGACGGCTCTGTGGATTTTGCCTTTGCAAACAGTGATGATCATTCTGACCTCTCAAATAAAACCCTAAACATTTTGCCCGATAGATTCAAAAGGCTTTTTTGTACGAGAACATGGATTTTCGTATTGATCCGATCCACAGAAAAGGGGATGGAATCAAATAGCGGGGTGACTACGTAGTTTTCGTAGAGATTGGGATAATGGCGATTTTCGTCCACAACCCGACCACGGAAGGCTTCGGTCACCTTCATCATGACCCGTTTGTCTTCCCTAGAAAGGACGAGGCCCTCCATCGGTTTTAAGAACCGAAGGGTAAAACCTTGGATTCCATTTCCTTCAATTTTGGGAATGGCATCAAGATGGCCTTTTTCTTTCAAAAATAAAAGTGCTTCGTTCAGTTTGACGGGGTAAGGGGAGTCTTCTAAGTGGATATAGTCTCCTCTTGTGATCATCTCCGCATGTTTTTGGAAATGAACACCATCCGAATAGTAGAGGAGTTTCGCCAAATCGAGGCGGGCTCTACCATTAGGTGATTTTTCGAGGATCCAAAGGATCGCATGACAAAGTTTCTCCATCGAAAAGGACTTCCTTCCTACCTGTTTCCTTCGATTGTTTCGTACATAAGATACGTGAATTTCCAGGAAAATTCCAGGAAAAATCGAAGGGAATCCATGCTCTTTTTAGAACACAGTCCATGTTTAACAGGGGGCATAGGTGCGAAAGCGGAAAATCTTTTGGTTTCGCCAGAACACCTTTCCCGTCTTGGAGTGGAGCTTGTCACTTTGCCACGAGGTGGGGATTTTACAGCCCATGAACCGGGTCAAATTGTAGGTTACTTGCATATTGATTTGAAAAAACGAAATCTAAGTCTTGGTGATTTTTTACGGGCTTTAAACAAAAGTTTGGTGGTATCCATTCAAAAAACTTGGGGTTTGTCTGTGGAAGAAAATCCAAAAGCTCCAGGCCTGTATACCGTGGAGGAACCCAAATTAAAACTTGTTTCGGAAGGGATTTATGCGAAGTCTTATTTCACTAGTTTTGGATTTGCTTTGAATGGTGTGAACAATCTATCTACCTTTTCTCTCATCAATCCTTGTGGTGCGAAGTCGGAAGATATGACATCCCTCCTGGCGTTGGGAAAAGATAAGGATTTCCCGAAGAAACGAAGGGAATTTGTAGAGGTTTTTGCCAAGACATTTATAGACTTACTTCCTTAAATCCTCCGTATTTTCCTATGTAAATCTTTGGTTTTGGTCGAAAGGTATAAGGGGGATCTATGAAATATTCACGTTTTTTTCTATCCTTTATACTTTTCTTTTTCCTCTGTGAAACTTTAGCACTGAGTGCTGTGGTTTGGACTTTTTATGAGTCATTACAAAATGCTCTCACCCAAGAGCAGTTTGTTTCTGACCATAGAGCTCGCGATCTAACACTAGCGCTTGCAAAAAGTTCGGAACAAAGACTACAGAACGAAGGTTATGTGGAACTTGAAAAAATGTTTCTCCGTTATGTAGAACAATCCAAAAATGATCCCGAAGAGTTTCGTATCCAAAAGATTAGTTTGTATTCTGTGGATGCCACTCTTCTTGTTTCCACTGATACCATTTATACTCCCGATGAATTAAAAAAAAGGACACCGGACGAAACGCTTCGACATTCCACTTTTTTTAAAAAAGGAATTCGGATGAAGAAATGGGAATGGTCGGAACCTGAAAACGGAGAAAATCCTATCCTTAATTCCAAAAGGGATCCTAAAGTTCGTTCTGGATTTGAATGGGTTCTTTCCTATTTACCACTCGCAAAGTCAAATACAGTAAGGCTTACTTCACCGTTATACAAACCAGGAACACTTGATGTATCGGGGCTTGTGATTTTGGTTTATGAAAGAGGAAACTTAGGATTACTTTTTGAAAACCAATGGAAACTAGTGGAGTGGATGGTTTTTAATTATATATTATTCGCATTTGTTGTGAGTTTGATTTTGACTGGTGCATTTGTCACTTATACAATGTTAGTTGCAAGGGATTCTTCTGTAACCCCAAAAGAATCTTCGAACCTTCCTTTATTTGAGAAAAAAACAGTCGAATCGAAAGAAAGTAATTTGGAACCAGTTCTCGATTTAACGGAAAATTCAAATCAAGTTCCTATTCGTAATCTTGAAGTGGGACTTAAGGAAGACGGAAGCGAAGCAGAAATCCTTTCGGAAGGCCCTCTGGTAACAACCGTTTCTCCTGATTCTCACCAAACACCGATTCGCGATGCGATCTTTTTAGGATAGATTATGGAAGCACAAGATAAAGTATTTTCAATCCAGTTGAAAGGTGGTTTGGACGGAACCAGCGCCGAAGATTTTTATCGTTACTTCGAGTCACAATTGAACAAAGGGTATCGTAAGTTTTTATTTCAGTTTGGTGCCTTAGATTTTATCACTTCGAATGGAATCAGCATCCTTGTGAAAATCCACAAACAGATCCGAAAGGTGGGTGCAGTTTACGCCATTTATGGAGTGAAACAAGAAATCGAAGATGTGTTAAGTCTTGTGGGGTTATTTGAAAAACTTCCTATCTTTCGAGGCCACTCCCAAGCGGAATCCTTTCTTTTGCAAATGGATCCAAAAGACTCTAGTCCCAAGGAATCCAAACCATCAGAAAAAGTAGACCCTTCTCCTTTATCTTCGACGGACCCCAATAGAATCCGTTTTTATTTCACAGGAAAATCTAAAGATAAAGATTCTGCCACTAGTTCCAAAGAACCAGTTTCCAGGTTGGAATCTTTACCAGAAGAAGAGGTTCCAAGTTCGAAACGAATTAGTTCCTCTCCTATGGAATCTGTTTTGGAAGAAAAACTGAATAGCCTTCGTTTGGAAATCAAAGAGACCTTAAACCATGAACTGGAAAGAAGATTTGCCGTTTATAAATCTTCGCCGGAAGCAGAGGATAAACGAGTGGTCATTCCCAGTTATATCCAATCCAAAACCAAACAATTGGAAGCTATGGAACGAATCATCCAATGTGAAGTTTGTGGAACAAGATTACGAATCCATAAATTTGGAAAACATGAATGCCCTGGTTGTTCTACGCAGTTCCAAATGAGCCCAAGTGGATCTATCCGTTTTCTTGAAAAATTGAATCCCCTCTAAATTCTGGTTTTATGACGAAACAATCTGGAGGGAGTGAATCAAGTACGAAACGGTCACTTGCCCTTTCTTTTTATACCTTCTTATCTCGTATTTTAGGTCTTGTTCGTGATCATTTTATGGCTGTTAGTTTTGGGACAGGGATGGTTGCCTCTGCCTTTAGTGTGGCTTACCGCCTTCCCAATATGTTTCGTAACCTTCTTGCTGAGGGGACACTCAGCCAATCCTTTATGCCTATTTTTTCTGAATATGAAAAGATGGGTGTTTTAGAAGCAAGGGTGATGGCAGGAACGGTTCTTAGTTTCCTTTTTCTTTGTTTGTCAGTTTTTGTAGCTCTCTTTTGGTTTTTTGCGGCAGGGTTTTTACCGACACTAGTGGGTGGATCTCCAGAATACGGAACTCTTGTCGTGGAACTTTCGTTAGTTTTGTTTTTTCTCATCATGACGGCAAGTTTGTCTTCGATTTTTATGTCGATTTCCAACTCTCATCATAATTATTTTGTTCCTTCTCTCTCTCCCATCATCCTTAACTTCAGTTATTTGATCGTTTTTATTTTTGTTTTTCCTTTTTACCATGAGATCCGAGACAAAGTTTTTCTGTTGGCTTATGGAATTGTTACGGGTGGGGTTTTACAACTTCTCGTTCAGGGTTGGTATGTTTACAAAAATGGATTTGGTCCCATCTTTCGTTTGAATTTCAAACATCCGGCCATTCGTAAAATTTTTAAACTGATGTTACCGGCGGCCCTTGGAGGAAGTTTTTATCAAATTGGATTACTCGTTGATATTTTCCTAGCAAACTATATCCAAAACCAAAACCCAGGGCTTGGAGCGGTTGTGAGTTTGGATTATGCACAAAGACTCGTCCAACTTCCAACGGGAATCATTGGAGTGGCTCTTGCTACAACCATCTTACCATCACTTTTGAAAGACCTAAGGGAAGGGAGGGAGGAAAATGTTCCAAGAGAAATTGCAGATGTTTTGTCCTTTGCCTTCTTTTTGACACTCCCAGCAAGCATCGGTTTGGCGGTTCTTGGGGAAACCGTTTTGGATTCGATTTATTTTGGAGGTCGTTGGGACCATTTGGCGACAATGACTGCTTTTTATCCTTTGGTATTTTATTCCTTTGCCATTCCATTTTATAGCATCAATAAAGTTTTGGTTTCTTCTTATTATGCTTTTTCGGATACAAAAACACCCTTACGAATTCAACTGGTTTCGTTTTTTTTGAGTATTGTGGTCAGTATCAGTCTTATGTTTTTTCTAAAACATTCTGCCATAGCACTGGCTTCGGCTCTCAGTGCTTCTGTCACTTCTTCGCTTTTATTATTCTACTTAAAATCGCACCAAGTGAAAATTCCTTTTCTAACCGTTTGGCTTCGTGTTTTTAAAATGATGCCAGCGTTAATTGGTCTTCTGATTTGGCTTCTTCTTTCAGAGTTAGTCGGTAAACCGGTGTTAGTGAATTACTTAACGAGCGAATGGGCGCTTGGATTTGCCAATGTGAGTCGGGTTTGTCTTGTGGTTTCGATCCTTCCTGCTGTCGTGATTTATTTTGTTACCGCAAGTTTGGTAAGGATTCCGGAATCAGAAATTATCCTCGGAAGATTCCTTAAGAAATTTCGAAAAAAATCGATTCAATCCTAATCGAATCGAGATGGATTTGGTTAGGATTTAGAAAGCACCTAGTTAATGTTGGGCGCTCTTTTGGTCTGATCTACTTTTGTTTTGATTGATTCGAAGTTAGTCCGTATTTTTTATGAGAAAGAATGATCGTAAGTATAATCAAAAAGCGATAAATTATACTTACGATTTTGTTTGTAACCTTAACGTGAAAGTTTGGAAACAACTCCTTCACAACGAACACAAAGATTGCCTTCTTTTTCTGAAACATGGCGCCAACATCTTGGACATTCGTGGTGGCGGGGTTTACGAATTTGGATGGAATCTTTTTCTCCCTTCCATTCCGAGAACACTTCGCTAATTTCATTGCGATCCAAGGATACTTCTGATACCACAAAGAATAGGCTAAGGTCGTCTTTAGAAAACTTTGTATCTTTCAAAGTTTCTCCGGAGATTAATACTTCAGCTTCGAGTGACTTCCCAAGTTTTCCTAATTTCCTTGCTTCTTCTAAGGCTTTTTGTACCAGTTCTTTGGTTTGAAAGACTGGTGCTAATTTAGATTCTAAATCGGAATCAAGTAAGGAAGATAAGTCTGAAAAATCAGAATAAAATACAGAGTCTTTTAATCCAAATTCAGCCCATACTTCTTCTGTTGTGAAAGAAAGGATGGGGGAGAGGAGTTTTGACAAGGTTTCTAAAATGACAGCTAACGCATATTCAGAAGATTTTCTGGTTTTAGAATCCTTGGCATCACAGTACATTCTGTCCCGAATGATTTCAAAGTAGTCTTGGGATAAGTCTACCGTACAGAAAACCAAAACTCGATGATATACTTGATGGAAGTGGTAGTTCTCATAAAGTTTTTTCACATCCTCATTCAGTTTCGCAAGTTTATGTAGATAGTATCTATCGATTTCTTCTAAATCTTCTTTTTTTAGATTCCACTGAAGGGTTTCTGCCTTTGTGTTTCCTAAAAGATAACGGAAAGTGTTTCTGATCTTACGGTAGGCTTCGGCTACTGTTTTGATAGAATCCTTTCCAATTTTGACATCGTCGCGGAAATCTTGGGTGGATACCCAAAGCCTAAGGATATCGGCTCCGTATTGGTTGATGATGTCCGTTGTAGGATTGATTACGTTTCCAAGAGATTTGGACATAGCATGCCCTTTTTCATCTAACACATAACCATGGGTGAGAACAGATTTATAAGGAGGTTTTTTTCTGATGGCCATGGACGGCCAAAGAGAAGATTGAAACCAACCTCTATGTTGGTCTGATCCTTCCAAATATAAATCCGCTGGTTCTTTGTCCAAAGAATCACCAAACACGGCAAAGCTGGAAACTCCAGAATCAAACCAAACATCCAAAATATCTTTGTCTTGTTTTAGGTCATCGGAGCCGCATTTGGAGCATTTGGTTCCTTCTGGCAAAAGGTCTTTTGCATCCCTTTCATACCAAACTTCGATTCCTTCTTTTTTGACAATTTGGATGAAATGTCCTATGGTTTTGTCATCAAGGTGAGTGAACCCACAAGACTTACAAGTGAACGATGGGATGGGAACTCCCCAGTTCCTTTGTCTCGACAAACACCAGTCAGGTCTAGATTCCACCATGGAACGGATGCGAGTGATCCCCCAATCCGGAATCCATTGGACTTTGTCGATAGCATTAAGTGAATCTTCGCGAAGATCCGCATGATCGATCGAAAAAAACCATTGTGGGGTTGCTCGAAAGATTAGAGGTTTTTTACTTCTCCAACTATGGGGATAGGAGTGAGTGAATTCAGAGTAGTGGACTAGGGCATTTTTTTCGCGGAGGAGTTCCACAATTTTTGGATTGGCATCCCAAATTTTAATCCCCTTCATCATTTCGAATTCGTCTGTATAACGGCCGTAATCATCTACTGGGGAAAGGGGAGGAAGGCCTGCTGCTGTTCCCACACGGTAGTCATCGGTTCCGTGACCTGGGGCCGTGTGAACACAACCCGTTCCCGCATCCAGTGTCACATGGTTTCCAAAAAGAGGAATGGATTCACGATCAATAAACGGGTGTAAGAAGGTCATCTTTCCAAGTTCTGCACTCGTTAAAGATTTGATCTTAGTGAGTGTGATCCCTGTTTTTTGTTCCACTGCTTCTTTGAGTCCATCGGCAAGGATGAGCCTTCCGTGTGTATCGGATTGGAAAAGAGAGTAGTCCAAATCTTCATTAAAACAAATGCCAAGGTTTGCAGGGAGTGTCCATGGTGTGGTTGTCCAGATCAGGCAATAAGTTTCCTTTTCTCCCTTAACAGCAAACTTTACATAGATGGAAGGAGAAACATGATTTTGGTATTCGATCTCCGCTTCCGCGTGAGCCGTTGCCAAATCGATACACCAATACACTGGTTTTTTTCCTTTGTAGATATATCCTTTAGCAAATAGAGATCCAAATACTTCTACGATCCTTGCTTCAAATTCTGGAGCCATCGTTAGGTATTTATGATCTTCTTCCCAGAAACATAAGAATCGGTTTAAGTCTTCGCCTTGTTTCCCTACAAATTCTGCTGCATACTCACGGCATTTTTTTCGGAGTTCACTCGGACTTGTGTTCCTTGCTTCTTTTCCAAGATTCTTTAACACCTGTACTTCGATCGGGAGACCATGACAGTCCCAACCAGGAATCATGTCGGTTTGGAAACCAGAAAGGGTTTTGGATTTAACAATGATATCTTTTAGAATTTTATTGAGAGAGTGGCCTACATGGAAATTTCCATTGGCGTAAGGGGGCCCATCGTGTAATACAAACGAAGGTTTGGATTTACGAATCTCCTTCATGGTTTGGAAGACTTTTTTCTCTTTCCAAATCTTAATTTGACCTGGTTCACGATTTGCCAGGTCGGCTTTCATGGGAAAGTTGGTCTGCGGTAGGAGAACCGTTTTAGAATAGGGATTTTCCGTTTCTGGTTTGGCCATATTAAGACCAATGTTTGGGGTCTAGGCCAAAGAGAAAACGGAAAAAATATCTTTAAGTTCTTAGAGTTTGACTCGAACTTTCGGGAGTTCGTCCCGAAGTCTCACCACATCCGATTTTTCCAGTAGGGTTTTTTGCAAAACTAGATGTTTTAGGTGGTTTAACTTTGCCAGGTTTTCGGGGAGGGTTTTGTATTCTCGCATGAGAGTGAGGTCTAAAATTTCTAAGTTGGGAAGGGCGGCAATCACTTCCACATCAGCTTCTGTTAGTTGCACTTTGGTTTCGTCTAGGGCCAAAGTTTTTAGATTTTTCAAACGCGAGATGACAGCGGGAATTTCCTTCAGTTCTGTCCTTCCGAGTAACAAAACTTCCAAGTTTTCTAAGTTCCCGATTTCTTCTGGCAAAGTTTGGATGGGGTTTCCAAAAAGATTTAAAATCTTTAATTGTCTGAGATTTCCAATTTCTTTAGGGAGAACTTGTAATGAATCGTATTGGAGAGTGAGTTCTTCTACCTTTGTTAAATTCCCAATGGATGCGGGTAAAACTCCAAATTCTTTGTTGGAAAGATTGAGGACACGGTCTTCTTTATGTTCTAAAATCCATTCTTCCGCATTCACTACTTTTTTATTACATTGTAAAACTAGGGAGGTGAGAAAAAGGACTGTCAGTGTTTTGTAAATAAAAGACTTCATAAAACCAATTTTATCATTTCAGATATTTATTATAGCCAAATTCTAATTCTCGAATGATAAACTGGATGTAATCCATTTGGTCACGATCTGATTTATAGATACTTGCTTCCTTTCTATAATACTCAGCGAGTTGCGTTCTAAATAAAATGGTGCGAAAGTCTGCTTTGGAAATGATGAGTTCCTTGGGTCTGTTTTTTAATTGGATGGCTTCTGGAATTTTCATCACTACAGAGATTTGTATGATGGCGTGTTCGATCTCTGCTACAATTTTGTTTACATCCTTTTTCCCATCGGCAGGTGGCAGTTGGACTTTGATATCCTCTACACAATCTTCTATATGATTTCGTAACCTTTTGAAATCATAAACCTTCTCTGCGATGCTATTGAATTTTTTGGGATAAATGAATCCTTCTGCTACCTTGGCGATCCCTAGGGTTCGATTTTCTTTAGGAGATGTGGATGTGGGTATTTGTTTATCTGGAACTTGTTTCTTTTTTCCATCATTCCGATAGAGATAACCAAGAGATAAACCTACAAGGAAACTCATAAAAAAACCACTGACTATGTATTCCAAAGAACCAATGAGTAGCGAAACCACCGTGGTTAAAGATGCTAATGCCAAAAAACTAAAAACTCCAATCGGAACATGAAATTTTTCTTGGAGAGCCGAAAAAGAAATTCGTGGTTCATCGAAACGGGTTTGGTTGTTATCCGTTTCTTCTTCTAATTCTTTTTCTGGAATTTCTTCTTTGTCTATATTTTCATCCGATCTGTTTTTTAGAATCACACGGATTTGGTCGAGTATCGGAAGTTCGTTTCGATAATTAGAATCGGTTTTTGCAAGGCTTAGGGTGTTGGCCTCTACCTTAGAAAGTTTTTTTTGGTCTAAGGCAAAGAGAATATGAAATGTTTCTTCTTTCATTTCTAAACAACCATAGGTTTCGGAAAGAGAGGATACAATTTTTGCGATTGTCTTTGTTACCTCTGATTCATTTTTGAGACCTAAAGATTTTATCTCCGACTTTAAATCTAATTTTGTAAGAGTGAGGGTATTTGTTGTATTGTCTTCAATTTTTGTTCCGAGACGTTTAATGAGAGAAGTAACCGCTTCTTCTGCATCCTCTTTTTTTTGTTCCCTCAGTCGTTTCGAAAGTTTATCCAAAATGATAAGGCTTTCTCTGATCGAGTGACCCACTCGTTTGCCTTCATCCGTTGTGATTTTATCAAAAGGAAATTCTTGAAGGAGGGTGGTGATTTCTGGAACTAAAGTAACTCCTGTTTTCAGAAGTTCTTCTGTTTTTCTGGGTAGTTTGGTTTCTAAATCTAAGAGTTTGTCTAAAAAACCGGAGTATTTGTTTTCGTTGGCATATTTTTTCAGATAAGGAAAGGAAAAATTTTTGAGTCCATCGAGTTGGACTGCGAGATGACGCGCATACTCAGGGTTATGTGATCCATTTGGCAGAATGAGATGGTATCCAGGAATGATTTCTACAAGTTTTGCTGTTTCTTTTCCTCTTGTGATTACATCGATTACAAAGTCCTTCATGGGAATATAACCAAAGGATTCCATGGTTTTACGAATCATCGATTCTAGTTCACTTTCATAACCAAGTTTGGTGGGGAAAAAATAAGTATTACCTTTTTGGTCAGAACGAACAAGGCCAACACCAGGGTTTTCTTCTTCCAAAACAAATTCTCTACCAGCTCTTGATTTCAAAAGTTGGTCAACCAAATCAATGCTGTATTTGAAACAAGCTCTGCGAAAAGGGACAATATCCGTTTTTTCTTTGCTTTGCGGAGCAATCATACTCACACGCATGGTCAGTTTTTGATCTACAGATAAAAGGAAGGGATAAAAATACACAACAGCTTCTTTGTTGTGTTCTGTTAGGCCAGCAAGTTCTTTGAAGGCTTCGGCGATAGCAGATTGTGATTTATGTGAGTCAGTTAATTGAACTTGTTTTGTCAGTAATTCAGGAATGGAATCTACTGTTAGTAATAAGGAGGGAGTGATCTCGGCACTGCCATGCATTTCCAATCTTCTATGGCGCACTCGCAGTTCTTCTAAAATTGCCTGAGAAGTCATCGAGTAACTCGCAATGTTTTTGGGCAATGGAATGAAAAACGAAGGCTCCGTAGTTTCACCTGTGAGTGGTGTTTCTGAATTTGTGGGTTCTGAGAATGATTCCAAAATATACCTTCTGCGAACAGTATCAAAACCTATTTTCCGTAAATCAAGAGAGAAAGTTTTGTCCCGCGAGTTTCCTTTCTTGAAAAGGTATGTTAATCATGGCAAATTTGAGAGGAAAAATATTTCCTTATTTATCCTTGGGGTCTGGCTTTCGGCGACATATCTTTCTTTTTTTTCGTCTACTTGTTATATGCAAAATAGATTGGCCGCGGTTCTACTGGAACGCCAAAAGAAAGTAGATACCTTTTTTCTCTGGGCAATTCTTGCTCACACACCCCTTGTTTTTTTTCTCTCCCTAGGTTATGGTGCAACGACAGTTGTTACTTTATCCGCCATTGTTCTTTCCCTAGTTTCCTTTGTTTTTTATAGATTAGGAAGGGGTAGTTTTTTCCTAAGAGCTTGGAATGGGGCAACCCTTATGATGTTCAGTGCCATTTTGATCCAAGCCCAATTTGGTCGAATCGAAATGCATTTTCATGTATTCAGTGCTCTTGCCATTTTATTTGTTTATGAAGATTGGAGAGTTCTTTTTGTTGCTGCTTTAACAATCGCCATACACCACTTAGTTGGAAATTATATCCAAGAATTTGGAACTGTGATTTTTGGAACCAAAGTTATGGTTTATAGTTATGGAACAGGTCTTGATATTGTTCTCACTCATGCTTTGTTTGTCGTTTTTGAAACAGGAATTCTGATTTATTTCTCATATCGTTCTGTTTTGGAACTTCGAAAACAAATCGAAACACAATCCAATTTAGAAACTGTGATTGCTGGTGTGACAGCTGCTATTGATAAAGTCTCCTCAGGAACCCAAACCTTTGTCGAAAACTCAGGACTTATCTCCGAGAAGGTCCTTGAATTTGAAACTTCCTTCAAAACCCAATCCTCTTCGATTGAAGCCATTTCTGCTGCTACGGAAGAAACAGCAGCTTCCAGCCAATTGATTTTGGAGGGATCCAATCGCCAAATTAAAGAAGTAAAAGCTGTTGAAGAATTAAATCATAACTTATTTGTTTTAAGCCAGGGGTTTGTGACTTCACTAGACGTGATGCGAACAAAAATCCAAGAGTCCGCGGACAGTGTCAAAAAAACAGAAAGTGAATTTACGGGGCTTTATCAATCTATGGAAGTGGCGGTGGATGATTCTGAAAAGATGGAAGAAATTTTAGAACTCATTTCGGACATTGCTGAAAAAGTCAACTTACTTTCGTTAAATGCATCCATTGAAGCAGCCCGTGCTGGTGATGCGGGAAGAGGGTTTGCTGTGGTTGCCTCTGAGATTTCTAAACTCGCAGACTCTACAGCAGAAGCTACAAAAAACATCTCTTCTATTTCGGGAAAAATCAAATCTGCCATCCAAGTCAGTTTCAAACAATCCAACCAAATCAACCAAACAGTTCAAAGTTTTGTGAAATCCATTCTGGCATCAGAAGTGGGAATGGGAGAACTCACGGCACAAATTACAGGAACTCTTTCTGCTTTTGAAAGACAAGAAAAT
Organism: Leptospira congkakensis; assembly: GCF_004770265.1. Lineage (NCBI taxonomy): Bacteria > Pseudomonadati > Spirochaetota > Leptospiria > Leptospirales > Leptospiraceae > Leptospira > Leptospira congkakensis. The sequence goes on from NZ_RQGQ01000009.1 coordinate 302,201, forward strand.
GCACTGGCTACCTTGGATCAAATCGCTCAAGAAATGCAGATTTCGAGTAAGGAACAATCCACAAGTATGGATGATATTTCAAATTCGATCATTGATTTGAATGTCAAAACACAAACAAATTTAGGAACTAGTTCTAAAATGATTTCTCTTATTGAAAAAGGAAATGTGATCTTTCATGGCTTAAAGGAATCGGTAGAAACTTTGGCTGCTATGATTGGACATGACAAAAAATAAAACCTTCTTTCGTAACCTTGGACTTTTTCTTTTGGGGAGTTTTTTACTCCTAACTTTAAGTGTGGTGATTGTCCACTTTGCTGGGAAAAGTCGGTTTGTAAATTGTACGTTTTGTTCGGAAAAATTTGCGAAGGAACCAAAAGATACCTGGATTTGGATTTATCCAGGACTTGTGGGTTGTGGTAAAAAATGTCCTTTGGCTTTAGAGGCTCTTCGCCGATTTGGAGAAAGATTTCCAGAGGTAAAAACTTCGTTTTATTTTTTGGTTACCGATCCCCATGAATCCGAAGAAGATATAGAATCTTATCTGTTTTATTATAGAAAAAGTCTAAACATCCAAGCTCTTCGCCCAGAATCAGAAGAGGAGATAAGTTTTTATCGAAAGTTAGGTGCTTATTTACCTGTCCATCCTTCACTAAAAAAAAGAGATGAACATGGAACTCAGTTTTTTTTAATTCCTCCCAATCGCGATGTTTTGTATTTAATACCGAAATTGGGGGAGAAGGAATGGTTGGAAATTCAGAAAGAAATTGAGTCTAATACCAATTAATTAGTATTAGTGGATCATATGGTAAACTTCTTTCATTTCTTCACGAAGTAGTTTCATTTTGTTTGGAACATCTGGATGTGAAATATCTTCTGGATTCAAAAGATAATTTTCAGGCCCCAGTTCTTTGATCATCATCTTTGTTTGCCAAGTATTGTCCTGTGGCATATTGATGTCTGACAAAAATGTATAATTTCTTTTGAGTTCTGGTTTGATAAAATCCAAAATAGAATTAAAGTGATGGTCGTTATAAATTTTTCTACCATCCGCTAATCTAGTGTATCCACGAACTACATAATCAATATAAACCACATCACACTCAAAAGCTTCGAACAAAAAATTAATAGAGTCTAGAGGGATAATCTCGCCGCAAGTGGAAATATCGATGTCCACACGAAAGGAACAAATTCCGTCGGTATCGGCAGCATCGGGATAGGTGTGAACCGTGATATGTGATTTGTCTAGGTGCATGCTGACTTGTGCCGTAGGGATAGGATTTCCGCCACCTTTGACATCACTCATTAGAACCATAGCAGAAGCACCTACAGGATCGTAGTCTTGTGCAGAGACAGAAAGGATATTCGCATCAATTCGTTTGACAATCTCCTTCGAGATTTCTGTAATTTTGCTAGCATTGTATTTGTCGTGGATATAACTTACGTATCTACCTTTTTGTTCGTCATCGAGAGTGATGCAAAAATCGTAGAGGTTAAAACTCAAAACTTTTGTGAGATTATTAAAACCGGAAAGTTTGATTTTTTCTTTATCCATTGTCACCTGCTTGTATAAAGAACAGAAATTCGGCATTTCGATGAGAAGCAACTGAAATAACGAGAAAGTTTTAGAAAAGTCATGGAAAACAAAATGGAATGGTGGAAACAAACTTCAATTTACCAAATTTACCCTTGGTCCTTTCAGGATTCGAACGGGGATGGGATCGGCGATTTACAGGGCATTCTAACCCGTTTGGACCAAATCCAGGATTTAGGTGTGGAAACCATTTGGTTCTCTCCTTTCTACAAAAGTCCAGGAGAGGATTTTGGATACGATATTTCTGATTATACAGAGGTTGACCCTCGGTTTGGAACAATGAAAGATTGTGACAAACTCATTCAAGAAATTCATAAACGAAAGATGAAAGTAGTGCTGGATATGGTAATGAACCATACCTCGGACAAACACCCATGGTTTTTAGAATCCAAATCTTCTAAAGAAAGTTCGAAAAGGGATTTTTATATTTGGCGGAAGGGAACAAAGAAAAAACCAAATAATTGGATTTCTATGGTAGGTACTTCTGGATGGAACTACGACAATCTAACTGACGAATTTTATTATAGTAATTTTTTATCTTTCCAACCGGATTTGAACTATCGTAATCCCAAAGTCAAAAAAGCGATGTTTGGTGTTTTGGATTTTTGGTTAAAAAAAGGTGTGGATGGGTTTCGTCTTGATATCTTTAATTCGATTTATAAGGACGAGGGATTCAGAAACAATCCTTCTAGTTTTAGATTTTTCCCAACGCCAGATAACCATGATGAGGCGTTCTTTCAAAAAAAAACATACAACCTAAACTTACCCGAATCTTTTTTATTTGCGAAGGAAGTTCGTAAACATATTTCCAAATACAAACAGAAACCTTTCCTAATTGGGGAGGTGAGTGGATCTGATTCTGTTCTAAAATCCTTTTTAGGGGAAAAGGCAGATGGACTCAGTTTGGTTTTTCAGTTTGAGTTGATTCATTTTCAATACCAAGCTCAGTTTTTTAAAGACCTATTGGAAAAAAATGAAAAAGATTTTCCGGCACCATTTACTCCCACGTATGTTTTAGGAAACCATGACCAAAGGCGCTACATTGATCGGTTAGGTGGTGATGTTCGGAAAGCTAAAGTCCTTTCTGCCTTTCAATTTTTAGCTAGGGGAATTCCCATTGTATATTACGGAGAAGAAATTGCGAGGAAAGAAGGTAGGATTTCCAATTTTTTTGGAAAAGATCCTATTGCAAAAATGAATCGTTTTGTTCCTCTATTTTTATCCAATTTACTCGGGATTTATATCAATCGAGACAATTGCCGTCTGCCTATGTTATGGGATGATAGTCCCCAAGCAGGATTCACAAAAGGAAAATCTTGGTTGCCTATTGGTAAATTCAAAACTTCAGATACTGTCAGTGAACAAAGGAAAGAGAAAGACTCTCTTTGGAATCATTACCGCTCTTTATTCCATCTCCGGAAAGGATCGAAGGTCATTGGAGAAGGAAGTTTGTTTACAAAATCCACAAGTGATTCTGAGGTTTTGTGTTTTGAAAGGGTTCTCGGAGAAAAGGTGGTTACTATTTATTTAAACTTCGGCGAGAAGGATAGGAAAGAATCCTTAGCAAAAGGTTGTAAGTTGTTGTATCAGTTTGGTGGAGCCTTGGTCCAAGCGGGAACCCTGCTGCTTCCTGCCCATTCGGGAGCGGTTTTTGAGTCTCGTTTAAAGAAGTAAATGCCCACTTAGGTTTAAAATTTTTAAGATTTTGAAAACTTGAGGATTTACATTGATCAGAAACAAACTGACTCCCTGTTTTCTATAGATCATTTTTTTATATAGAAGAAGTCCGAGTACGGACGAAGACACTTCTTCTACATTAGAAAAATCCAAGTAGAGGGAGGTGACTCCCTTTTGGAAGATGTTTGTCATGTCCTCTTCTAGGCTTGCCGCAGAGTAAAGATCCAATTGACTTTCTTCTATGCGATAACAATTTTCCTCTACCGTTTTTGTGACCATGTTGTCCCTCACAAATAGATAAACGGTAAAAGGAAAAAATACCTTAGGGTATAGAAGATAAAAAAAGAATCGAAATTTTTTTATAATTCGAATCTTTTCTTGGGAAACCCTAAAGTTTCATTATGGGTGGATGTGTGAATTTCTTCTTTTGGATCGAAATTGGAAAGAGTGTGATGACCTCCACTGGTTCCATTTGATCGAAATCAAATCCCATATAAAATAAAAGATCACACCAGAATCTAGTTTTGATTGTCCCCAAGCACGTAAACCAAAGGTATAACCCACCTCTGCAATTTTTTCCGTACGAACTGAACCCAAAATTTCAAAAAGAATTTTATAACCTCTGGGATGGAGTTTTCCTTTTGTTTCCAAATAAATGGATTTTCTAATTCCAAAAAAACCACTCATGGGATCCGAAATAGGGACGGGAAATATCCATTCAGAAATTTTTGTCGCAAATTGACTTGCTAACTTCCGAAAGATGGGAAAGTTTCCATAACCTCCATCGGAACTTCGACGAGTAGCCACAACAATATCGTTTTCACCGAGTAGACGAATGACATCTGGAATTTTAGTATAGTCATGTTGAAAATCTGCATCAACGACAACTAAATTATCACCTTCTGCTTTCCCATACCCATAAGTAACTGCCGAACTAAGTCCTCTTTCTGTTGTACGAACAAAGGGTTTGATCCTTTTGTCATATTCGGCAAGGACTTTCGCAACTTCAAAAGTTCCATCAGGGGAATTGTCATCCACGATCACAATCTCAAAGTCGATGGATTCTTTTTCTAAAATTTTCGAAATGGTTTCAGCACAGTTTTTGATATTGCCGGCTTCGTTATATGTTGGTAGTATAATACTTGTTTTATTTTGCATGACTGGTCATTTAACTTCTTTTGTTTTTAAAAAAGCCCCTTTGTTTGATTTTTGATACATAACTCGCCACTGGTGCAGGAATCGGCAATGGCCTTGGAACATTCGGAAAACAATTGGTATTGTTTGGTGCAAAGAATTTCACAAGCAAACTGATACATTTTTGGATCCTGTAATTTTTTTTGGTCTTCGTTTAAACAGAGACTTGCTTTTTCACAAAGAAGTTTACATTCCTGTGACTCACCAGTTTTTGCTTTGATTCCAAATTTAGGTGCATTGTCTTTAGAGAAGTCCCAAAGAGTTACGATGACTAAAAGGAAAATAAGAATTCCATATTTTTTCATAGTTTTTCCCCCTTACTCCAAACACTAACCTCTGATTGGAAAAAACGTTTGTTCATTCCTCTTACGGCACGAATGACCTGGTCTGAGTTTAAATTTAGATGTTGTTTCCATTGAAACCAAAATGTTTCTTTTTTCCAATTCTCTGTAAATGTGGTGTCTTCATGGAAATTGATTAAGATTTCCGCATTGCCACAGGTTTCTTTATAGGTTAATGGTAATGCAAAATTCACTTTGGAGTTTTTGAATTTGTTTTGTACATCCATGGCCGTCCAAGGATTTTCCGCTATAACACAAATTTCTTTTCCATCAGCGTTTATGTTCTGTTTGGTGATATCTGGATCTGACATAGGCCTTAGAAGGAACATCATCGTGATTGGTACGAGGAGTAGTTGTGGGATAAAAATTCCGTAAAATTGAAATTTGTTGTCTTTCGTAGCAAAGATAACACTTAATGTTATGATGATTCCGAAAAGTGAAATTGCAAATAATACAGGTAATCTTAAGACCACTGCAATGACAGCGAAAAGAAAATATATGATTGGTATTGAATATTTATTGAAATGGGAAAGTATAAGTGTTTCCCAACTTTCTTTTTTCAATGCAGGAATCAAAAAAAGGAAAACAACAAATGGAGTCACATAGTACGGGTCTTTACGGTTTGGCAATAAATGAAATACCGTAACCAGTACCAGGAATACTACAATCACCATAACAAAAGATTGATTTTTTTTGTTTGAGGTTTTTTTTACGCTGAGGTAAAAACTATGTAATAGAGGGATTGTGAATGGAATTGTATATAGAAGCCATCCTCCCCAAATTCTAAGTCCCGATTGGTTGGCGGCATAAAATTTTCCCATGTTTTCAGTGATAAAAAAGAATCTGAGAAGTTCTTTTCCTGAACTGGTAAATAGATATAAATACGAAATCCAAAGAATCGGTATGATGAGAGAAAGGCTAAACAATAGGAGTATTGGTTTTTCTTCATTCAGTGGGTAAAAAGAAATTTGAAATTTTCCTTTTCTCACTCGAACCATTCTGATGTATAGATAACTTAGTAAAAATAATACTATGTAGATATGAAGGATTGGTCCTTTGAGTAAGTATCCAAATCCTACAAAGAAACTTCCCCAAACGATATAACTTAAGTTTTTGGTTTTTTTGGTTTGGTAGAATAGGAAAACATAAAGCAATGTAAAAAATACCATTGCTCCTTCCATCATAAGTATTCCAAAAAATTTTAGAGAGAGAAAAGAAAAAGCAAAGGTAAATGTTGCTATTTTTGTTTCTTTTGAAGATTTACTAATGGAGAAATAGAGTTTGTAAAAAAGAACCAAAGTCCCAATCCCAAAGAAAAAAGAAACAAGTCGTTCTGATAAATAACTCACACCGAAGATTCGATCGAAGAACATCCCCAACCAAAATAGAAGTGGAGGTTTATAAGGGTTCGGGAGGCCGGATAGGACTGGTAGAGTATAACTTCCCAGATCCAAACTTTCTCGAATGGAACGAATGTGCATGATTTCGTCTCCCTGTGGGAAGATGAGATCGGGAACACCGATACTTGCGGCGAAAATTACAGAAAGAATCAAAAATAGAATAAAAAACATTTCGCCCCTTTTCTCCATAAACGAAGATACTGACTGGTCAGTCAATGTATTTAAATTTTAAATAACGAATGGAATTTTTTAAAAAACTAGGTTTTTATTAGGTTTTGAGGTGTTTTCGTATTGTGAATGATTCTCAAATGATTTCAGTCCAGTGGGATCGAGATAGACTCTGAATTTGGATTGGGTGTTCGTTTCTGAACAGTGTTATTGGGTGGCGGGTAGGGTCTTTGGGGAGTGGTATTTTCGCTACCCTGTAGATTTTTATGGATTCTAAATTTTAAATTTACGGTTATAGCTGGGATCATTTGGAGGTAACTTTTATAATTTAGAATATGAAAAAATTAAAGAGTATAAAAATACTTAAAAACGGTAACATGGAGGAAATTAAGTAATCGCCAAACGGAAGTGATGTTGTATTCTTAGGAATGTAAAGGTTTGTTTGTGACCATCATTCGAAAATTTCTGCTATTTTTCCCTTGTTTATTAATTTTCAACCAATGTATTCTGGTCCTTGATGTAGAAAAGGAAAAGAATCGCGAAGAAGAACTTTTGGGTTTAGTTTTTCTCTATGATTATTTTTCTCCATTCGGTGTACAACAACAGCGATCAGCAAAATATTCAGAAAGAGAAGTGTTGTTAGTTGGAGGAAACAGCCAAAAAACATATGCCACCGCAAACGTTTATAAGCTTACTGAGGATCAGGTGAGTTATATAGGTTCGATGCATCACCTAGAGTACAACATGAAGTTGTCACTTTGCAAAATAGTAAAGTATTAATTATGGGAGGTTATGATGGACGATTCATTCTTTCTGATTCAGAAATATATGATCCGTTAACAAATTCATTTATAATCATATCACCAATGAATATTCCTCGAACGTATCACACTTCTACATTATTAAATGATGGTCGAGTACTCATTACAGGTGGATTTGGAAAACAATCAGAAAAATTAAAATCAGCAGAAATTTTTCATCCAGAAACAAATACTTTTGAATTAATTGGAAATTTAATTATTGCCTGTGGTGGTGCGAATCAATTTGGTCAAATTAGGAGTTGCGAAGTAAATTCTGATGGCGGTTTTCGTTTACTAAATGGTCAGTTGTGAAAAGATGTGACCATCCGAAATTGATAGGATACTAAACCAGTCTTAAATTAAACATTTGTTCATCCGGTAATTATTCTATGATGTTAAAAGATAATTTTTTAATCACATTGATTTTATTTGGTTTTATGAATTGTTATCTTAATAAAACGGTAGAGAAGACTCCACAAAAAAGAGGAGAAGCTTTTTTAAATTGTTATTTACTTAACAAAACGGACTTCCCCGGTAAAACAGAAGATACGATTGTTAGAGAATATTTTGTCTGTTATGTTCAGATCTGTAACTTTCCTAGATTATAGTTTAGTCAAATATTCACAAACAGGAAACTCTGTTTAATTCATTGTTCGATTTTTCATTGGACTGGATGGATTTTGTGATTTTTCTTTTTTATAAAAATCTCGCTTTCACTTAACTCTTGGCGTAATGGTTCGAGATGGATTAGTTTCATTCAGAGGACTTTTGTTTTTTGATGAAACTTTTTAAAATTCTACTCTCTACCTTTTTTGTTCTTTTTATCATTCTTGGTATTCTTTATTACAATCGTTTGCTACTACTCCGTTATTCTCTTGGTTGGATCACAGACATTCGTCATCCGAGAGAGCCGAACCATCCTGTGCCATGGCTAGTGGGACCAGAGAATCCAAAAGAAACACTAAAAACTCGCCCACCAAATGTCGTCGTAATTATGGCAGATGATTTAGGTTTTAATGATGTTACAACTTATGGTGGTGGTTATGCGGACCTTGGTGTTCCCACGCCTAATATTGATTCCATAGCGAAAGACGGAGTGCGATTTGATTCTGGATATTCGGGGAGTGCAGTTTGTACGGTTTCTCGTGCGGCTCTAATGACAGGTCGGTATCCCTCTCGTTTTGGAGTCGAGTTTACTCCGACACCAGGTGCTCTCGCAAGAGTGGGTGCAGATTTGTATGCGGATCCAGGCCGTTTGTATCCCGTTGTGATTGATAAAGAAAAGGCTGAAAAGTCCAAAAGTTTTAATGAGTTAGGGATGCCTGGTTCGGAAATTACCATTGCCGAAGTTTTGAAAGAACGAGGGTATCATTCAGTTCATATTGGAAAATGGCATTTGGGAAGTACGGAAGAAATGAGACCCAACAAACAGGGATTTGACGAATCATTGTTTATGGAGAGTGGTTTGTATCTTCCTGTTGATGATCCCAATGTCTACAATTCTAAACAAGACTTCGATCCTATTGATCAGTTTTTATGGCCCAATATGCGTTTTGGTGTGAGTTATAACGGTGGTAATTGGTTTGAACCCAGTCGGTATTTGACAGATTATTTTGCGGATGAAGCCGTTAAGGTAATCAAAACAAACAAACATAGACCGTTCTTTTTATTTTTAGCACACTGGGCCGTACACACTCCCTTACAAGCAAGTAAGGAAGATTATGATGCTCTTTCGCATATCAAAGATCATCGGAAACGAGTGTATTTGAGTATGATTCGTTCCCTTGATCGCAGTGTTGGAAAAATTTTGCATTCACTCAGAGAAGAAGGTTTGGATGAAAACACGATTGTGATTTTTACAAGTGATAATGGAGCACCTAATTATATTGGACTACCCGATGTGAACTCACCATACCGTGGTTGGAAACTGACTCTCTTTCAAGGTGGGATTCGCGTTCCTTATGTGGCAAAGTGGCCAGGCCATATCAAACCAGGTACAAAATACCAGAATGCAATTACGAATATTGATATTTTGCCTACTGTAGCAGATGCTGCTGGCGTGAAACTACCGTTAGATAGAGAGATTGATGGTGTGAATCTTCTTCCTTATTTAAAAGGCCAGGCAATCCAAAAACCAAGACCACTATTTTGGAGTGATGGCTATTACCAAACAGTGCAATCAGAAGGTTGGAAATTGATTCGAACAGAACGTCCGAAAAAGAAATGGTTATTCCATTTGGACACGGATCCATTAGAAAAGAAAAATGTTATTTCTCTATTTCCAGATAGGTTAGCGAAGTTAGATAGTTTATTAGATCATTATAACAAACAAATGCCGAAACCACTTTGGCCTTCGTTCATTGAATTTCCTGTTTCGATTGATAAAACTTTAGATCAAAAACAGGAAGCCGATGATGAATATACGTATTGGGTGAATTGAATTTATATCACCTAATATGAAATTTGCGATTTTGGTATTGTTTTGTTTTCTTTGGCAGTGTTCACTGATTCAAAATTATTTCGGAACCAAGAATTTTTGTCATTATCCGAAATCAAATGAGAACCCGAATCTTCCTGGAATGGTTTGGGTTCCTTCAGGAAAATTCGAAAAAGGATCCAATGTGTATCCTGAAGAATCACCAATATATACCACAACTGTTTCGGGATTTTGGATGGATGAAACAGAGGTTACCAATGATGAGTTTGCAAAATTTGTTTGGGAGACAGGTTATCAAACAGAAGCTGAAACTAACTTGAATCCAAACTCGGAAGAGGTGAAGTTTGATGTTTATCAGCCAGGTGCTGTTGTCTTTCAGAATCCTTCAAACCAAGGTAAAGTAAATTCTCATTTAGAATGGTGGACTTATGTTCCTGGAACCAATTGGCGTCATCCTGATGGACCAAATTCTTCCATCGAAGGAAAAGGATCCTATCCTGTAGTCGCAGTGAGTTATCAGGATGTTAGTTCTTATGCCAAATGGAAGGGGCGGGTCTTACCAACAGAGGTGGAATGGGAATGGGCTGCCGCCAATGGGAGTAAGGAAGAAGCCAATACCTGGCAAGGTGAATTTCCTTTCTTAGATGAAGGAGAGGATGGATTTATTGGAATATCACCTGTTGGTTGTTTTGCGAAAAATAAATTTGGGCTTTATGATATGATCGGAAATGTTTGGGAATACACTGCCGATCCATGGCCTGTGGATAAAACTTTAGACAAATCAAAATACCATACCATCAAAGGTGGATCTTTTCTTTGTTCGTCAAACTATTGCAAACGATATAGGGCAGCAGCAAAACAACCACAAGAAGACCAATTGGCAAGTAACCATATTGGGTTTCGAACAATCGTACGCAATCATTTCAATGAATTCAAAAAATATGAAAGGAAAAACTATGAAGTTAAATCAAACTAAATCACTCTATAACAAGATTCTATTCTTGTTTATCTGTTCCCTCGGTTCACTCACACTCTCTTGTTCTTGGGATCGTTTTGTCATCAGTCGTGTAAACGAAAGTACAGCTGTAAAAGCCAAAGCAGCAAAAGAACTTTTGAACAAGGATAAAATCACCATCGTCCTTACAGGAACAGGTTCTCCACTTCCTTCGGAAAGCATTCAGAATTCTACAGCCATTTTTGTGAATGGTCAGTTTTTGTTATTTGACGCGGGTGACGGTGTTGCCATGGCAATGGAAAAGTTACACCTACCGGTTTCTGAAATCGGTGCTGTTTTTATTACCCATTTTCATTCGGATCATTTTGCAGACTTAGGAGAAGTGATTGATCGCAGTTGGTTACTTGGAAGACAAAAACCTCTTACTGTGTATGGGCCCAAAGGAATTACGGATCTTGTAAATGGATTTTTAAAGAGTTATCAATCGGAATATTATTACCGCACAAAACATCATGGAGAGGCGGTTATGCCATCGCAGTGGAAAGGTGCCAAAACAAATGAGTTTTCTCCTAAATCAGATGGATCCTCTAGAATTGTATATGAAAAAGATGGAGTTGTGGTTCATGCATTTTTTGTAAACCATGTGCCAGTGGAACCTGCTGTTGGTTACAGGGTTGAGTATAAGGGTAAATCTATTGTGATTTCTGGAGATACTGCTGATTCGGAATTTTTAAAGAAACAATCCTCTGGTGTGGATTATTTGATTTCTGAAGTGATGAACAAATCCATGATTGCAAAAGTCGAAAAAGCTTACGAATCTATTGATCATGAGCGATTTAGAAAAATTATGAAAGATATTCAGTTGTATCATATTGATGCTACTGAACTCGGAAATTTAGCGGAAGAAGCAAAAGTAAAAACTTTAGTATTAACCCATATGATTCCTTTTGTGAAAGGATATATCCAAACCAAAGCAATTTATAAAGATCCAATTCAGAAAGTGTATCATGGCGATTTGATCATTGGACACGATGGTAAAAGAATTGAAATTCCTTTACCATGATTGATATAGGTTTGTAACTTCCTGGGTGATTGGCTCTAACATTAAAACAAATAAGTAAACGTAGGGCCAATTTCCCAACCACGTAAACTAAGTGGATTGATTTCTGCTTCCGCATAGACCCCACCTGCTGTAATTCCAAAATACTTACTTAAAAATACAGTTACAGATCCTCTTACTTCCCATGCTGCAAGAATTGGATTTCGTCTCACATCAGATCGAAGAATTAAAAACTTATATGGATTGTATTGTAATTTTAAACCAACATTTCCAAATTCTTTTTCTATTGAATTGTATAAGGGGAGAGCATAGGCACTTCCGAGTCCTTTGTAGGCCCATGCATTTCCGATTGCTTCCGGGTCAGATGGCAAAAGTAAGTTATCGGATCTTTGTGCAATTCCTACTGTGGAAAATACATTGGCATAAAACCTTGCATCACGGTATTGGAAGTAAGGTTCAATTTCCCAGTTTTTGAAATAATTAAATTTGAAACCAAGTGAATAAATATTAATTTTCATACTGTCATTCACTTGGATTTTTGGGAAGGCAACATAATGATTTGATACATTCGTTGTTTCTAATACATTGTTCCACTCATAATTTCCTGTTCTTAAAAACTGCCGAACGGAAAATACTGCGGACACTAAATCAGAAATTTTTTGTGTATAATCAACTCGTATATTTCTAACCACATGTTCTGAAGATGAATCAAAGGATCGTATGGGAACTGCTCCTTGGTTCGCTGGGGACATTTTTAAGTCGATTGATGTATATCCATAAGCAAACAACCATTTGTCGTTAGCCAAAGTAAAAACGGTCCCTTGGTTGGTTCCAGATCCTTCGGAAGGAAAATTGGTTGTGCCTGCATTGGTCAGTCCTGTTTTTTTTCCAATTCCTGGATTGGTAAGCAGCCCGGTATTAGGATCTCGGTGAGCAAAGGGAATATTGGGATTGGTTTGGATTTCTGCCTTTCCGGCACCTGCATAGAAGAGAAGTCTCCATCTTTCCTTGTCGGCTGTTTCGTCCTCAGGTTTCGAATTTGGCGCCTCTGCCCTGGTTTGGGAGAGAATAGCGGGTTGTTCTTTTGTCGTAGATTGTGCCAAAAGAGGGGATATTGCGAATAGGGTAAGGGATAGGCTCCATCGAATTAGTTTCATTGGGTCTCTCGGTAGTGTTTTGGACACTGTTCTCTAAAGAGCCAAATTGGGTAGATTGAAATCTGTTATTACGAATATAATTCCAATATATTGTATTTAATGCTTAGTTCCTAGATAGTAATTTATCTTTTTTTTTATCCACATTCTTTTCCTGCGAACCGATTCAACTAATTATAGTTAGTTTATCTTGCTTCTTGAATGAATCCTGTGAATGGTTTCATTTCTAACGAGTGACAGATGATTGATTATACAATTCGGACAATGTACTGGGTTTAAATGGAAAGGTTCCGTTCTTTGGTTCACAAAACTATGTTTATTCCTTAACCTTGGGTTTGTTTGATAAGGAATTGTATGAAAATTAAATCCTTAATCCTCTGTTTTTTTTTAATCCTACTGGTCTATTGTCATTCTACAAAATCAAAAACTGCTGTAAATGATTCCGGTCATGTCCATTTAGAAGAGTTTAATGCCGAGTTTGAAAAAAAAATTTATGAAGTGGCACCAGGAGTTTATTCCGCAGTTGGCTATGGAATCGCCAACTCAATCTTACTTGTTGGGAAAGATGGCCTCATCATCATTGATACGTTAGACGAGTTAAAGGCATCCAAACAAGTTTTAGAAGATTTTCGAAAAATTTCTTCGTTGCCAATCAAAGCAATCATTTACACACATAGCCACCCTGATCATATTTTTGGTTCCGAGTCATTTGTTACGGATGGATCACCGGAAGTGTATGCACACGAGAGTTTACTTCCTACGGTTCAGAAATTAGCAAGTGAAACCACTCCCATCATTGGAACGAGGAGTGCTCGGATGTTTGGAAATTATTTAGAAAAAAGTGACTTGGTCAATGTAGGGATAGGGCCTTACCAAGGTTATAATGCTGATACAAAATTAGATTTTGTTCCTCCAACAAAAACGTTTCGAGACAGTCTTGATATCGAAGTTTCAGGAATAAGACTGAGACTGATCCATGCTCCAGGTGAAACGGACGATCAAATTTATATTTATCATCCAGAAAAAAATATCTTATTTGTCGGTGATAATATTTATAAAGCATTCCCCAATTTATATACGATTCGTGGAACTTGGTTTCGGAGTTTGAAACATTGGTACGAGTCGCTGGATATCATCCGAAATTTAAAACCGGACCACCTGGTTCCTAGTCACGGAAAACCCATCTCAGGTAAATCAAATATTTATGATATAGTAACTGATTATCGAGATACCGTACAATTTGTACACGATCAGTCGCTGCGTGGTATCAATGCAGGTTACCATCCGGATGACTTGGTACAATTGATCCAACTCCCAGAACATCTAAAAAAATCTCCTTATCTTAAAGAAATTTATGGAAAAGTGTCTTGGTCGGTTCGTTCGGCATTTACTGGAAATTTGGGTTGGTATAGTGGAGATTCCGCGGAATTACAACCCTTGGATCGAAAGGTTTATGCTGACTTGATTGTAGATTTAGCTGGTGGAAGTGAAAATTTACTTAAGTATACAAAAAGTAAACTTCAATCAAAAGAATATCAAACAGTATTAACACTTTCTGGTTACCTTCTTCGGAATGATCCAAAGTTAACGGATGTCATTCCTTTGCGAATAGAAGCGCTGGAAAAATTGGGTGCGTCTGAATCAAATGCCAATGCAAAACATTATTATCTAACGGAAGCTTTCGAATTACGAAATCAGTTTGTTGCCAAAATTAAAGTAAGACCAAGTCCGGCTTTGTTAAGACGTTATCCTGTAAAAGTAATTTTAAGCAGTTTTGTAACGAATTTGGATCCGAAATTAAGCGTAAATACAGACGAAAAAGTCGGATTTGTGTTTCTTGATACGAAAGAATCATATTCCATCCACGTAAGAAAAGGGGTAGCAGAAGTGATTCCTGGTTTACTCACAGATGCGAATTTGATTGTAGAGCTTGATTCTCAAGATTGGAAAGAAATGTTAACTCGGTTGAAGTCACCAGCAACAACACTCCTTAAATTTCGATTTAAAAAAGGGAACTTGTTGTCTTTTACTCAGTTTCTAAAGAAGTTTTCACCGAAGGAACAAATCCTGACGTTACAGATTCCTACCGAAGCCTATCACCTTAAAGCCCAAAGCAGGTAAATCTAGTTCATCTAACGGAGGAAATTCATCTTTCCTCCCAAAATTCACAAAAGTAGTCTATACACCTCCATCTAAGAACCTAACACCTCTAGAAAATGAACTCATAAGGAGAGAATATACACTTAAAACTCTTAGAATTCTAAATACTTTATTCCCCAAAAACTGTAATTGTCCTCAATCTTCTAAAGAACCCAAGCTTAATTTTCTCAAAGTAAAAGGTAGGGAATCTATTGGGAGGTGCTCTCACTGCCATAAGCAGATCAGCCTTACTTCAAAAACACCATTCCATAACATTAAGTTACCTCTAGCCTATATATCTTACATAATGCAGGATCAAATACTGCAATATCCCAAGGTGATGACTTCTAAGGAGATCTCTAGGAAACTAAATTTATCCTACAAGAGTTCTTATTTTCTAAAGAAAAGAATCCAGGTTCTATTCTCTATCCTAAATGAGTCCCTTCAAAAACAGCTCTATAATGAATTACAAGAGGCTACTAAGGACTTCAGGCTACCGAAGGAGGGAAACCTCACTAAAGCCCTTAAAAACAAGCCTCTAGCTGTTGCAGATACAGTTATTTTATACTCCTCATCTCTAAAAGCCAATAAGCATAGATCCCGAAGATACAAAACTGGATCAGCTTCAATCTACTTAAGTAATGCGTTAGGAGGGGAGCAGAAAGGCACAATGGTCCATACTATTGGGATTAATCATGGTATGACCTTTTACAAATCTATTCCCTTGAATAATCAGAAGTATCTAGGGAAGGACTTAGATGAGAAAATCCCAAGGTATGTGCCTTTATTCACAGATGAGTATTATACATTCATCTGGGACAGACCTAACCATCGGATGGTGAATCATTCTAAAAAATCAAAAGACCCTAGATATAACTTAAGTAGAGAAAGATGGATCACGAAGGATGGTGTAACATCTAATAGTGCAGAAGCTCGAAACAATATCCTTAAGCAAAGTTTCCGAAGTTATGGATACATAAGTCCACAATGGTCGCAATTATACCTGAATGAGATCAGCTTTCTAGGCAATGTAAGGTTCGATGAGGAGCTTAGAGGCTTACTTCTAGGAAGAGAAGCTGTGGGTGAAGGTGATAGGTGCTTTCCTACCAATCAATAGGGAAGTAATCTTTTAAAAATTTTCCAATCCAGTGTTTCCCTGTATTGATGCCGTCAAACAGGGGATCAATGACTCTCGCAGCGCCATCAACAATGTCCAGTGGAGGTTGGAAATCATGAAGGTCTTGTTTTCTTTTTGCAAGTTCAACGGGATCTTCATCTGTCACCCATCCAGTGTCCACAGCATTCATAAAGATCCCATCTTTTGCAAAATCTTCTGCTGAGGTATGAGTCATCATATTCAGGGCAGCTTTGGCCATATTTGTATGTGGGTGACGGTCTTCTTTTTTAAACCTATGGAATTTTCCTTCCATTGCGGAAACATTGATGATATGTTTTTTTCCCGTATTGTCTTTCCGCATAATTCCAACAAGTCGGTTACAAAGTACGAAGGGTGCCACTGCATTTACTAACTGAACTTCTAACATTTCTGAAGTATTGATTTCTCCAAGTTTTAGTCGCCAACTGTTTGTTTTGCGAAGGTCAACTTGTTGTAAATCAGCATCCAATTCCCCTTCTGGGAATACAGCTTCTAGTTCGTGGGAATTATCATGTGAATAGGGAATTTGGGATAAGGCAGCAGAAGAACGAATTCCAACACCCGGTGTTTTGTGATTCCAACTCACAGCAAGGGCTGTAGCAGTGTCTTTCATTTCTGAATCAGACCTGTAAGAATCTAATTCTTGTTTACAATGTTGATAGAAATTAAGCAATTTTTGTGCATCCATTGGCAATTCAGAAAGACTTAGTTTTTCTGTATCAAGAAGATGACTATAAAAACCAGGAGGTCGTCTTACCGTTTGGGCTGCATTGTTGATGAGAATGTCTAAACGCTCTAAATGATTTTCTAAAAATTTACAAAAAATTTCTACACTAGGTGTGTGTCGTAAATCTAGTCCAAAAATCTGTAACCGATCTTTCCACAAATGAAAATCTGTTTCTTTAGAAAAGCGAATTGCGGAATCATTTGGGAATCTTGTTGTAGCAATGACTCGAGCACCGGCACGTAACAAAAGCAAGGTGGCCTGATATCCGATTTTTAACCGAGAGCCAGTGATGATTGCTACCGTCCCTTTTAGATCTGTTGTTTGAAATCTTTTTGAATAATTGAGTTCCGCACAATTCGGACACATTGAGTCATAAAAAAAATGAAGTTTTGTAAACGGAGTTTTACAGATATAACAAGGTTTGGGATTTGAAAGTTCTTCTGCTTTGTCCCAAGACCATCCAGCTGAATTGGAAATTTGTAGTGGAGCTTTGAAAACAGCCGTTTCTCTCGCCCGCCTGATTCCTGTTAGTGCTGTTTTTTGTTTTTCTTGAATTTTAAGAGTTTGTTTTTTTTCTACTCGAACTGTGCGGTTTCTTCTCCGCACTTCATTACGATCTGGGCGAGAAATTTTCCCACAAAGGATCATGAGTTCCAATCGTTTTTCTTCGGAGATGGTTACAAGTTCCTTTGGGGAATCCAAAAGAGTTTTTAAATCCTGTAACAAAGAATCGATGTCCATAAAACCAGAGTTTTGGTTTGGGATGGCGAATCAAGTATCTAATCAGACGTTTTCAATGGAGAGGTAATGACTATTTTTTAAGTGCGGAAAGTAAATTGAATTCCACAAGGATGCTCCATGGCCTTTTGCTTTGCCCGATTCGAACTGGTTTCAGGATTCTTGCAGTATTTGATTTGTCGATAAAGGTGAAACTTTCACCTTTTTGAACAGCTCGTTTTGCATCCTCAGTTAGAAGTTCTGCCGGGGTTCCTAAAAATTCAATTTCTGGGTGGGAGGCAAAATTGCCATCGTATGTGATGAGTGATGTCCTTCCAAATCCGAATAATTTTTTCGGTGAAAGTTCTGATTGTAATTGTTCCAGTGAAAAGTCTGCTCCTAAGATACCTGCAAATTTGGAATGTAAAAATAAGTTGGTCATAAGACTTGTCATCTTTACTGTTTTACCCTCGATTGGATAATCATAAGGTTCCATCATTACATCTTCGCCTAAATCGCGGGGGAGAGTATACCATCCATCTTCACCGACTGTATCATATCCTTGCAAAGGTTCTATCGAAATCCTTCCTGTATGTCTATGGCAGTAGGGAACAAATCTACCTTTAGAATCGTGACCTTCTTTATTTGCGTATTCTGCATCCATCGAATCAATTACGTTTGGTTCGCAACAGATTGCATATGCAAGTTGTTGTTCATTTTGAATTAAGTATTCTTGTAAGATTAGAAGTAGATGTTCTCGTTTCATTCCAATATTAGCATGGACTAAACTTTGGATTAAAAATTTCAAACCATAGAGTGAGGTAGCCATAATGTAAAATTTAGATTCAAGTTCTTTGGCAATATTGTTAGTCCAAAGTTCTGCATAGTCTAGGATTGATTGTTTTTCCATCTCAAAAACATCTTCGTTTGCAGATGAATTTTCTATATTGATGCGAGATAAAATTCCCGAGATTTTTTTTGTGGCTTCAGATGTTTGAAAAGACAACTTTGTCACTTCATTGGCTACAATTTCGAATCCTCGTCCATGTTCTCCAGCTCTTGCGGCTTCAATCGAAGCATTTAAGGCAAGCAGGTTTGTTTGTTTTGCAACTTGTTGGATCGATGCTGCTACAGAACCAATTTCTTTTGATCTTTCTCCAAATGAATCGATAAGATCTTTAAGTTTTCGCATTCCTAAATTTGAATAACTGTCTTCCATATCTTATCCTTATTGTTCGAAACATGATTCATCTATTTATAGTATCGGATATTATGATTCTGCTATTGATATCCCGCTTGTTGTAATCGAAATAGTTTTTCATATTTTCCTTTATTTAAAAGGAGGTCTTCATGGCTTCCCCATTCCGTTTTTTTTCCCTGTTCGAGTACTAAAATTTGGTCAGCCATTCGCACTGTGGAAAAACGATGGGAAATTAGGATTACAGTTTTTCCTTGTGTATGTTCTCTAAAGTGTTCAAAAACTTTCATTTCTGCTTCAGCATCAATGGCAGATGTAGGTTCATCTAAGATTAAAATATCCGCATTGGATCTCATAAAGGCACGAGCAAGAGCCACTTTTTGCCATTGTCCACCAGACAATTCTCGACCGTCTTTAAACCATTTTCCAAGTCTAGTTTCATATCCATTTTCCAAATTTGTTACAAATTCATGCGCCATGCCTAATTTTGCTGCAGGTATCCATTCTGCTTCTGATTGATTTTTTAACACATCGCCCATTCCAATGTTCTCACCCACTTTGAATTGATACTGAACAAAGTTTTGAAAAATGACTCCAAACCTTCTACGTAAAGTTTCTTCGTCCCAATCTTCTAAGTTGATTCCATCTAAATAAATATTTCCAGATGTAGGTGAATACAAACGAGTTAGGAGTTTGATAAGAGTTGTTTTTCCTGATCCATTTTCCCCGACGATGGCAAGTTTCTCTTCCGGTTTTAATTCAAAACTAACATTGGATAATGAAGGTTGTTTGGAACCTGGATATTGAAAAGAAACAGAATCAAAAACAATTCCTAATCTTTGGTGATTACCTTTGGCAGTTCCGTATTGTTTTAGGATGGGTAAATCCAGAAACTCCATTAGGTTTTCTATATATAAATGGTCTTCATAAATTCCACCAAAGGCAGAAAGTGCATTGGAGAATGTGTTTTGTCCCTGTCTAAAGATAACTAGATACATAGTCATTTCACCCAATGAAATTTTATGTAATAAAGCAAGACATACAATCCAGATATAGGAACCGTAAAATGCAAATTGACTGAGTAATCCGAGAAGGAAACTAAAAAAACCTTTATAGATGGTTAGTTTTCTATCTTCGTTATATATTCTTTGAAAGTTATCTTTGTATCTATTTAAAAATTCTTTTCCTAAATTAAAAAGTAAAATTTCTTTTGCATTATCTTCTCTTGCCATAAGAGTTTCAAGATACACTTGTTCTCTTGTCTCTTTTGCTTTCCATCGAAACAAACGAAAACTATGACTAGAAAACTTTGTTTCGGCAATAAAAGAAGGGATAGCCGCAATCACTAAAATAAAAGAAGCAAGTGGTGAAAGTTTGATAAGAAGTCCAAAAAAACTTATAATGGTGACGGAGGATTGAGTTATCGTGAAAAAACGTGTCACCATCGAAAGAGGTTTTGAAGAAGCCTCTGTTCTGGCTTGAGTCATTTTATCGTATGTTTCGGAATCTTCGAAATGAGTGAGTTCTAAACGAATGGCTTTGGATAAAATTCTTTCGTTAACTTCTTGCCCTAATCGAATGCGAAGCAAAGTATAAGAGACATTATATAATTTTTGTGAACCAAAAAATAGGATCGTTAGTATACCTTCGACATAAACTAACTGAACTGCATCTGATTGTAATAATTGATTCCATTCACTTGGTTGTGAGTTTGTGAGAAGAATGGAATCGATGATTAGTTTTCCTATCCAAACGAGTAATGAAGGAAATAGGCCATTGGCAATGGTCAGGATAGAGATAAATGCGGTTAAAAAAGGAGAGCTCTTATATGCCAAATCAAAAGCAATTCTCGAGGTTTTCAAAATCCTTTTTAAGATATCGAACATACTAGTTAGATTGTTTTTGTCATTTGTTTTCGATAGCTTTTTTTAGATCGAATCAATGGTTGGATGGGGAAATCCTGATTGCTCTCTCTGTTTGAAATTTGATGATCTCAATATATGGCAAAAGAACGGTTGGATAAAGTGCTCGGAAATTATGGTCTAGGATCTCGTTCCGATGTCAAAAAAGAGATTCATCAGGGGTTTGTTAAAGTCAATGGAATCGTAATCAAAGATCCTGGTTTTAAAGTTTCTCTTACTGATGAAATCATTTACTACGAAGAAACTCTCGTTCGAAAAGAGTTTTATTATTTTATGATGAACAAAGCACCGGATTGTATTACAGCTACGGAAGACACACGTGAAAAAACAGTGATGGACTACTTAAGTGAAAGACATCAAAATATGGAATTGTTTCCTGTGGGTCGGTTAGATAAAGAAACAGAAGGGTTGTTATTGTTTACCACTGATGGAATACTTGCCCATTATTATACATCACCAAAACATTTTGTAGAAAAAGAATATTATGCTGAAATTTCTGATTTAGTAACAGGAGAGGATATAAAAGCCTTTGAGAAGGGAATTGTTTTGGATGATGGATATAAAACTTTGCCAGCAAGACTTGCCGTTCCAAACCTTGAAAAGCCAACAGTGGTTACCGTTTGGTTAAAAGAAGGAAAATATAGGCAAATTCGCCGGATGTTTCAAAGTTTAGGTAAAGAAGTAACTTATCTCAAACGAATGAAAATGGGGAAATTAGAATTAGATCCTACACTTGCTCTAGGTAAGTATCGCGAATTAACTTTGGATGAGGAAATTCTTCTCAAACAGAAATCATAAGTCACTCAATAAATCTTTCAATTTTATTAAAAAAAGCTTCTGGTGCTTTTCTAGGTCTAGATTTTGAAAGTGATACAAACAACTGTTCATCTTTCATACTTGCTAGTAAATTCCCATTGAGATCAACAATGTCTTGTCTAAAGTAAAAACGTATTTTTTGAAAACTTTCGATCCAACTTAGGATTTTTACATGAGATCCTGGTTCTGGTTGTTTGTGGATTAAAATTTCTCCACCCATAAAGAAAGTAGTAGCATCCGTTTCTTTGATTAAATTCAAATCTACAATTTCTTTAAAAAATAAAAAACGACCTTCTTCGAAAATTTTCCAAATGGAATCTGATGGTAAATTCCAAAAACAATTCATATCGCTAAATGGAATATAGTGGTCATGTTCAACTGTATTTTGTTTTGTGGGTTTCGGGTGAATGGTGAATTTGTAAGGTGTTATATTGATTTCTGGTATTTTTTTTATGATGATGATTTTGTCATCTTGAACCAATGTTGATGTTGTTTCTAATTCACAGGCTTTTTTTCCGTTCGGTCCTATAATACTTTGTTTCCATAATAGAACCCCCGTATCCATTCTGAATACTTGTGATTCCACAGTTATTTCAGCGTCAGCAAATTGTTGGTCTAAAAATCTGACATATGTGGATCCAGGAACATAACGTGAATTTGTATTTAACATTTGTTCTATGGAATATCCGAATTCCTTTAGAATTTCGCATCTTGCATCGTAACCAAATTTTTCATATGTTCTACTTGTGACATGACGGTTCCAGTCTAAATCAAAGTGGTGTGTAGTTAAGTTTTTTCGAAAAATTTGATTCATTCGTCCTTTTTCTTCATTCCAAGTTGAGGGTAAAGTAGAATTCAAGGGTTAATGTTTTTTCGCATATCATCCCAATCAGTTTTGATTTTTTCTAAACTATGGTTTTAGATAGTTGTATCAAATTCTGAGAATGTATAGTTTAAAAGTGAAACTATTTTTTCCGGCTCGATTGTCTGTGATACAACGGTAAATTCAACTATGTGAGCAAAAAGTATTGTTGCTTCGTTTGTTTTGTCTGCTTTGACTTTGTCTTTTGATTTGAGTCGTTCAGCAATGATAGGTGGGGGATTTTCAGATGGGGTTATTGGCGTTGGAGGCCTAAAAGTTTACTGATAGATTCCAAATCTTCTTCTTTTCCAGTTAATTCAACAAAGTAATGTATTTGCCATTTTTTTGTTGATAACCCTTGTTTGTTGGCAGGTGTGTCCCAAGAGGGGTAAATGCGGAATCCTCGTTTACCTTCATGTTTTCCGGATAATATTCCTTTTTCACTTAAAATTTGTTTTGTAAAAAAGAAATATCCTATTTGTGTTTTTTGATTAGCAGAAATAATATAGATATCCGTATTGTCTTTCGAGTCAAAGGGTTCTGTAATCCCGGCTTTATTCCGTTTCCATAGAGTTACGAATTGTCCGATTTTTTTTGGTGTGACCTTTGCTTGTCGAAACCGGATTTTTTTATTTTGAACCTGGAAATGACAGGCATCGTATTCTGAACTTTCTGGTTCTAATGTAATGTTTGTGATTGGTAGTTTAAGCCTATCAAATAACTTCTCTTTGGTGGAATTTAGAAAAGGCGGAATTGCTGCTGTTACACTAGGTTTGTGTTTCATTAATTGTTCAAATTTTGTATTCACTAATGTGATACGAATTTTAATCCTACAACAGAGAAAACAAGAGTAGTGAGAAAGAACATTCTCCAAAATTCGATTGGTTCTCTGAAAAAAATAATCCCGATTAAAACTGTTCCTATGGCCCCAATGCCAGTCCAAACTGCATAACTTGTTCCAATTGGTAAAGTTTGAGTTACTTTGATGAGTAATGTCATACTAATCAGTAGTGAGATAAAAAATCCTATATACCAAAAATAGGCTTCGTTTCCTGTGTTCTCTTTTGCTTTTCCTAAACAAAAAGCAAATAAAACCTCAAATAGTCCGGCAATAAAGAGTAGAATCCAGTTCATATTCAATCCGTATAGATATCTTTCTATTACTGTCTTTGGATGTAAATCCTATATAATTCGATTTTTGGCCGATTTGCATTTGTATTTATTACGAAAATTGTTCAACCATTTGGTTTAATAATTGACTAAAAAAATACAAAATAATTAATTCAACTAAATGGTTGAATTAAAGAGAAAAGAACAAGTTTTGGATCGGGTGTTTGCCGCTCTTGCGGACCATTCAAGAAGGCAAATGTTGTCTCGTCTGCGTAAAGGTTCTTTAAGCATTTCTGAACTCGCAGAGCCTTTTTCGATGTCCTTTGCTGGGGTAGCCAAACATATCGAAGTACTGACTGAAGCGCAACTGGTTCGGAAGGTGCGTGCGCCAGAGGATGGCCGAAGTTATCGTTTGGAGTTGCAAAATCAAACTCTGATTGAGGCAACCAATTGGATTACATATCATCAAGAGTTTTGGACTAACAAATTAGCGAAACTCGACGCATTTTTAGGGGAGAAGGAGAATGAACCAAAAGATTCTAAAAGTAGAAAGAAGAATTAATGCTGATCCAACAAAAGTATTTCAAGCATGGCTCAATGTTGAAGATTTTGCGCAATGGTTTTTGTCAGGAGAGGGAATAGGTATTGAATCTGTAACAATGGATCCAAGACCAGGTGGGAAATTTTTAATCAACATGAGCCTGGATGGTAAAATTCTTCCACATGAAGGAGAATACATTGTCATTGAAAAACCTCATAAGCTTGTTTTCACATGGCGCTCCCATGCTACCGAAAATCGAGATACACTGGTTACTGTTACTTTTAAAGAATTAAGAGATTTGAATGAAAAAAATTCAAAGGAAAATCAAAAATTTAATACGCTTGTGACTTTAATACATGAAGAACTGATCAGCGATATTCAAATCAAGATGCACAATCATGGTTGGACAAATATACTAGATAGTTTAAGCGGGTGGATCACTTAAACACTCAAGTATTTTATAAAGATAAAGAAAGTATTTTAGAATAGTAAAATAAAAATAGGGAGACCCATATGAATGGAATTTACCATAAAGTTGGAATGAGAGCTGGAGAAAAAGAGGTGATGGATGCACTTATCACAAAAACGGGACTAAGCAATTGGTGGACCAGGGAAGTGAACGGTAGTTTTGTTACTGGCGTATCCTCGGTCGGTGAGTCCATTCAGTTTGGATTTGGACATGGAAACGCAATTGAAATGAAAGTTCAGCAGTTAGAACCCAAACATTTGTTATGGGAATGTACCGCCGGTCCTGGTGATTGGATTGGTTCTCATATTGATTTTCAGTTGCATTCGGGAAAGGCACCAGATGGTGAAAGAATGACAATTCTTTATTTCCGTCATCAAGATTGGAAAGAGGAAACGGAGTTTACTGCTCATTGTAGTATGAAATGGGCAACTTTTTTGCTTAGTTTGAGGGATCTTGTAGAACTAGGAGTTGGTAAACCATCACCGGATGATATTAAGATTGATGATATGAATTAAGTATGATATAAGAAGGGTTTACGTAAAAAGACCCTTCTTATAAAATAAAACCAAGATGATTGTTTTTTCAGCTCCAACGAAGTAATAATATCTTTTGTATTAAATCCTAACCTAACTTATTTTAATTAAATTCAAAAATTGAATAATCTTATCCATTGATTTTTTCTTTGCCAAGCCAAAACACTTGTGCTTGAGATTAAAAAAAATATCATCATAAATGGTGCCGGTCCAACCTTATATTGTAAAAAACCTAAGTAAAGAATGATATTGATTATAATTGGTGAAAGAATTACTAAACCAAGGATAGTTGTTTTATTGAAGAGGATGAGTATACCGCCAAAAATTTCTAAAAATCCTACCAATTTCCATAAGTAACCAGTAGTGATAATGGCTCCGATAAAATTTGCAGCTTCTGGAGTCATCGGTGGCGTTGGCATAAACGCATAAAACTTGCTACATCCAAACAGAATAAAAACAATACCTAGTAACACTCTAAAACAAAAATCAATTCGTTTCATTTATTTGCCTCAATTTAGTTGTCTAGACAATTAAATTGCTCGGTTTAATGTTGTCAAATTATAATTGTTTGGACAACTAATCGGGTATATTAGAATCAATATAAAAATATGTTTTTACTAGATGATCAGATTGGTTTTAATTTGAATCGAGTTTCTCTTCTCTTTCGAAGAGAATTGATTCGTTGTCTACGGGAGTATCACTTGTCACCAGAGCAGTGGCAGGTATTGGCAATGTTATGGCAAAAGGAAGCTCTTAGTCAGAAGCAAATTATTGAATTGACGTTACAAGATGCTCCTTCTGCTTCCAAAATGATTGGTCGAATGGAGTTAGCTGGACTGATCCAAGTGGAGGTTTCGAAATTAGACAAAAGAGCGACTGTTATTCGTCTTTCTGCGAAAGGTCTGTCGTTAGAAAAAATTTTGCCTAAAAAAATCTTAAGTCACTTCGAACCGATACTAAGCTCGATACCTGAAAAAGATAGAAAAAGATTTTTAATTTTATTAAAACAATTTCGAAGAATTTTTGGCGATGATATCAAAAAGTAGATCTTATTTAGTTTCAGCCAAACAGTGTTTGCTCGTAGTCAAGATCATCTGTTATTATTTCACTTTGTTGGAACTGAGTAATTATATTTTTAATTTCTGATTCGGAGTTTTTTCCCGGATCAATCCATCGTTTTCGATTTTCTCTACGTATTACAATCGGTTGCCTGTGTTTATTGTCTCCATAGTTATGAATTTCGGCTGTTTTTTCATTAGCAACTTGCGTAACGATTGTGACCCATGTATTATCGTCTCCCGGATTGTATCCCCAAAGACCACCGAAATAGGAATCTTTATCAATAAATTCAATTTTAAATTTATGTTTTTTCCCGCTAAGTTGCATTTGCCATTCGAAATATGCGGACACTGGAATTAAACATCGATTAGCTGAATATTTTTTCCAAAGAGGAGAAGAGTAGATATGTTCAGATTGGGTAGTTGTTATTAATCGATTTGTAAATGATTGTTTAGTACCCCAAGTTCCAGAAGTTAGAATAGTTTTTTTATCCATTTGTCTTAAATACCAAAGAGTATCGTTTGGTTTTATTGCTAACCCAACCTTGTTAAATTTTTGGTATGTATCAACATAATGGTCTACGGGTGCCGAGAAATTTTCCCATTGAACTTTGAGGTCCTCGATACTAATCAATCTGTTTAAAAACAAATTTGACATTGTTTTGAATTAAACTCGGAGAGAACCTCGGAAACCTCTGACCGCATAATATGAATCAGCACCGTTATGGTATATAAAGACAGTACCATAGCGAAAATCTGCGAATAAGGCTCCACCAAGGTCTCTAATGTTTTGAGGTGTTAAGATCCAACTTGATGTTTTGGTATCGAAGTTTCCTAGTTTTTGTAAATCTTTATATTCTTCCTCTGATAATAATTTAATACCCATTTCTGCTGCCATATCTAAGGCATTACTTTTAGGTTTGTTTTCCTTTCTAGAATCAAGTGCTTTTCGATCATAACAAATACTTCTCCTATTCTTGGGAGTTTCTGCGGAACAATCATAGAAGATAAATTCATTTGTTTTTTTATCGTAACCAACAACGTCTGGTTCTCCTCCCGTATTTTCCATTTCATTGAGTGACCATAACTTATCGGGATTTGATTCCAGTTTACTATGTATCTTTCCCCATTCTAAATTATTATGGCGGTTTTTATTCTTTTCAAAACGAAGTTTTAATGTATTTATGATCTCTTCAGATTGTTTAGGAGATAATTTTTTTGTTTTACTCATAGGGCCGATTTTTTCCTGAATTTGTTCCGATTTGATTCTAAGAATTTATGGCCTGAAGTTTTTATGTCAATCCTAGTTCTCGAGTTATTTTCAAAAATAAAATCCTTTAATATTTTTTTTGAATTACTTCAGTTCATCACATATCCTTTGAATAATTGTCGAAGAGTTTATGAACGATGGGATTGTAATTACCATCAATTATTTGACAGAAAATTCTGTTTCCTTGTTTTAAATTGGTCATAACACTCTTACTTTTGAAGTAGCTGAATCACTAAACAAAAGCAAGAGAACTGGTCGCATTTGTTTTAGATTTTTCATATAAATTGTGGTTTATTGCGACTAACGAACTAGTATAAATAAAATTTCCCGGTCTGAGCCTCTGCAGGAGGCGCTGGCGTCGGTGCGACTTGTTGCGGAGCAAGAAGCGTGCCGGAAGGGAATTTGCCGAAGCGCAGCATTTCTACGCTGTTATGCGACGTTGCGGGGAGCGAGACGGATGTCGCCATCTTAGCTAAGTTTGTCTTTGATTCTTAAATATTCATCAGCTGTGATGATTTTAAAACCTTTGATTTTTTCAAGAGTAAGAAGATCCTTATCACCAGTAATAAGAAAATCTACATTTGCTGAAAAAGCAGTTTCTAAAATATGAAAATCATCCCTATCTCTTAAATTTAAATAATCCTTTAGAGGTTTATTTTTAATGATAGTGGTGGCATTTCTAATTTCCTCAATAGTAAACTGAATAAAATCATTTGGAAGTTTAAACTTAGGTTTAGCTAAAGTTTCTTCAATTTCATCAAGGATTTCATTTGAAATATACCCAACAAAAGCCTCATCGATTAAATCTTGTAGAACTAATTTAGGTTTTCCATTAAATAGAATTGCAGAAATGTAAATGTTTGTATCTAAGAGAACTTTAAACATTAAGAAGCTTGTCTATTTCTTCTAACAGCTTTAATTTCACCAAAAATGTCAGCTTCTGTAAGATTTGATTTTTCTACGGATTTATTACCGAAATCGAAGATAGCTTGCCACTTAGATTTTTTCTCAATGTAAGTCCTTGCTGCTTCACGAATCAGTTCAGATCTGGATCTATGTTCTCTTTTTGCAATTTTATCGATTTCTTTTAAAAGTGCCTTTTCGAAAGAGATATTTACTGTCTGATTCATAATTTTCCAGGATATACAAAATTTGTATATTTGTCAAATCGATAATTTTAAAGGATTTCTTAAAAACTCCACACGGATGTGGCGATTTTTCCCCGCAATGTTCGCATAACGAACTAGTGTTAACGAAGTTTCCCGCCCTGAGCCTGCGTAGTAGGCGTTAGGGTCAGCGGGAAATTTGCCGAAGGCCGAACGAGGGCGTCCCGAAGTGAAGCGGTTAGTCGCTGTTATGCGCTGGAAATGACTTATTTACTTAAATTATAAATTAACTCAATTCCCTTTTCTAATTTGTATTTTTTTCGTACATTATAAATAAGTCTTGCCTGAACATTTATAGCCACGCTGAAGTATACAATTTTCTTGAATTTGCCAGCATGATGTATGTCCAGGTGGATCTTTAAGACAGGATTGATATAAGAAAATATCGCATATTATAATTGTTAGAGCAGGATTGCAAGCATCTTCTTTTTCTTTTGTCTCTTTTGATTTTCCAAAGATTTCCTCTCTTTCACTTTGGCAATTTATCAGAAATATTAAGAACAGAATTGTAAAAAAATTTCCTAATGTTATCATACTTTTATACATCTTTTTCATTTAGTTTGAATATGGTTCTTGAACAATATCTCATATTCATTTCCTTTTTTTAGTTTTCATATTTATTTATAGATTTATTTAACATTGTTTAAGATAATTTTTTTTTGGTAAATTTTGATTATATTGCTTCGTTTATCATAGTGAGGAGAAATTTAATTTTTCAAACTAATGAAAATATTTAACAAATTTTATCTTGAATTTTATTTTTATGATTAGAGGAATTTGCATTTCTTGCGCATAACGAACTAGGGTTACTGAAGTTGTCCGACCCTGAGTCCCGACTGGGACGTTAGGGACTGGCACGTAGCTTGCGTATGCGAGCGAGTGACAGGAGGACAATTTGGCGCAGCCCAAGCGAGGGCTTGTCCCGAAGCGAAGCAGTAAGCCGCTGTTATACGAAGTCGCAAAGTTAGAGTTAAAATTTAAATAAAAACAGATGGGGAGATTTTGAACTTTTCTGCTAATGCTTTAATTTGTCTAACGTTCAGTTCTCTTTTTCCGTTTAGAATTTCGGAAACAACACCTTGACTACCCAAAATATTTAAATCTTTTTGAGTTAAGTTGTTTTCTTCCATAAGAAACTTTAAGACTTCGATTGGTTCAGCATTTGGTTGTATAAAGTGATCATTTTCATATTCTTCAATCAAATTTCCAACGGTTTCTAAAAGCGGAGCTAATTGGTGTTTTTCGTTATTTCCAACTTCATCAATCAATTCATCTAAAATTTTAACTAATTTTCGATACTGTTTATCTGTATGAGGAACAGAGAGAATATCTTTAACATCATTCCAAACATTCTTAACTTTTTCAATTTCTAGAATCATATATTCTCCTTTTTCCATTTTCCTTTGTCATATTCGGTATGAGTTAGAATATTTCTGATAAAGACTTTTTGCCTGTTAAAATGGATTGCCACAATTAATCTAAAGTGGTTTCCACTAATATTGAAAACAGTAAATTTACCAACTTGATCAACCGAATTAAAAATCGTCCTTAATTCATTAAAATCTTTAAAATTGATATTTTTAACTAATTTATACCAGCTTTTAAGTGAAGATTCAGAATTTGGATGTTTAGTGATGAAATCATCTAATTTCTTCCAGCTGATAACGTGCACAGCTACCATCATTATCTCAAAATGAGATATGTCAAATCGTTTTTTTATCGTATTCAGTGATAGGTTTTTGCGATTTCGTATAACGAACTAGACTAACCGACGTAGGCTGGCCCTGAGTCCCGACGGGACGTTAGGGACTGGAACGACGCTTGCGCAAGCAAGAGGAGTGCCAGAAGCCTATGTGCCGCAGGCCGAGCGAGGCCGGAAGTGCCGAAGCGAAGTGGTTAGCGGAAGTTAACCGAAGTCGCCAAATTGAAATTAGGACTTCGGAATTTAGATTTCGGTGTTGAATAGAGTAATTTAGAATTTAATTGGAATCAAATGAATATAGTTTATCTCTATAAATATCATTTACAAAGTTATCAGGTACGTTTTGATTAGTGATATAACTTCTTTGAGTAAATGGCATAGCAAAAATTAAAAGGAGTTGTCTTACTTCTACTACATCATTTTCGTAAGAATACCTTTTGATTTCCTTTCCTTGACTAAAAGCAATAAATTCAGTTTTTCCATTAAATTCGGCGAAAAGCGGAAATAAGCCGGCAGTTATAACATGAAGAGTAGTTGTTATAAAAAAAGCACTATTCGGTTTTACTCTACTGGTTACTTCAATATTTACTAAATTTTTATTATTAACCTTGCTTAAGTCGTCTAGTCCATCTACATATACATTGAATTTGCTTATACATTTACATCCAGCGATAATGTCGGTAAATGCTTGTTTATTTGCTTTATGAACAGCTTCTGAAACTGGAAATTTTTCACCTATCGCGTTGAAACTTTTATAGAATAAAACAAAATCTACATTAGATATTTTCTTCTCTATTTTAGCGGGATTATATGCGGGTATTTCTTTCTTTAAGTAAGTGATACATTGATTAAGTGTACTAATAAGTAGTATTGTCATTGCGAATTTTAAAAATTTCATTTGTTACCTTAAAACGTTTGAATAGATTTAGTAAAAATTTACGAATATTGGCAGTTGGTCAAGATTTAAAAAACTGTTTGTATTTAATTAATTATTGGCGATTTCGGTTAACGAATTAGGGGAGACGACGTTCCCTGACCCTGAGTCCCTGAAAGGGACGTTAGGGATTGGCACGACGCTTGCGTAAGCAAGAGAAGTGACAAAAGCCTATGTGTCGCAGACCGAGCGAGGGCGGAAGTCCCGAAGCGAAGCGGTTAGTCGCTGTTATGCGAAGTTTTCGGTGTCTTTTAATAATCTGTCCATTTTTTCGTATTTCGAGTATATATGGCGGTGCCATTTTTGCAATGGGAAAATAAGTTGTAGATAAATTTACTATTTAAAAACGAGTGATTTAAAAGTAATGTTCGAGTGTCTTTGTAGGCATCGTGTTCACCTCGACGGACGAAGAAGAGGCCATGAGCATTGGAAACGAGAAGATAGTATACAGTGTATCCATATCCAATTCCTTTTAATTTATTTGCGGGAATATGATATTTGATAAAATTTTTGTATTCAAATGAATATCTACCTGCAACATGCTTCACTTTAATTTGTACTCTTGTTTTCGATCTACTTTCCTCAAGTAGAGTAAAAAGGGTATTTCCTATAGTAATAACTCCAGGCAGAGAGAATTTGGAAGTTCGAAAGAACCTGTCTACATCGTGTCCGATAGGGTCAAAGCGAATAGAGTTATGCCTTGTATTGTCTCCTTCTATAGTCACATGTCCTAAATTCAGAGATGGACTTAAATTCATAATCATATCATTATATGCTTGAGTCCGTTCCTCTTGTGAAAGATTAAAATGTAGATTACTTTGTATTAATTTACCGAGTTCATCAGCTATTGCATGCATCCGAGCCAAGGAAAAATCCATATAATCTTCAAGTATATCAAAGTAACATTTCACGGGTAGATTAATGCGAGTTTCATTAATGCTGGGAGATGATTCAAAGTTGGTTTCTTCGATGTAAGATAAGTCCCTTTCAGAGACAATGAATGAGTTAGTTGTAGCTACAATATTTGATGCAATTTGTATTAGTTCAAAGACGTGCGATGGAATTCCATCTGTATCATCAAATTTGTATACATACCACAATTCATCACCTATATTTTTGATAAGAAATAGATTGGTAAGATCTATATTTTGGCGGTGAGCATGAAAATAGAGTCGTGATTCAATTTTTGTTAGAAATGTATTGTAACGTTGTAAGAGTTCTACTTTTCGGATTTGATTTGGTGAAATTTCTGAAATTTTAGTTTTCAGCAAAGTTGAATTTGATATATCGAAGCTTATTGATAGTAATTTCATGTTGTTAGTTAAGAAAATTTCGCATAACGAACTAGACTAACCGACGTAGGCTGGCCCTGAGTCCCGGAAGGGACGTTAGGGATTGGCACGACGCTTGCGCAAGCAAGAGGAGTGACAAAAGCCTATGTGTCGGAGACCGAGCGAGGGCGCAAGTCCCGAAGCGAAGCGGTTAGTCGCTGTTATGCGAAGCGAGCTTTTAATTAATTGCTCGTCCGTCTGTTCCTTTGGGTATTTTCATGACTTTTTTACTTTCTTCATCGTGTTCGATGACTATGATAATTAAAATTCCCGATTCCATTTTCAATGCTTTCCACAAATCAGTATAAGGTTCAATTTCATCAAAATTACCTATTCTATCGGTTAAGTATTGATATAATTTTCTAGATGGTAGAACTAAAACTCCTGCATCTAATATGCCTTTAATTAAACCAAGAGCCATTTTATTTAATGCTCGGTGAGTAGAGGAGATATTTCCTGTTTCCCATTCAATTGCAATTTTTCGGTTATTTGTTTCTAACAGTAAGTCAAGGTTGCCAGGTTTTTTTCGTGAAGCAATATCGAGTGGTTTTTCTGCTTCCCAACCTTTTACGACTAATCTTTTTACGAAGCTGTCTTTTATAGGTTTTACGCCATTGCCTTCGCCTCTTTTTTTGCCACTCTCTGGATAGATAGTAAATTTCCCACTTCCAGGTGGCCAATCGACTTCCTTTACTTCAGCGACAATTCCATCTTTCAAAATTTTCCAGTCGGTAGATTTTGAATAATCTCCCTTTTCAATTAAGGATTCTATGTGAACAACTTTCAATTTATTCTTCTACGTGGTCTGTATTCTTATGTGTATGAATATCATCGGATTCTAAACGGTCTTTTATATCGTCTGCATAATCTATTTCAATTCCGATCCAGTGACGATGCTTATTTTCACAAGAAATATATGTGGTTCCACTTCCGCCAAAAGGATCTAAGACGATATCGCCTGGTAATGTACTCATTTCAATAATTCTATCAGTTATTTTTGTAGAGAGTGCATTTGCTTTCCTATTTTCTGATTTAAATTTTCTGTGCCGTACAGGAGGAACATCAGTCCAGACATCTTTTAAGTTTACACCAAGAGGGTTCATTGCTTTTCTATGACCACCATAGTCTTTTATTTCTCGATGGCAATGTCTGCATAATTCAATAGGTGTTCTAATTTTCCTGAAAGTTTTAGGTTTTCCTTTTGTATAGTAAAGCAGGCTATAATGGCTTGGATAAAGTCTACCTTGAATTGGAAGAAGCATATTTAACTCTATTGCTATCCAATGTCTGAATTCCATACCTAGTTCATTCAAATAAGAACCAAGTAGGATATTCCATTTGGGAAGGTTATATAGGAATAATGCTCCTCCTGGTTTTATAACACGAACACATTCCCGAATCCATTGTTTTGACCATTCCAGGTACTCGTGATCTGGTCTTTTGTCATCAGTACTTTTTCTGTATACTTTTCCTATGTTGAAAGGAGGATCTGCAAAAACTGTGTCTATTGAATTTTCTTTTAGTTTAGGCAGGACTTTCATACAATCCTGGTCAAATAAGGTTCCTAAGTTCGACTCAAAATAAGGCTTGGGAGCATCATTAAAGAGGTTTTCCCACTCAAATGTTGGAGTAGGATGAATAAGTTTAAGTTGAGCAGAACGTCCCATAACTTGTTATACTATGAGACATATGTTTAATTTCAAGCAGAAACTTTGCAAATAATTACTTCTAGAAACATTGCATGGGAAGCTCAGAAAATTGTTTTTTTCTTTTGATTCATGGTTTAGCTCATTTCGCATAACGAACTAGACTAACCGACGTAGGCTGGCCCTGAGTCCCGCCGGGACGTTAGGGACTGGCCACGACACTTGCGCAGGCAAGGGGAGTGCCAGAAGCCTATGTGTCGGAGACCGAGCGAGGGCGTAAGTCCCGAAGCGAAGCGGTTAGTTGCTGTTATGCGAAGTTTTACGTTTTTAAAATTTTTATTTCAATTATTAGATATTTGATTTATGTTGTTATACCTTGTATCAATGGTCTCGAATTTATAAACAAGGGCATGACTTTCTTCATCCCGATATGGGCATAGACTAACAAATTTTAGCAATTGTCGATTTTCATTTAAATAAGATTCTAGAAATTCTTCATATTTTTTTAATTGATCTATATCCCAAAATACAGTTTGGAGAAGGAAGGTAAATTTATTCTTTTGTTCGTTTTCTGCTCTTAGTTTGTTTATAATTTTATTATACAATCTGTTTTCTAAGAATGTTTTTAGATCGTTACTGTTTTTTACTTTGGAGCTATCAAACTCTAGAATATTAATTACTTCTATGTATATATTCTCTTCTCCATTTGAGAAATGTAAATCGGCTTTTGTTTTTCGATCAGGAATTGTTGCTTCACATCTTTCAAATTTGTATTTTTTTGTATTTATGTAGTAATCTAAGGTCGATAGTTCTGCTAAAGCAGTGCAGAATCTATCTTCTGTTGGAGAAGAAAAATTTAACATATGTTTAAGAATTTGCTTTTTAATATTTTTAATTTTGGTTTTATCATTTAGGTTCGTTAAAATATTGCTGCAAGTTCGATCTAAATACTCTAGAATACTTGAAGTATTCTCTTGCGGATTTGTGATTGTTGTAATTATAGCACCAGCTAATGACATTTTTGTTACAAATGGTTTTTCTGTATTATAATT
The DNA here is from genome assembly GCF_004770265.1 of Leptospira congkakensis. NCBI lineage: Bacteria > Pseudomonadati > Spirochaetota > Leptospiria > Leptospirales > Leptospiraceae > Leptospira > Leptospira congkakensis. Next base: position 337,327 of record NZ_RQGQ01000009.1, read on the forward strand.
TTCTTTTATATTTGATTCATATTCTAGCAATATTTGGTAAAACTTTGTAAGATCATTTTTTTTGGGGTCATACATTTTTACAAAATTGGGAAGATTTTTATTCAAAATCTTCAGCAAGTTATTTTCCTGTTTATTTAATTTTTCTTCTATACTCATAGATTAGTTGTAAAATTTCGCATAACGAACTAGTGTTCCCGAAGTTCCCTGTAGCTGAGCCTCCGAAGGAGGTGTTAGCGTCGGCGCGTCTTGTTGCGGAGCAAGAAGCGTGCCGGAAGGGAATTTGCCGCAGGCCGAGTGAGGCCTTGTGCCGAAACGTAGCGGGAAGACGCTG